>NZ_JAUTYR010000003.1:0-336297 GCF_041946035.1 Pseudomonas sp. AMR01
TTGGCGGCCGGTTTTGCAGCAGCAGTTTTAGCAACTGGCTTGGCGGCTGGTTTTGCAGCAGTAGTTTTGGCAGCTGGCTTGGCGGCCGGTTTTGCAGCAGCAGTTTTAGCAGCTGGCTTGGCGGCCGGTTTTGCAGCAGCAGTTTTAGCAACTGGCTTGGCGGCTGGTTTTGCAGCAGTAGTTTTGGCAGCTGGTTTGGCGGCCGGTTTTGCAGCAGCAGTTTTAGCAGCTGGCTTGGCGGCCGGTTTTGCAGCAGCAGTTTTAGCAGCTGGCTTGGCGGCTGGTTTTGCAGCAGCGGTTTTAGCAGCTGGCTTGGCGGCTGGTTTTGCAGCAGCAGTTTTGGCAGCTGGCTTGGCGGCTGGTTTTGCAGCAGCGGTTTTAGCAGCTGGCTTGGCGGCTGGTTTTGCAGCAGCGGTTTTGGCAGCTGGCTTGGCGGCTGGTTTTGCAGCAGCAGTTTTAGCAGTTGGTTTCGCAGCCGCTTTTGCCGCTGGCTTGGCAGCAACTGCTTTGCTCGCTGGCTTTTTCGCCGTGCTCGCTGCAACCGCTTTTGCCGGGGTACGCGTACCCAGTACTTTTGCCACAGCTTCTTTCACACGACCAACGCCCTGGGCCAGTTTCAGGCTTTCCTGAGCATCTTTTTTGAGTTGGGAAATGTAGGTGCGGGTTTCAGCCTGGCGATCCTTGAGAGCGTCCAACAGGTCCTCAAGTTCTTTGACTGCGTCTTTGGCTTTAGCTTGAGCCTTGGCCTTGCCGGCAGTGGCGGCGTCTTGCAATTTGGTGCGGGACTTGTGCAGCTTTTCTTGCGCTTTACCGCGTTGTTTTTCCAGCTTGGCGAGCAGTTTTTCTGCATCAGCCAACGCTTGGGAACACGCGCTTTCCAGATGTTCGAGCAGGCTGCCCGACAGTTGTTGGAGTAAATGCAACGGGGTATTTACAGGCTTCTGTTTGGCCGACATGGTTTACCTCCTGGCTGACTTGGGTGCGGCTCATACTAGCCCTCTGCTCTTACCGCCGCTAGGGCATGTTGACAGTATCGTTTGCGTTGCGTTGCACCGTGAGAAAATTCTTATCGACATAACGGAAAACCACGGCACTTTTTACGCACTCACGCTGGCATAATCCGTCGCACTTTCGGCGGGAGAAGCCCCATGTCGCGTTACCTTTTTCTAATGCTTGGCCTGGCGATTTCGGTGGCGAATGCGAGCGCGCAAGCGTCGTCCAAAACAGCTGAGCAAGACCCGCACGACCTCGCCTATAGCCTGGGCGCAAGCCTCGGCGAGCGCTTGCGCCAGGAGGTGCCCGACCTGCAAGTTCAGGCGCTGCTCGACGGCCTCAAGCAAGCCTATCAAGGCAAGCCACTGGCTCTGGACAATGCCCGCATCGAGCAAATTCTCGCGATACACGAAGCACAGACCGCAGCCGCTGCCGAGGTCCCCCAAAGCGAAAAGGCACTCGCGGGTGAACAACAATTTTTGGCCAGGGAAAAAGCCGCCAGCGGCGTGCGTGAATTAGCGGATGGAATTCTGCTCACCGAGCTGACACCCGGCACCGGCAGCAAGCCTTTGGCCAGTGATGAAGTGCAAGTGAAATACGTGGGCCGCCTGCCCGATGGGACCGTCTTCGACAAGAGCACTCAACCGCAATGGTTTCGCCTCGACAGTGTGATCAGCGGTTGGAGCAGCGCGCTGCAACAAATGCCGGCGGGCGCGAAATGGCGCTTGGTGATTCCATCGGCTCAGGCTTATGGTGCCGACGGTGCCGGCGAGCTGATACCGCCGTATACACCGCTGGTCTTCGAGATCGAGTTGCTCGGCATTCGCCACTGAGCCAATAAAAAACGGTGCGCAATGCGCACCGTTTTTTTATCTCGCCAGCAAAAGGTCACGCCTGGGTGGCGGCAGCCTCTTCCTTGTGGGCGTTGTGCAGCACTTCGATCAGGCAGTCTTCCAGTTCGAAACGCTCATGCAGCAATCCACCCAACTCTTTGAATTTTTCGGCAACACATTTACCGGCATCACACAGGTCGTTGAACGCGACAAGCTTTACGGTGATGGCATCAAGGCGTGGAGAAATAGTCTCAGCAAGCTCCAAACCTCCATCATCGCCAAAGGCTTTGGCTTCGTTGGTCAACTGATCATAGACACCGAAGTGGCCCGCTGACACATAGTCCATGAGCACACCGCAGAAGTCCTGCAACGGTTCGCGATTCTCAGCCAGTGCCTCGGGCTTGGCGCCGAGAGCATCAAAGGCCCGAACCAGTTCGTGACGTGCCTTCAACCAGCTGTCGATCAGCTTGTGCACCCCACCCCAGCGTTCCTGAGCATTCTGACAACTTTCCAGCATGATGATCTCTCTTCCCTATAGGGGCGCTGCTGCCCTGTGCCCGCTCGATACTTCAGGTAGGCAGCAGCAGGCGGACAAGGCCGCGTCTGACATACGGTTTCGTTAACGCGTGCGGGCCAGATTATGCCCGCATGACTGTGGCTTCAAGGTACGCAGGAGAGAATGTTCATACAAGTGTTTAATCCTGCCCGACAAACCGCGACATGCTTTTAGTGCTGCACCAGCTGCAAGCGCCGGTTCAGCAGCGAGTGTGAAAACTGCATGATGCCCAGGATCAGCATTGCCACGAAGAACAACAGGCTCCACTCGGGCAGGCTCAGGTCAAACAGGGTCCAGTTATTCTCGGCACAGTCCACGGTGCCCTTGACCGTCGATTGCAGCGCTTGCCAAATCGACAGGTTCTCAATCATGTCGTGCAGGCTGGGCCAACAATCCCTGACTTGCTCAGGCGCGGCATTTTGCAGCAGCACCTGGCGCACAGCGGTGATTGAGCCAAGCAATGCACACCCCGAACTCGCCAGCCCGTAAAGGTAGGCAGCAGCGCGTTTTGGGCCGTGGGCCGCTGCGATCAGGTTGGTCAGCGTGAATGTCGCCAGAAGAATGCGTTGCAGTTGGCACAGAAAGCACGGGCGCAGCAGCGCGTGGTACTCAAGGTAAAAAGACACGCCCAACGTCAGCGCACCAGCCATGAACGCCAGGAGAAACAGGGAACGTGAAGGGGCCAAAGACATTTTTATCCGTACCGCAAAAGATAGGTCGTTACGGTAGAGGAAAGGCCCGACCCCTTTCAATACGCGTTAGAGCGGACAATTCCGCGAGAGCATAGGGATATGCCGTCAGAACCTGGATGACTTCAAACAAATGGCAGTAGGAATTTGCTACATAGCGCTTTAAGTCAGGCATCAGCGCAGTAACTCAAGGCTGGCCCTCGGAAGTTTCCGGGCCAGCCCTGACACTCATCCTACAGACTTCAGACCCGTGCAGGCACCGGCAAAGGCGCCGCCAGCAGACGGCTGTCCAGAAGCCCAAGGCCTTCCTGGAACAACTGATTACTGCGTTCGGTATCACCCAATTGGGCCAGCAGTCGCGCCAATTCAGCACAGGCTTCCGGGTTGCGCTGCACCTGCAGGCTGCTTTCCAGATAGTCCCGCGCTTTGCCCCACAAACTGTTTTGCAGGCAAAGGCGCCCCAGCGTCAGCAGCAGGCTGGCGTCTCCCGGATGATCCTTGAGCCAACCTTCGGCAAACTTCAATTGCCGTGCGGGGTCACTGCCGCGCAGCAAGCCGTAAAGACGGATGAGATGGCTGTCGTAACCGCGCTTGATCGCGCCACGCAGCGCTTCTTCCGCGCTGGCATCGGCGCCCAGTCGACGCAGTTGCTCAGCGTATGCCAGGACCAATTGTGGCTCTTGGCGCTGCGCGGAAGTCAGCTGCTCCCATGCGCGCTCAAGGCCCTGCAACCCCGCCTCGCCCTGCTCTTCACGCTGAGCAGCCAACCCCAGGTTTTCACCCCAGGCACGGCGCTCCAGTTCGGCAAGCTCGGTCGCGGGCAACACTTTGTCTTTACGCAGTTCAGGCAACAGGCGAATTACCGAGGACCAATCGCCTCGCTGTTGGTGCAGGCGATGCAACTGACGCAAAACCTGCGGGTTGTGAGGATGACGCGCGTGCATGGCCTGCAATGTGACCAACGCGCCTTCCGTGTCACCGCGGTCCATCTGCAATTGCGCATGGCTCAAGGCGACGGCGAGTTCAGCCTGCGGCTGGCGCTCCAGGGCGCGCTCCAGCAAACCGTCAGACTCCTCATAACGGCCCTGCTCATTGGCTGCGCGCGCGGCACCTAGGTAGTACAGCAACGGATGACGTTCAGCCTCGGCGGCACGGTGCAAATGGCGCTCCGCACTGGCCCAGCGGCCTTCAGCGAGGTCCATCTGACCCTGTTCGATAGCGATCTGCACACGTCGGCTGCGGTTGCGCCGCGACCACGGGTTGACCACGCCACCGGAAGTGGTGATCAGGCTCAGCAGCACACGAACGAGGTAAATCGCCAAGCCGACGGCAAACAGCGCCACCAGTGTGGCCCACAGGCTCGACTCGTAATGCAGCACATGGGGATAGGTAATCAGCACGTAGCCGGTGTGTTTCGAAATGCCCACGGCCAGCGCCAGGGCGATCACAATTGCCAACACCAGGATCACATAGAAACGCTTCATCGGCTCTACTCCTGGGTCGCCGGCGTGCTCGCCGACGCCTTGGCTTCATCGGCAGACAGATGGCGGCGCTCGAGATAAGCCTGCACCGCTGCCAGGCTTGCGGCCAGGTCCGGCGTGACCACGGAGACAGTCTTGGGCTCAAGCTCGGCGATACGCGCCAGCATGGCTTTGCTCTGCGGGTTGTCCTGATTGAAGTTGTCTTGCAGTACGCTGCGCGCTTCACCCAGGGAGCGGCTGTACACCGCCGTTTCGCCATTCAGTGCCGCCCATTGCGCTTGCTCCAGGGCGAGGCTGAGGGCCAGGCGCACCTGATTCAAGCCTTGACCGGCGAGCAGCGGACGAATGTTATCGTCCGGGTTGAAGTCGATGCGGAAGTAGCGGGAAATCTGCTCCCACCATTGGCTCCAACGGTTAGCCGTATCTGTGGTCGAGCGCCCTTCGGAACCCGGCTCGGTAAGCTGGTATTCCGGGGCGATCGCGGCCAGTTGCACCACCTGATCGCGCAGCGCCGCCAATTGCAGGTACAGCCCGGTGCGGTCCGGTTGTTCGGTGCTGCGCAGCGCGGCAAGGCTCTTGGCCAATTGCTCGCGAGCGGCGTAGGCACCCGGGTCGCTCTGTTCGCGAAGAATCTCGTCGGCGCCCTGGACCAGCGACTGGGCACTGTTGATGTCCTGCAAGGCCGACAAACGCAAGCTGGCCAGACGGATCAAATGCTCAGCCTCAGCCAGGCGCCAATCCTGGCGGCTGGCACCCAGCACGGTTTCCAGGCGCTGGCTCAAGCGCTGTTGATCACCCTGCAATTGGGCGACCAGACGACGGCGCTCCTCCAGCTCATCGGCTGAGGGCAACTGCGCCAGGCGAGCCGCCAATTGCTGCTGGCTCTGCTTGAGGGATTGGGATTGGTCATCGAGGGTCTGCACCTGGCCGAGCTGTTGCTGGCTGCTGGCTTGCAGGGCGCGGACCTGCCAGATCCCCCAACCGCCGGCGGCAACACCTGCGGCGCCGAGCAACAGGGCGACGACTGCCAGGCCGTTGCCACGGCGTGGCGCGGTAACCTGTGACTCAACCGGCGCATCGAGTGCGGGTTGGGTTTCATCTTTAGGCAAGGCTGTTTCGCTCACGTATCCGTCCTTTGCGTATCAGAGAGTGGGGGCGGCCTGCTTCACAAGGCAGAACTGCGCAACGCCACTAACAAAGCCGCGGCACTTGCGCCGCGACAATCCACAACTTTTTCTGCGCCAGCGGCGCGCGCTATTTCATACACGCGCGGGCTGGGCACGAACAACGGCAGCTGCGCCACCTGCGGCCAATCGCCGCCGGCCATGGCCTGCAAGTGTAAAAAACCCTGCCCACTGCTGACCACCAAGCCGTTCAAGCGTTCCAACTGGATGCGCTGCAGCAACTCCCCGGCGTCGTATTGCGGAAGGAACCGCCGATACAGCTCCAGATAGTCGACACTAGCACCTCCCTCGCGCAAACGCTCAGCGAGCAATTCCCGCCCTCCTTCGCCGCGCAGGATAAGCACCCGCGCGCCGGGACGTGCGACAGCCTCGCGCAAGGCCGGCAGTGCGAGCAAGGCCTCGCTGTCGTCGCCGGTAGCGGGACACTGAACGTTGAGGCCGTAATCGGCCAATACCTGCGCAGTAGCCGCGCCAACGCTGAACCAGGGCAGCGTCGGCCAGGTTTGATCCAGATGTTGCAAGGCCAGGCGCGCAGCCGGTTTGCTCACCACGATCACCGCGCAATAGCGGCTCAGGTCAGCCAATACAGCCTGTTGTTCGGCTGTGATCGGCAGCGCTTCAATGTCCAGCAAGGGCAGGCTGCTGCTGAAGATGCCAGCGTCAGCCAACGACGCCGCCAGGGCCATCGACTCCTCGGCAGGCCGCGTCAACAACACACGCCATTGGGTCACTGCGGGCCTGCCTCGCCGTAGACCTTTTGCAGAATGGCGCCAGCGCCTTTTTCCAACAGCTCTTCGGCCACCTGGATACCCAATGCCGTCGCATCACGCTGTGGCCCGCGCACCTCGGCGGTGAGCAGCAAGCTGCCGTCTGGATCCCCGACCAAACCACGCAGCCAAAGGTTTTCGCCTTCGAGCACGGCGTAGCAGGCGATCGGCACCTGGCAGCCACCATTGAGGTGTTTGTTCAGGGCTCGTTCGGCCGTGACACGAACTTCGGTATCTGCGTGATCAAGGGGTTTGAGCAAGGCGTGGATTTCACTGTCGACGGTACGGCATTCAATGCCCACTGCACCCTGCCCGCCTGCCGGCAAGCTGTCCTCGACGCTGATCGCCGAGGTGATACGGTCTTCGAAGCCAAGGCGGATCAAACCGGCTGCCGCGAGGATGATCGCGTCATATTCGCCGGCGTCCAGCTTGGCCAGCCGGGTGTTGACGTTGCCGCGCAGGAAGCGAACTTGCAGGTCCGGGCGACGCGTCAGCAACTGCGCCTGGCGACGCAGGCTGGACGTGCCAACGATGCTGCCCAAAGGCAGTTCATCCAGAGACGCGTAGGTGTTGGACACGAAGGCGTCGCGCGGGTCTTCGCGCTCGCAGATGCAATACAGGCCAAGGCCTTCCGGGAAGCCCATCGGCACGTCTTTCATCGAATGCACGGCGATGTCGGCTGCGTTTTCCAGCAGCGCGGTTTCCAGTTCCTTGACGAACAGGCCCTTGCCGCCGATCTTCGACAGCGGCGAGTCCAGCAGTTTGTCACCGCGACTGACCATGGGCACCAGGGTGACCTTGAGGCCCGGATGGGCCAGCTCAAGGCGTGCTTTAACGTATTCGGCCTGCCACAAGGCCAGGGCACTTTTACGGGTGGCGATGCGGATTTCGCGAGAGGACATGGATCAATCCGTACTGAATAGATACGGCAGATAATAACAGCTCAGGCAAATACGCCTTGATTTGAATCAGCAAGTGCGGGGCCTCCCTGGCCACGCCGCACCGGGATAGGAAATACAGACCGCGCCACAGCCCTCGGGCTAAAGCTGCTGCATCATCTTGCGCACGCCAGCCACATGGCGCCGGCTGACGATCAGGGCGTCGCCGTTAAGCCCTTTCAAAAACAGCTGAAAGTGCCCAAGGGGCGTACGCTGCAAGCGTTCAATTCGCTCTCGGGCCACCAGCGCGTTGCGATGGATGCGCACGAAACGGTCGCCAAATTCATCCTCAAGGGCCTTGAGTGGCTCATCAAGCAGCACTTCGCCTGCCTCGTGACGCAAGGTCACGTATTTATGGTCGGCAATAAAGTAAACCACCTGGCTCAGGGGAATCAGCTCGATACCTTTGCGGGTTCGCGCACTGATATGGCTGCGCGGCCCGTTGCCACTTTGAGCGGCTGGCTGAGTCAGGGCAGCGAGTTGGATACGATTGGGTCGCTCGGCCTTTTTCAGGGCCTTGAGCAATGCATCGCCTGCCACTGGTTTGAGCAGGAAGGCGACGCCGCTATCTTCGAGCGTCTGCTCGGGGAACTCATCTTGCGCCGCGCATAACACCACGGCTGGTGGCGATTCGCGCTCACTCAGTCGGGCGGCAACCTGCAGGCCATCAAGGCCTGGCAGGCGGATATCAAGCAACACCACATCCGGCTTGAGGCTGTCGATCAGCGTCAACGCCTCTTCACCCGTGGTGGCGCTCGGTTCAAGGACTGCATAACCCTCGAGTTCACTGACCAGACGGCTCAGTCGCTCGCGGGCTTGGGGTTCGTCATCAACGATCAGGACATTCATATAGCGCTGGATTCCTGCGTGAGTCTCGCACAAGGATAGCGTAGACAGGTGCGGTGACTTGCGTCACAGCGATCCACGCTAAGACTAGCGCGAGCGGCAAAAAGTGCCCCGAGAGCGGCACCCAAATTTACCCGGACCTGTTCAATAACGCCCAAGACTTGCAGCTTTCGCGCATCGTCCCAGGGTTTGCTGATACACAATCCGAATACCCCCCTTTTTAAATGGACAGTCTGGGTATGACCGCATCACCCGACTTTGGTGCATTCACACACTAATAGTCCAACTGTAGACGCTCGCCGAGACGATAGAGCTCATTCGTAAAATATCGCATCAATAAGACTCTGCTTGCAGTCTCGTCCCGGATGCGGCCGACGGCAAGGCACTTAGCCATGCCTGGCACAAATAAAAATGCCGATCACCCGCAGCACCGCCTCCGCGGGCAACCCTGTTATTATCGGCGGCACACCTTCACGCCTCTTTTAAGCAGATCACGAGCGAATCCATGAGCACCGACAAGACCAACCAGTCCTGGGGCGGCCGCTTCAGTGAACCCGTCGACGCCTTCGTCGCCCGCTTCACCGCCTCCGTCACCTTCGACCAGCGCCTGTACCGCCACGACATCATGGGCTCCATCGCCCACGCCACGATGCTGGCCAAGGTCGGCGTGCTGACCAACGCCGAGCGCGACAGCATCATCGACGGCCTGACCACCATCCGTGGTGAGATCGAAGCCGGCACGTTCGACTGGCGCGTCGATCTGGAAGACGTGCACATGAATATCGAGGCGCGCCTCACCGATCGCATCGGTGTGACCGGTAAAAAACTGCACACCGGTCGTAGCCGTAACGACCAAGTGGCCACCGATATCCGCCTGTGGCTGCGCGATGAAATCGACCTGATCCTTGGCGAAATCACCCGCCTGCAAAAAGGCCTGCTGGAGCAGGCCGAGCGTGAGTCGGGCACCATCATGCCGGGCTTCACCCACCTGCAAACCGCACAACCTGTGACCTTTGGCCACCACCTGTTGGCCTGGTTCGAAATGCTCAGCCGCGACTACGAACGCCTGGTGGATTGCCGCAAGCGCGCCAACCGCATGCCCTTGGGCAGCGCCGCACTGGCCGGCACCACTTACCCGATCGACCGCGAATACACCGCGCAGCTGCTGGGGTTTGACGCCGTGGGCGGCAACTCCCTGGACGGCGTATCGGACCGGGACTTCGCCATCGAATTCTGCGCCGCCGCCAGCATCGCGATGATGCACTTGTCGCGCTTCTCCGAAGAGCTGGTGCTGTGGACCAGCGCGCAATTCCAGTTCATCGACTTGCCAGACCGCTTCTGCACCGGCAGCTCGATCATGCCGCAAAAGAAAAACCCGGACGTACCCGAGCTGGTACGTGGCAAAAGCGGTCGTGTATTCGGCGCGCTGATGGGCCTGCTGACCCTGATGAAAGGCCAGCCTCTGGCCTACAACAAGGACAACCAGGAAGACAAGGAACCGCTGTTCGACGCCGCCGACACCCTGCGTGACTCGTTGCGCGCCTTTGCCGACATGATCCCGGCGATCAAGCCCAAGCACGCGATCATGCGCGAAGCCGCGCTGCGTGGTTTCTCCACCGCAACTGACCTGGCGGACTACCTTGTGCGCCGTGGCCTGCCGTTCCGCGACTGCCACGAAATCGTCGGCCACGCGGTGAAGTACGGCGTGGACACGGGCAAGGACCTGGCCGAAATGAGCCTGGAAGAGCTGCGTAAATTCAGCGACCAGATCGAGCAGGACGTGTTTGCGGTGTTGACCCTGGAAGGTTCGGTGAATGCCCGAGACCACATCGGCGGCACTGCGCCGGCGCAGGTGAAGGCTGCCGTGGTGCGCGGCCAGGCATTGCTCGCCAGCCGCTAACTCGAGCGCCCATTCACAACCCGGTCAAAAAAATGTGGGAGCGGGCTTGCTCGCGAAGGCGGTGGATCAGTCAGCCAATGGGTAACTGACACACCGCCTTCGCGAGCAAGCCCGCTCCCACATTTGATAAGCGCTGAGAAACTACTTCTTCGCCGCTATCATCGCCATAAACGCCGGCATCGCCGCTTCCCTGTCCGCCGCAACCTTCTGCGCGTTGGGCATTGCATTCAGCTTCTCCAGCAACGCCTTCGCCGCAGGCAGCTCTGCCAGCAAATCCAGCCCAAACAGCTTCTCGCCCACCGCACCGGCGAGGTTCAGGCTGTACATAAAATAAAGATCCGCAATCGTGAAGCTTTCCCCCGCCACATAGGGCGCGAACTTGCCGTGCCGACCTAACGAAGCGATCCCAAGCAGCAGCTCGGATTTGGATTTCTCCTTGATCGCCTCCGGCACCGGCGTGCCGAAAAACGCTTCGGCGAAACACGCACGGGCGGGCAATTCGATGTACAGCTCGATTTCCCGGCACAGCGCCAGCACTTGCGCGCGCTGGAATGGCTCAGCGGGCAGCAGCGCCGGGCCTTCCTGGGTATGCTCGATGTACTCGAGGATCACGCTGGTTTCGTTGATAAAGCCCTGTTTGACGCCCAGCACCGGCACCTTGCCGCGCGGGCTCACGGCGAGCGTTTCAGGTGTCTGGCCCGCGAAAAACGGCACCTCCTCAAAGGGTAGCCCTTTCTCCAGCAACGCCAGTTTGACCATGTTGTAGTAGTTGCTGACCGAAAATCCGTAGAGCTTGAGCATTGCGACTGCCTCCAGGCCGGGTGTGGGGTTGGCTGCAAGAGTTATAGAGCCGAAGGCCCTTCCTGACCAGCAGCATCACCCACCTGAATGGGCGTAGACTGGCGGCCTTTTCCTTGAGGAGCCTGCCATGAGCGAGCCAACCGATATCGACAACGACGAAGAAGAATTCACCGAAAGTACCCTGACCCAGGCCATCGAAAACCAAATCGAAAGCGACAACCCGCCTGCGGCCAAAGCGACGCTCAACAAGTTGACCCTGGTGGGTTACGAGCGTGAAGAAATCTTGCAACTGATGGCCCACGTGCTCGCCGTCGAAATCGACAAGATGCTCGAAGAGGACCGCGCCTTCGATACCCAATGGTACGAAACCGCGCTGCGGGCGTTGCCCGAATTGCCTCCAGAGAACCAATAACATCCAAAACTCCAGGCGGGTGCTGATCCCTGTGGGAGCTGGCTGACCTGCGATGGCATCGCCTCTGTGCAACCGTTAAACCGAGTCGCCAGCATCGCAGGCAAGCCAGCGCCCACAACCGGCTGGACAGTTCGGCAAAGTGCGTTCACCTTATGCCCTGCTAGCCTCTAATAAATTCTTAGAAAGTCT
The DNA here is from genome assembly GCF_041946035.1 of Pseudomonas sp. AMR01. Lineage (NCBI taxonomy): Bacteria > Pseudomonadati > Pseudomonadota > Gammaproteobacteria > Pseudomonadales > Pseudomonadaceae > Pseudomonas > Pseudomonas sp. AMR01. The sequence goes on from NZ_JAUTYR010000003.1 coordinate 11,590, forward strand.
GGAGTCCTTATGTCGTATACCCCTGAATTGGTTGCCGAACTGGAAATCCTTACACTCTTCAGCCTGGGCAGCACCCAGGAAGGTCTGAAAGTCCACCAGACCGCCGCTCCCACTGCCATCGCCGCTGCCAAGCGCCTCCACGCGAAAGGGCTTATCGATCAACCGGATGGCGGTTACCTGACCAGCCTGGGTCGGGACGCTGCAGAACAAGCCCAAACCCTGCTGACCATCCTGACCACTGCCTCGACCAAAGAAGCTGCGTAATATCTGATACCGCCCATGGGGTCCGCCTTTTGCGGATTCCCAGGGCGTTGCTGTGGATCGCCCAACATTCTGACGCCAAAATCCATTTCCCTCTAAACCTCCTGCGCTTCTGTCTGTAAACTCACACACGGCCGCCCACGTCGGGCCCTGCGAGCCACCGAGTTCGACATGACCCGCACCCATGAAATCCGCCCCGACCTGGACGAAGGCATCGACCGCAAGGTGCTGGCCCAACTGCGCGCGCGCTTCATGGCCCTCAACGAAGGCCGCATGGCCCGGGCTGTCGAGGGGCTGACCCCGCGTCAACAAAGCGTATTGACGCTGTTGCCGCTGTTTTTTCACGTCAACCACCCGCTGTTGCCAGGCTATGTATCGGGCAGCACCCCAGCCGGCCTGTCGAACTTCGAACCCGACGCCCAGGCCCTGACCGAAGCACAGCGCCTGACCCGCTCATTTTCCTACAAGCCACGCCATGGCAACCCGCCCCGGCCGATCCACGGGTTGTTCTTGATGGGCAGCCTCGGCACCCTGGCCCAGGCGGATCAGAGCGACATGGATGTGTGGGTGTGCCACGCACCGGACCTTGGCGAAAGCGAACTGGCCGAGTTGCGCAAGAAGTGCCAACTGCTGAAGGCCTGGGCCCTGGGCATGGGCGCCGAGGCGCACTTCTTCCTGATCGAGCCCACGCGCTTTGTGCTGGGCGAACGCGACACACAGCTCAGTTCCGATGACTGCGGCACTACCCAGCATTATTTGTTGCTGGATGAGTTCTACCGCACGGCCATCTGGCTGGCCGGGCGCACGCCAATCTGGTGGCTGGTGCCGGTCTACGAAGAAAACCGCTACGCCGAGTTCACCCATGCGCTGATCTCCAAACGTTTTATCCGCGCCGATGAAACCCTCGACCTTGGCCACCTGGCGCGCATCCCGCCGGGGGAATTTATTGGCGCCGGGCTGTGGCAACTGTTCAAGGGCATCGAGTCACCCTACAAATCGGTGCTCAAACTGCTGCTGACCGAGGTCTACGCCAGCGAGCATCCGAACGTGCATTGCCTCAGCCTGCGCTTCAAGCGCGCGGTATTTGCCAACCAGATGGACCTCGATGAGCTGGACCCCTACATCGTGGTTTACCGCCGCATCGAGGAATACCTCACGGCGCGCAACGAGCCGGAACGCCTGGAGCTGGTCAGGCGCGCCCTCTATTTGAAGGTCAACCGCAAGCTCACAACGGGTCAGCGCACCTGCGGTTGGCAGCGCTTGCTGCTGGAGCGCCTGGCCGATGAATGGGGTTGGGACCAGCGCCAACTGGCCCTGCTGGACAGCCGCAGCCAGTGGAAAGTGCGCCAGGTGGCGTCCGAGCGCCGTGCGCTGGTGAATGAGCTGAATTACAGCTATCGGTTTCTGAACCAATTCGCCCGCACCGAACAAACCGTCAGCCTGATCAACAAACGCGACCTCAATGTGCTGGGCCGTCGCCTGTACGCGGCGTTTGAGCGCAAAGCCGGCAAGGTCGAGTTCATTAATCCAGGCATCGCCCCGGACCTGGCCGAAGACACCCTGACCCTGGTGCAATCGCCCAACCGCAAGGAGCCGGGCCTGCACCACTGGGGCCTGTACAACGGCAACCTCACAGCCCTGGAATGGGAGCACTTCGCGCCGATCAAGCGCAGCCGCGACTTGCTGGAAATGCTTACCTGGTGCCACCGCAACGGCGTGATCGACAGCAGCACCCGCCTCGCCCTGCACCCGGGCGTGAGTGACATGACCGAGTTCGAGCTGTTCAACCTGCTCGGCAGCCTGCAACAGACCATCACCCTGCCCCTGACAGGCGTCGATGAAGAACGCCTGCTGCGCTCGGCGGTGCCGGAAGACGTGCTGTTGCTGATCAACGTCGGCGTCGACCCGCTTAAGCATCACCGCGACCTGAATATTCTGATGACCACCGAGCGCACCGACTCCCTGAGCTACGCCGGGGTGCGCGACAACCTGGTGCTGACCCTGGATCAGGTCACGCTCAACAGCTGGAATGAGGTGATGGTCAGCCGCTACGACGGCCCGCACGCGCTGCTCGATTGCTTGCGCGACTACCTCAACCAGTTACCGCCAAACCACCTGCCCCGGTTGCGAGTGCGCTGCTTCTGTCACAACCGCGCGCAGTTCATTGCACAGCGTGTGGAAGAGGTCTTTGATACCGCGCAAAACCTGCTGCTCAGCCAGGGCAATTACCGCTACCTGCTCCAGGTGCAACAGCACTATCACGTGATGGAACTGATGCCGGGCCAAGCCACCCACGTGCCATTGCTGACCCAGGACGCACTGATCGCTTACCTCAGCGAAGAGCTGGTGGCGTACAGCCCGCTGCACCTGGACGCCATGGCGCTGGAAGACCACGACCTGGCGCTGCTGCTGCCCATGGGCCTGGCCGAGTGTGTGCAGGTGTTCTACCGGGTCAACGAAGGCTTCGCCGAGCTGTACGTGCTGGATGAATTCAACGCGCTCTGGCAGCAACGCTTGCCGTTTCATGATGAGCAAAGCTTGCTGGCGCCGTTGCAGCGCTTCCTGCAATCGATCATCTACCGCCGGGAAGCGCTCTCCCCGCTGGACTCGCAACAGCCGTTGGGCGAAGTGCAAATCCTGTATTACCAACTGTTGCCGTCAGGAGGTCTGCGAGCGCGCGGCATCGAAGCGCGGCAAGCGCCTTCGAACCCCGCCAACAAGCCGTTTTATGACGTGCAGGCGATTATCGGCAAGGCCGCACCGGGTCAGGTGGGCATCACCCTGTACTGCAATCAGCGGGAGTTTTCCGAACTGGAGTTTGGCGACCAACTGTTTGCGGTGGTCGCCCGGGAGATCGTCGGTCAACGCCAGGAGACCGAGCGTTACCGCTGCTACATCACCGACCTGGATTTGTCCGGACTGCTCGGTGATGTGCAAAGCCCGAGCAACTTGTATTTGCGCTACAAGGCCGAGCTGGAGCTGTCGCTCAATGAGGCGCTGAGCCAGATTTAAAGCGGCTCCGTTTACAAGGGGAATGCGCCACCGTCTTTCGGCTGGCCTTCAACGTTCAGCAATTCCAGCTTCAGGGTCTTGCCACCGGGTGCCGGCCAGTCGATGTGCTGGCCCACTTGCAGGCCAAGCAACGCACTGCCCACGGGCGCCAGAATCGAAATCTTGCCTTCGTCGGCATTTGCTTCTTTCGGGTAGACGAGTGTCAGGTGGTAGTCCTTGCCGCTGCCTTGCTCACGGCAATGCACGCTGGAGTTCATGGTCACGACACCTGCAGACACTTCATCGTGACCAACCACGTCTTCGGCGCGGTCGAGTTCGGCTTGCAACGCTTCTACGCCGGGAAACTCTTCGCCAAGGCGGTCGATCAGTTGCTCCAGACGCTGCACGTCCAGACGGGTGAGGATGATGGAAGGTGCGGTCATGATTCAGGCAGACTCCTTTTTTCTGCACAAAAAAGCAAAACCCCGCCAGGAAAAGGCGGGGTTCTCACGGGCCTCGGTGAGTTGAGGCGTACCCGGACACTACCACAGCGACACAAATAAACAAGGCGACCTCAGGCGTGCGCCCTGCGCTGCTCAGCCTGGGCACAAATCACCCGGCGGCGGGCATCGTCGGCGGAGCGCCATTCCCGGATGTCTTCCACATGACGGAAACAACCGAGGCAGACTTTCTGCTCGTCCAGGCGACACAAACTGATACAAGGTGACGGCACCGCCGGGCTGACATTGCTGAACAGCGGCTTGGGCGGGCGTACAGGTAAAGGCTGGGTCACAATCAAATCTCTTCGAAGTCCAGCTCAACGCCGGCTTGTTCCTTGACCAGACGCGTGAGCATTTCGCCCAACAGCTCTTCGCTCTTGTCGCACTGCCATTTGCCGCTTTCTTCGTCGTAGTCGAAGTGAAAACCACCGGAACGGGCCGCCAGCCACAACTGACGCAGCGGTTCCTGACGACTGAAAATCAATTGGCTACCATTCTCGAACTTCACGGTGAGCACACCGGCGGAGTTCTCCTGATCCAGGTCCTCGCCACTGTCGTCGAAAATATCTTCCAACTTCTCCTGGGTCGCATCCACCAAGTCGTGAAAACGGGCTTCGGTCAAACTCATTGTGGCAACCTCAAAAGTGTCTGGTTTTGCTCAAGCGCCGCACGATACGGGCGAGCCTCGCCGATTGCAAAGGATACCGATTTCATCCGCGCCAGCTGCAGGAAAAATACTCAGCAAGCGTAGCCTGCTTCGCAACGCTCTCGGCAAACCCCCGCCGGACGGGTATTTCAGCGCATAGGCAAGCTGGCGGGTGGTCGGTATACTCGGGCGCAATTAATGCATATTCAAGGATTTCGCCATGAAGCGCCTGATCTCTTCCCTCGCTGCGCTCGTCGCGGTCGCTTGCCTCGTTAGTGCCTGTGGTCAAAAAGGCCCGCTGTATCTGCCCGATGACAGCAAAGACCCGAATGACCAGGCGCAATCGTCGCAAAAGCCATCAAAAGCGCACAAGCACGACACCTACGAATAAGGGAAACCCATGGACGCTTTTAACTACCGGGACGGCGAGCTGTTCGCGGAAGGTGTGGCGCTGTCTGCGATTGCCGAGCGCTTTGGCACCCCGACCTATGTGTACTCCCGTGCGCACATCGAAGCCCAATACCGCTCCTTTACCGACCCACTGGCCGGCGTTCCACACATGGTGTGCTACGCGGTCAAGGCCAACTCCAACCTGGGTGTACTGAATGTCCTGGCGCGTCTTGGCGCCGGTTTCGACATCGTTTCCCGTGGCGAGCTGGAACGTGTGCTGGCAGCGGGCGGCAAGCCTGAAAAGATTGTGTTCTCCGGTGTTGGTAAAAGCCGCGAAGACATGCGCCGCGCCCTCGAAGTTGGCGTCCATTGCTTCAACATCGAATCCACCGACGAGCTGGAACGACTGCAGGTTGTCGCGGCCGAGCTGGGCGTTCGCGCGCCGATCTCCCTGCGCGTCAACCCGGACGTCGATGCCGGCACCCACCCGTACATTTCTACCGGTCTCAAAGAGAACAAGTTCGGCATCGCCATTGCCGACGCCGAGGACGTGTACATCCGCGCCGCCCAACTGCCGAACCTGGACGTGCTGGGTGTCGACTGCCATATCGGCTCGCAACTGACCACCCTGCCGCCGTTCCTGGATGCCCTCGATCGCCTGCTGGCGCTGACCGATCGCCTCGGCGAATGCGGCATCTACCTGCAGCACATCGACCTCGGTGGTGGTGTAGGCGTGCGTTATCGCGATGAAGAGCCGCCGCAAATCGCCGATTACATCCAGGCTGTGCGCGAGCGCACTGAAGGCCGCGGCCTGACCCTGATGTTCGAGCCCGGCCGTTATATCGTCGCCAACGCCAGCGTACTGTTGACCCAGGTCGAGTACCTCAAGCACACCGAATACAAGGATTTCGCCATCGTCGATGCGGCGATGAACGACCTGATCCGCCCGGCGCTGTACCAGGCCTGGATGAATGTCACTGCGGTAACGCCGCGCGAAGGCGCTGGCCGTGCCTATGACATCGTCGGCCCGATCTGCGAGACCGGCGACTTCCTGGCCAAGGATCGTCAGCTGACCCTCGAAGAAGGTGACTTGCTGGCCGTGCATTCGGCCGGTGCCTACGGGTTTGTCATGAGCTCCAACTACAACACACGCGGCCGTGCCGCCGAGGTGCTGGTGGACGGTGATCAAGCGTTTGAAGTGCGTCGCCGCGAGACGGTAGCCGAGTTGTATGCTGGCGAAAGCCTGCTGCCGGAGTAAGCCATGCTGCTGCGTTTTACCAAGATGCACGGGCTGGGCAACGATTTCATGGTCCTCGACCTGGTCAGCCAGCACGCGCACATTCTGCCCAAACACGCCAAACAGTGGGGCGACCGTCACACCGGGATTGGTTTTGACCAACTGCTGCTGGTGGAAGCACCGGGCAACCCGGACGTGGACTTCCGTTATCGGATCTTCAACGCCGACGGTTCCGAAGTGGAACAGTGCGGCAACGGTGCGCGCTGCTTTGCCCGCTTTGTGCTGGACAAACGCCTGACTGCCAAGCGCCAGATTCGCGTCGAGACCAAGAGCGGCGTGATCGAGCTGGACGTGCGCAGCGACGGCCAGATCAGCGTCAACATGGGCGCGCCACGCCTGGTGCCGGCGGACATTCCGTTCCAGGCCCCCGAGCAGGCCAACAGCTACGCGCTTGATGTGGATGGCCAGACGGTCGACATCGCCGCCGTGTCCATGGGCAACCCTCATGCCGTGCTGCGGGTCAACGATATCAATAACGCCCCGGTGCATGAACTGGGGCCGAAGATCGAACATCACCCGCGCTTTCCGGCACGGGTGAACGTGGGCTTTATGCAGGTGATCGACCGTTCCCGCGCGCAATTGCGCGTGTGGGAACGCGGCGCCGGCGAAACCCAGGCCTGCGGTACCGGTGCTTGCGCCGCTGCCGTGGCCGCGATTAGCCAGGGGTGGATGGACTCGCCCCTGCTGATCGACCTGCCCGGCGGACGTTTGTCCATCGAATGGGCAGGCCCTGGCCACCCGGTGTTGATGACCGGGCCGGCCTCGCGTGTATACGAAGGACAGGTCCGTCTATGAGTGAGCAAAGCCAATGACCGATAAGCCTCAAGTACCCGCCCAATCATCCCCGAGCGAAAGCCTGGAGGCCGCTGCAGTCGCGGCGTACCTTGAGGCTAATCCGGACTTCTTCGTCGAACACGAAGAGCTGCTGCCGGCCTTGCGCATTCCCCACCAGCGCGGCGATACCGTGTCGCTGGTGGAGCGGCAAATGAAGATTTTGCGCGAGCGCAACATCGAAATGCGCCACAAGCTCTCGCACCTGATGGACGTCGCCCGCGACAACGACCGCCTTTTCGACAAAACCCGCCGCCTGATTCTGACGCTGATGGACGCCACCAGCCTGGAAGAAACCGTGATCGCCGTGGAAGACAGCCTGCGCCAGGACTTTCAGGTGCCGTTTGTCAGCCTGATCCTGTTCAGCGACAACCCGATGCCCGTGGGCCGCTGGGTCAACGGCAGCGAAGCACAAACCGCCATCGGTGGCCTGTTGTCGGAAGGCAAGACCATCAGCGGCACCTTGCGTGAGCACGAACTGGACTTCCTGTTTGGCGCCGAACAGCGCCAACAGATCGGCTCTACCGCCGTGGTCGCCCTCAGCCACCAGGGCCTGCACGGCGTACTAGCCATCGCCAGCCGAGACCCTGCGCACTATAAAAGCTCGGTGGGCACGCTGTTTTTGACCTACATCGCCGAAGTGCTGGGCCGCGTCTTGCCGCGCTTCACCACCGCCCTGCGCGCGGTGCGCTAGCCATGGAACGGCAACTGGACGCTTACTGCGCTCACCTGCGCAACGAGCGCCAGGTGTCACCCCATACCCTGGAAGCGTACCGGCGAGACCTTAACAAGGTGTTGGCGTACTGCGAAAAACAGCACATCAGCAGTTGGAAGACGCTGGATATCCAGAACCTGCGCAGCCTGATCGCGCGCCTGCACCAGTCGGGCCAGTCATCGCGCAGCCTGTCTCGCCTGTTGTCGGCGGTGCGCGGGCTTTATCACTACCTCAATCGCGAAGGCCTGTGCGACCACGACCCGGCCAATGGCTTGTCTCCCCCCAAGGGCGAGCGGCGCCTGCCCAAGACGCTGGATACCGATCGCGCCCTGCAGCTGCTTGACGGTGCCGTCGAGGATGACTTCCTGGCCCATCGCGACCAGGCGATCCTTGAGCTGTTTTATTCCTCAGGCTTGCGCCTGTCGGAGCTGACAGGCCTCAACCTCGACCAACTCGACCTCGCGGACGGCCTGGTGCAAGTCCTCGGCAAGGGCAGCAAAACTCGCGTTTTGCCGGTGGGCCGCAAGGCGCGTGAAGCCCTGCAACTATGGCTGCCACTGCGCCTGCTGACCAACCCGGCGGACGACGCGGTGTTTGTCAGCCAGCAAGGCCGACGCCTCGGCCCGCGCGCCATTCAACTGCGGGTGAAGGCGGCGGGCGAACGTGAACTGGGGCAAAACTTGCACCCGCACATGCTGCGTCACTCCTTTGCCAGCCACCTGCTGGAATCATCCCAGGACCTGCGCGCCGTGCAGGAACTGCTCGGCCACGCCGACATCAAGACCACGCAGATTTATACCCACCTCGACTTCCAGCACCTCGCAACGGTGTACGACAGCGCCCATCCACGGGCCAAACGCATCAAGGGCGGCGACTCATGAGTATCAAGCTGATTACCTTCGACCTGGACGATACACTCTGGGACAACGTACCCGTGATCATTGGCGCCGAAGCGTCGATGCGTGAATGGCTGGCGGTAAACGCCTCACAGGTCGGCGACCTGCCGCTGGAGCACTTCGCCAAGCTGCGCCAGGCTGTACTGGAACGTCATCCCGAGCTGAAATACCGCATCAGCATCCTGCGCCACCGTGTGCTGATGCACGCGTTTGAAGAGGCGGGTTATCCACAGCCGCAGGCCACTGAAATGGCGGACGTGTGCTACGAGGCGTTCATCCATGCGCGGCATCAACTCACGCCGTTCCCCGAGGCTGAGCCCATGCTTCAGGCATTGCGCGAGCATTTCCTGCTGGGCGTGATCACCAACGGCAACGCTGACGTGCAGCGCGTTGGCCTGGCCGACTACTTTCACTTTGCCCTGCGCGCCGAAGATATAGGCATTGCCAAGCCGGACGCGCGACTGTTTCAGGAAGCGTTACAGCGCGGTGGCGTGGACGCGAGCCAGGCGGTGCATATCGGTGATCACCCGGGCGATGACATCGCCGGGGCGCAACAGGCAGGGCTGCGGGCGGTGTGGTTCAACCCGACGGGCAAAGCCTGGGAAGGGGACAAAAAACCGGATGCGCAGATTCGTAACCTGAACGAGCTACCGCCATTGCTGCAAAGCTGGCAGTAACACCAGCTCCCACATTTGATGGATAGTGACTGGTAGGCATTTATTCCAGGCATGAAAAAGCCCGCAGCGACGGCGGGCTTTCTCACATAAGCCTGCAACAACCCTTTAAATAGGGCGGCTGCCGTACTTGTTATCCGGCTTCTTGGGCGGATCGGCAACCACGTTAGGCTCAACTTCGACCACTCTGCCGCCTTTAGCGAGGAATTCTTCCATCGCACGGGCCAGCGCATCGCGCTCTTTGTTCTTGGCTTCAACGCTTGGCAGCTCGTCTACCGACACTGCAGCCTTGGCTTTGCCCTTGGCAACTTTGGCAGGCGCGTCTTCGCCACCGTCATCGCCCTCGTCAGCAACGTCTTCGACTGCCGCTTCAAGGCCTTCTTCGGTGTCGTCTTCGTCACCTACTTCGAGTTCGTCGGTTTCCAGATCATCGTCGCTCATGTTCTACCTCATGACTTGCGAAAAGCAGATTAGTTATAGCCCAGCTTCACCCTCTGTCGAGGTCGCCGGATAAAATCATCATCCGCTGGATGACCAGCGGCTTATGCCCCATCACCGTGCAAGGTGGCGAGGACTTTACGAGCACCGCCATGATCACGGTGCTCGCCCAGATAAACACCTTGCCAGGTCCCTATCGCCAAACGGCCAGCGTTCACTGGCAAACTCAGCTGACAGCCCAGAAGACTGGCCTTGAAGTGCGCCGGCAGATCATCCGGGCCTTCGTCGTTATGTTCGAACCCTGCACGCCCTTGCGGCACCAGCGAGTTGAAAAAACGCTCGAAGTCACGGCGCACCGCCGGGTCGGCATTCTCGTTGACCGTCAACGAGGCCGAGGTGTGCTGCAGCCACAGATGCAACAGGCCCACACGGCACGCCTTCAATTCAGGCAAGCCGGCGAGCAACTCGTCTGTCACCAGGTGAAAGCCCCGGGGCTTGGCCCGCAGGGTAATCAGGGTCTGTTGCCACATACAGTTCTCCGCCCATCGGCGCGCATTCTAGCGCGCTCTGGGAAAAAACAAAGTGTCGAATACGCCTACATACCTGTAAGACTTTCGCACGCTGAAAAGTGCCGCGTGCGCTGCATCACAAACTTTGCGTAAAAACCGCTACAGCGCCCTATCACAGACAAACGCCAGACAAAAAAATGCCCGGCAAGCCGGGCATCTTTTTTACACGTACTTACAAGTTGTAACCGCGTTCGTTGTGTTGCGCCAGGTCGAGACCCACGGCCTCTTCTTCGTCGGTAACCCGCAGGCCCATGACCGCATCCAGCACCTTGAGGATGATGAAGGTCACGATGGCCGTGTAGATCACGGTGAAGCCGACGCCCTTGCACTGGATCCAGACTTGCGCCGCGATGTCAGTGGTGGCCGCGTTGAAGCCGCCCATGGAAGGCGCTGCGAACACGCCGGTCAGGATCGCGCCGAGAATACCGCCGATACCGTGCACGCCGAAGGCGTCCAGGGAGTCGTCGTAGCCCAGTTTGCGTTTCAGGGTAGTGGCGCAGAAGAAGCACACTACGCCAGCCGCCAGACCAATCACCAGAGCGCCCATTGGGCCCACGGTGCCGGCAGCCGGAGTGATTGCCACCAGGCCCGCAACGACACCCGAGGCAATGCCCAGTGCGCTTGGCTTACCGTGAGTGACCCACTCGGCGAACATCCAGCCCAGCGCCGCAGCAGCGGTAGCGATCTGAGTGACGAGCATCGCCATGCCGGCAGTGCCGTTGGCCGCAGCAGCGGAGCCAGCGTTGAAGCCGAACCAGCCAACCCACAGCATCGCGGCGCCGATCAGGGTGTAACCCAGGTTGTGCGGTGCCATTGGGGTGGTCGGGAAGCCTTTACGCTTGCCGAGTACCAGGCACGCCACCAGGCCAGCCACACCAGCGTTGATGTGCACCACGGTGCCGCCAGCGAAGTCCAGCACGCCCCAGTCGCCCAGCAACGAACCCGGACCGCCCCACACCATGTGGGCAATCGGTGCGTAAACCAGGGTGAACCAGATGCCCATGAAGATCAGCATCGCGGAGAACTTCATACGCTCGGCGAAAGCACCGACGATCAGCGCCGGAGTGATGATCGCGAAGGTCATCTGGAAGGTGATGAATACCGACTCAGGAAACAACGCCGCCGGGCCGGTGATGCTGGCCGGGGTCACACCCGAGAGGAACAGTTTGGACAAGCCACCCACAAACGAGTTGAGGTTGACCACGCCTGCTTCCATACCGGTCGTGTCGAATGCCAGGCTATAGCCGTACACGAACCACAGAATGGAGATCAGGCCAGTGATGGCGAAGCACTGCATCATCACCGACAGAATGTTTTTGGAGCGAACCATGCCGCCGTAGAACAGCGCCAGGCCCGGAATAGTCATGAACAGCACCAGCGCGGTGGATGTGAGCATCCATGCCGTGTCGCCGGAATTGAGGACTGGAGCTGGGACTGGGTCCGCCGCCAATGCCAGGGCCGGCATTACGAGGGACAACAGGGCTCCTAGCCCTGCGAATTTACGCAGAGTCATATTGTTTTCTCCTGGGGCGTTGGGGGTTTGGCGGCTTAGATTGCGTCGGTATCGGTTTCGCCGGTACGGATGCGAATAGCCTGTTCCAGATTAACCACGAAGATCTTGCCGTCACCGATCTTGCCGGTGTTGGCCGCCTTGGTTATCGCCTCGATAACCCGGTCAAGATCCTTGTCGTCAATGGCGACATCAATCTTCACCTTTGGCAGAAAATCGACCACGTATTCCGCGCCGCGATACAGCTCGGTGTGACCCTTCTGCCGACCGAAGCCTTTGACCTCAGTAACGGTAATGCCCTGCACGCCGATCTCGGACAACGACTCGCGTACATCGTCCAACTTGAACGGCTTGATGATGGCAGTGACTAGCTTCATGAAAACTCTCTCCCGAATTGGTGGACTTGCCCCAGGAAAACAAACCCGTCTCAAGTCTAAGCGCAGTGCCTGGCTTTGTAACGCGTCGTCGCCTCGGCATTTGCCGTTGCGACACCAGCGAACCACTGGTGACTAAACCTGTACCCCTGATCCGTCGGCGCACTGCATTCGTCACAGCGACTGCATCAGTGCATGGGTCATGATCGTCTAAGCAGAAACCTTGCCAGCTCCATAAAAATCACTGAAATCAGTCCGTTGCCCACTTAAGCCCACCTTCGGGGCTTTTCGGCAGCACCAATGCGCACCTAAACAGTGCGCGACTGCCCGGCCCGCTGCGCGAAAAGCGTGCGCCGCCGGCCATGAAAAAGACTATAGACGGTGCGTGATACACTGCCCGCCAACAGTTTTTCCGGAATATTTCCCATGCTCGCGCCCAAAGACCTCCTCGACGCCCTGAGCGGCCACGCCTCTCGCCTGTTCAGCGGCGAAACCCCGCTGCCCCGCAATGAAATCGAAAGCCAGTTCAAGGCGCTGCTGCAAAGCGGCTTCAGCAAGCTCGATCTCGTGAGCCGGGAAGAGTTTGATAGCCAGATGGTGGTGTTGGCGCGCACGCGTGCACGGCTGGAGAGTCTGGAAGCGAAAGTCGCCGAGCTGGAAGCGCGATTGACGCCGACCTCGGCTGAGTAAACGGATCTCTTGGAACTGATGGGAAGGCTGCAATGGTCTTCCAACTATCCTCATCCAGCGCACGCCTTCAGGAACCTTCCTACGACGTGCGATAATGTTTTCCGATAGCATCGCAATGCCCTATCTCTTTAGGCTGCTCGCTGCTGAACATTCAGCGCTGGGTTTGGCGACCCGGAAAGCTTGCGACGCAAAGCGTTCACAATCCGATATCGGGCATACCCCGACTCGTTTTATGGCGGCTGTGTGTGGGAGACCTCAGGGTCTGCCGGTATTCGCTTGCACCGGCTCGCCAACCCGCACGCAGCTGCCACCCTTATCGTTTGGCGACGGTAAACGGCAGTCCTCTCAAGCGAATATGGGTACTGCACCATGGAAAACGATCACCTTATTCCTCATGTGTTTAAGCGGCACAATCTGCATCTTCATGCGCTCTTACTGGAGAACCAGGCTTGGTTCAGCGCACGTGATTTGGGTCGGTTGTTGAGGCTCTATTTGGACGAGCGAGCGTTGCGTAAGCTGGATTCGGATCAACATCAATATCGAAGGGCGCTCCATCATGGTGCTGTCGAACGGACACTGCTGATCAGTGAGTCGGGGGTCTACGCGCTTCTGATTTACCACTATTGCCCGGAGTATCGAAGTCTTCGGGAGTGGCTAACGCACGACGTTGTTCCCGCCATACGCGATGCGCGAAAAGGGACCAATTGTGATCATCCAATTCTGAGTTTGTTAGATTGGCCAAAGACGTCTCTTAGCCTTCTACATTGGAACAATCAGACATGGATAAGGCTACAAGACGTCCCGCACATGCTTCCAGAACCCGCCCGCACACATGGAAAGAAAAAACTAGCTTGGTGGAAACGCAGCGATCGACCCCAATCGGCAAACAAATAAACAATATATTAAGCGCTCATTGGGTTAGTGCGAAAATCGTAAAAACCGAACTCTCTGTCAGACGGTGCAGCTACAAAAAACGCTAGAAAAAATCAGAACTGTTGTGGCCGCCTCCGCACACACAGGAAGCCAGAGTCGTCGCAACGTCGGCTCTGATGCTTCAACAATCGGCAATACGTGGGGCGCAGAAAGAGAAAAATAGAGCTGTCGCCGCACTTTTTCAGCAGACCAGCAACAGACACTCCTCGCCCGCTTCAGCAATGCACTGAAAACCACCTCATCCACGACTCCATATTTTGTGAATCTGCTAGTACCCTGAGAGGATGCTTTGGTGGTAAAACTGCGTACGCCTTGCTGAGTTTTTATAAGTGGCACCAGGCCGTTGATTGACACGCTCTTAGCTAATGTCAAAAAAATGATGCTAAGGGCCGGCGCACACGGAGAGACCGATGGAGAGGCAACTAAATGGAAATTAACGCGCTTTCTTATGCAAGGTTAGATTTTTTGTCGCCTAGCATTTTATGCATCCGGCATGAAATTGCCATACAGACCGTATGCTTGAGTATGAATAATCCTCATGAAACTTTCTGATGGAGCTGACACATAGACATAAATAACAATCATATACAACCAGGGACTTAAACAGCTCACCAGTATAGCTGATTAGAATAGGCAAGGGAGTAGCAAGCAATGAGTAAATACTGTTGTTTTTTTTGCCCCGCGCAAGATTATTCAGAGAAAACACTAACAGACAAATGCCCGTCGTGCCAAAGAGAGTATGGCTTTGTTCTGAAAGAGCGCCCTGCTCAGATTAGAGAGTACTCCGTAATACGAGATCTCGGAAGAGGATTCTATGGCGCAGCTTTTGTAGCGGAAAAAGGCCCCTTCAAAAGAAAATATGTGCTTAAAATCGCACCCGTCGAATTTTACACCTTCTTCTTAAAAACTTCCTTTGAGGAAGAAACAAAATTACACGCGCGGCTTGCCGAATCCGCTGAGCACGTAGTAGGTATAGATGACCGCTTTGACGAAAATATTAAATTTTCGGATGGGTCAGTTTTATCATGCCACGTAACTGTTCTGGACTTTGTTAGTGGCGACTTACTTCGTGATTATATTACTGGGACCATCATTCCTTCTTCAGCGACGATATGCCAAATAGCAATTGATCTCTTAAGAATCAGAGCAGAATTTGAAGTCAATGAACTGAATCACAATGATCTACATGCTGAAAACTTAATAGTTGAGCAACTACCTCCAACCGGTCGTAGACAAAGTGCAATAGATGACTCTATTAGAGTGAAGGCTATTGACCTTGGAAGTATCTCAGACGCCAGCAAAAGCGGTGGGAGCAGGCAAGGGGATTTATTATTCATCGCCGAACATGTTGATTCGCTTCTAGACCGACTACTTTCTGACCCATCAAAATTAGAAGACCGAGACTACCGGACAGCCCTAGCGCTGCAAGGGATCGTTCATAGCCTGTTAACTGACGCGCAGAATATCCGCCAGCCAAACCCCAGCGATCTTATTGGGCAGATAGAGGAAGCATATTATCGCGCCGCACAGCCTTGGAAGCCTTGGAGTGCACCATTTAAGTTAAAGGGGTTTGCCGACCATTATAATGCTCAGACACTCGTTTCTTGGGATGTACCAAGATTGCTTGTGGATCCTGACGGACGCTGGTTATCCGAGGTTACGAAACCCGGACCGCAGATTATCACAGGAATGCGCGGCTGTGGTAAAACCATGCTACTCAGAGCTCTGGACATTCACGCTAGAGCTGCACTAAGTGAAAATGAAGAGTCGAAACATGCTGTAGAGCGCGTTCGCGGAGATGGTTTCGTTGGTCTATTTGTATCGGCGCAACGCCTCTTAGATCTCCGACAATCGAACGCCAAACTGGAGCAAAGATTAACTCGGCTATATGTATATTACGCGCTCCAAGCCGCAAGAGCTTTAATGCATCTGCGAGATCTAGCATCCACAAATGTAATATCGAATGCACACTCAAAACTCAGCCATGCTGTCTCGGACTATCTTGAAGGCGGAGAATCGCTCAAGGATGCTTCATCGATCGACGATCTTGAAAGACGCCTAGAGCATATCGCAGTATTAACTTCCAGAGGCAGCAATGATTTTTTGGTCAAACAATCTCCGTCCGACATATTCCCTCATCTCGCTGAACAATTCAGAAGTTGTAGTGACGTAATTTCAAACTCTTCGGTATTCTTTTTACTTGACGATGTATCTACGAGATATCTAGAGCTCGACAGAATCGACGAGATCCTGACTGCACTACTTTTTCAAAATCCGATTTGCGCATTCAAGTTTACTTCCGAATGGCAGACTATAGAATTAGGTTTAAGATCTCCCGGAAGAATCCATCCTATTAGAGTTGATAGAGACCTTGCTGTTTTCGATCTTGGGGCCGATGTCTACGACACCATTAATTCTAACGGCAAAGGAAAAGGTGAGGACTTTGTCGAGAGAATACTTCAACAGCGCGCAAACTTCCACATATCACATCCGAAGTATACTCCTCGCCAGCTACTAGGAGATATTCCTCTAGAACAAGTCGCACGAGAAATAGCATCATCAAGCTCAACATCTAAAGAAAAAAAACAGGCTTATCGTGGCATATCCTGCCTCACCAGTGTCTGTGTTGGTGATATTGGAGATGTAGTAAAGCTCTATGAAGAAATAATTAAAAGAGCATCATCCAACAGGTCTCACATAAACGTACCCATTGCGGACAACATACAAGCTGACTGCTTTCAAGCGATAAGTTCAAGAAGACTATATGACCTCAATAGAAGAGGCGGGTATTATAAAGATCATGCCTTAGCTTTTGCGCAGTCCGCCCACGACTTACTTACTAGATCTTATCGTGAAAGCCAAAAAAACCCTCAGAGCACCCAGCGCCTTAGACAATACTCCTCCATCTACGTTAGGGTCATGACGGAGGATCAAGAAAGCCTAACAGCTCAAATAGATCAACTTCGAGAGTTAATTGATGCTGGAGTATTCGTCTACGCTGGCGGTGGCGCCCCAAGGACGAAAACAAAAGACTCGAATCCAATGCAGCAGTTTAAGCTCAGCTATAGGAAAATTTATGGCTTGGCCGCTTTTATAGGACTAGCTGATCGAGATCGATTTGAGCTGTCCGGCGAAGATCTCAGAGAGTGGCTTGGAAAGCCAGACAAAGAGATACTACTCAAAAACCAGATCAAGACTGAGCTTGAGATTACTTCAATAACAGAAACGTTTTCTACGCAACCACACGATCCATCTTCGATCGAAGTTAATGTCCAAACAAGCTTATTCCAAGAAGGAATAGAAATAGAAAAAGATAACGAAATAGATGGTGACACATACAGCGCAAAAACGATTGACGTAAAAATAAATGAAATTCAAATTAACACCCTCGGAACACTAGATATCACAGACGTTCTCGTTGGACTGGGCTTCGAAGAGAGAACACTAGCATCAAACAAACTGCTAGCAAACAACGTAAAATCAGTGAACATCCACGCGTTAAAGTATGATCAGGCGGGGCGTGCGAAAGAGATCAGGAAACTGTGGAAAAATGCAGGAGTAGAAATACATGAAACTACTTACCGAACGGGAAATCCAAATCTGCCTCGCTTCGGAGGCGTTGGTCTAATTGATATTTCAGGACTACCAAAACCTGTAATTTTTACTTCCATTCAACGGGAGCTTCAGGACAAGGGGAAAGTGTATGTTCTGCATATGTCTGCACTGCAGCATTATCCGTTGCAAGAAGAGCTCCAGAATATTTTTGATGCCGAGGAGTCCCATAACCCTTTGGCCCTATTGGAGAGCTTAGGGAAAGTTCTAAAAGGTGAAATTGGTCCTTATTCTGATATCAAACTTATAGACGAGCAAGTTGATTTATCACGCAGTCGCGCCTTACTCGCATTCGCCTCCGCAAAACACGAACGACTTTCCTCCCTATTGGATCGGAGAGAATTTGATTACGTGGAGATAATTGCTCCTATAGGCGACGAACCCCGAGCTCGTGTAGCTAATTATGCAGCAGAGTTCGTATGCCAAAATTTTCAAAGCTCGGCTGTTACGAAAGTTGACGGATATAGTCTAGAAAACATATTAAAATATATAGATGATCGCTACTTGGATATATATTCATCTGCCGGAGCAAACATAGAGCTGGGCTTGACCGGCTCTAAAATTCAGGCTGTGGCGGCTGCAATTCTTGCGTCACGGCGCAAAATCGCTCAAGCTTGGTATTTAAGTCCAAAACGATTTGATGAAGAGCGATTTTCTCAGGGCGTAGGCGAAGCAAGATTATACGAAATATCTATAAACACCCAAATAAAAACATAGACAGTATCATGACCAGAGGGGGGATCCCCCTCTGACACCATTAAAATCTAGCAAAAAATCTACAGCGCGAGAAAAGGCAATGCCAAGCAAAATAATAGAAGCATTAATACAAGAACTATTAAACTTCAAGCCGGGCGCCCCACTACTTCACTACATAACTCACGCCAGATTCCCAAATTTTAAAGGTCTTGAACCTGGTTCTAGGATAGAGTTTCCTTTTCCACTAACCGCGCTAGTCGGAGCGAATGGTATAGGCAAGAGTTCAGTGCTACATGCGCTTCAAGGAATGCCGGATGGTGAAACCACTGCAAAATTTTGGTTTTCCACTGCAATGGATCCGATTTCGACAAAAGTTCAAGATCCACCTCGCTATATTTATGGACACTGGCACCAGACTTATAAAGATGTCGTAGAGACCAGAAAGGCTAGAATTTACAGCAAAAAAAGAGACTATGAGTACTGGGAACCAACAAAGGTGACCAAAGGTGACGATATGTTGCCAATGCCAGAAAAACCTTATGCGAGAAAAGACAAGGACCGTTGGAATCCTGTACAAAAAACTGTTGTATACATGAACATGAAAGTAATAATTGGCGCTTTTGACAGGACTTTTAACTTTGGCACAAGTACTGAGCAGATCGCGGCAAAGCATGCAGAGATGCGAGCTGGAGCTAGGAAGCTCAAAAGTGTAATTGACCGTAATGCCTCTAGTTGGATGCTTGGTGGAGGCAGGGAGCGAGTCTTCGAAAATCGACTATTGACTGATGAAGAGCTCGCGCAGGTTTCTAAGATTTTAGGCCGACCATATCAATCAGCCCAGTACATAAAGCACTCGCTTTATCCTGAGCAGAAAGGTGGGGATATTAGCGTCGTTTTCGATCGTGGCTTCAAATATTCTGAAGCGTTTGCTGGCAGTGGTGAAATAGCCATTGTAACTTTGGTAGTCCGCATAATTTCCGCGCCGAAATATTCACTCGTTCTACTCGACGAACCCGAAACTTCCCTACATCCCGGGGCTCAACGCGAGCTTTTAATATTTTTACTGTCTGAAATCAAGAAAAAACACTTACAAATTGTTATCTCCACACATTCATTTGACTTCATTCAAGATCTACCTCCAAATGCACTAAAAGTATTCGAAGATAATGGGACAGGTAAAACAAGGGTTTTAAACGAATGCTCCCCTTTTATAGCCTTAAACCGGCTGGGCAAGACCCTTGGGGATAAAAAACGTATATATGTTGAGGATCCTCTTGCTAAAGCAGTAGTTGAACGCGCAATGGAGGGGCTAGACCTCGGCGAACAAAGTGCACTTGAAATAGTCGTCGCGCCTGGGGGGGCAAACGGGATTGTTTGCAAACAGATTCCAACGCACATCACAGCAGAATCCGATTGCTACGTCTTTTTAGATGGTGATCAGAGAGTTGTACAAAGTTTCACAGACCCAGCTAGCTTAGCGCCTCTAGACCATAGAAAATTAGAAGATCTTATTTTTAATGAAATGGGCTGTCGGCCGCAATTTCCGCTCAACGGAGGGAATGATGTTAAAGGCAACGCCAAAGATAAAGTCACACATCAACTAGCATATCTGGGTTGGGTTCGATTGCGGCTCGATTATCTGCCACAGAAATGCCCTGATGCCATTCTTCTCTCGCCGCCAGAGCGAAAAGGGCTGGTAACCTCCGAGGATTTCAAAAAAGCGCTTCACAACAAAATTGGACATGGGCAAACTGCTGAGGGATTTCTAGGGGTGGTTCGCTATTTGCTTGCTGCGCTGCCCGACGGGAATGCAGATTTATCTGCCGTGCGAGCAACGTTGAAACGGTGGCTAGCAGTCCCAAGCTGAATCCATGTTGAAGAAACTGCCTAAGCCAATTGCGAACACAAAATTATGTCAAGTATTCCAAAAAATCCTAAACTCACCGCACTTGATTTATTCAGCGGCTGCGGAGGCCTAAGCGTTGGGCTCAAGCAGGCCGGGTTTCGTGTCGCAGCAGCAGTGGAGATCAACCCAAAAGCTCAAGAGACCTACGCTCTCAACCATCCCAACGTGAAGCTTTATTCGGAAGACATTCGTACACTGAATGCATCGGCTATCTTAGCCGAGCTCGGTCTAGAAGTAGGTGACCTTGACTTGCTAGCAGGATGCCCTCCCTGCCAAGGGTTCTCTAGGTTGAGGACAAAAAATAAGGGATCATCCGTATTCGACCCCAGAAATGACCTGGTCAGCGACTTTCTGCGCTTTGCCGAAGAGATGCTTCCAAAGTGCATAATGATGGAAAATGTCCCCGCGTTGGCCGATGACAGTAGATTTTTAACCCTATGTAAAGGCATCGAAACCCTTGGCTATTCTTACGTAGTGCAAATCTTGGACGCCGCTGATTATGGCGTTCCGCAGCGCCGGAAAAGATTAATATTGCTAGCGTCTCGCGTTCATCAGCCAGTCGTGGGTGAAAAACATACTAAACGAGTTACCGTTCGCAACGCTATTGCCCATATTCCTGCGCGCTCGTCGACAACAGACGCACTTCATGCTATGCCAGAGCGTAGAACTGAAAAAGTTATGGCGTTGATCAAACATATTCCGAAAGATGGAGGAAGTCGTGCAGACTTACCAGAGGAATTTCAATTAGCTTGTCATAAGAGAACTAATGGCTTTAACGATGTTTATGGACGTATGGCTTGGGATGACGTAGCTCCTACAATCACTAGCGGATGCTTCAACCCCTCGAAAGGCCGATTTCTTCACCCATCAGATGACAGAACTATTACGCTCCGAGAGGCAGCAGCACTCCAAGGATTCCCACTAAACTATCGTTTCAACACACTCCATGGCAAAGAATCAATAGCACTAATGATTGGCAACGCGCTACCCCCTCCTTTTATTGCCGCCCATGCTTCAAAATTGCATGAAGGGATATCAACTCAAAATGACAAGGACATATAACTAGGTCTCGAATAATAGGCTTATGGACAAATTATCTCACACATAAATATACAGCGATAAATTCTCCTTACACTCCACTGAAGCAAAGCCAAAATAAAAGTGTAATTAAGTTAAATTTAAAAAAATAGCAAAAGTCCAACAGCTCATTGAGCTGCTGGGCCCTTCTGATACGTCCTGTAAACACTCCCCGCCTCACCCCTCCCCACCTCGTCTACCCTTGAAACACCCGCAGGAAGCGGCCCTCCACTCAAGGAACGAGCATGTCCCTCGCCATCGTCCACAGCCGCGCCCAAATTGGCGTTGAAGCCCCTGCCGTCACCGTAGAAGTGCACATGGCCAATGGTCTGCCGTCCCTGACGCTGGTGGGCCTGCCCGAAACCGCCGTGAAGGAAAGCAAGGACCGCGTGCGCAGTGCCATTCTCAACTCCGCGCTGCAATACCCCGCCCGCCGCATCACCCTCAACCTCGCGCCAGCCGACCTGCCCAAGGATGGCGCGCGCTTTGATTTGGCGATTGCCCTGGGGATTCTTGCGGCGAGTGTGCAGGTGCCGTCACTGATGCTCGATGACGTGGAGTGCCTCGGGGAATTGGCGCTGTCCGGCGAGGTGCGCGCGGTAAAAGGCGTGTTGCCTGCAGCGTTGGCTGCGCGCAAGGCCGGGCGCACCTTGATAGTGCCGCGGGCGAATGCCGAGGAAGCGTGCCTGGCGTCGGGCTTGAAGGTCATTGCAGTGGATCACTTGCTGCAAGTGGTGGCCCATTTGAATGGGCATGTGCCGATTGAACCGTATAAGTCCGACGGTTTGCAGTATCTGAACAAACCTTATCCAGACTTGAGTGAAGTGCAGGGCCAATTGGCGGCCAAACGCGCCTTGCTGATTGCGGCGGCGGGGGCTCATAACTTGCTGTTCAGCGGCCCGCCAGGTACGGGCAAAACATTACTCGCCAGCCGGCTTCCCGGGTTACTGCCGCCCTTGAGCGAGCATGAAGCGCTGGAGGTGGCGGCGATTCAGTCGGTGGTCAGCCTTGCGCCGCTGAGCCATTGGCCTCATCGGCCGTTTCGTCAGCCACACCATTCGGCATCTGGCCCGGCGCTCGTCGGCGGCGGGTCAAAGCCGCAGCCGGGGGAAATTACCCTGGCCCATCACGGCGTGTTGTTTCTGGATGAGCTGCCGGAATTTGATCGAAAAGTGCTGGAGGTGCTGCGCGAACCGCTGGAATCAGGCCATATCGTGATTTCCCGTGCGCGTGACCGAGTCAGCTTCCCGGCGCGATTCCAGCTGGTCGCAGCCATGAACCCCTGCCCCTGCGGCTACCTCGGCGAGCCCAGCGGGCGCTGCCGTTGCACGCCGGAGCAGATCCAGCGCTACCGCAACAAACTTTCGGGGCCGTTGCTGGATCGTATCGATTTGCACCTCACCGTCGCCCGCGAAACGACGGCAATCAATCCGACCCTGCAGCCTGGCGACAACACCGCAAAGGCCTCGGCGCAAGTGGCCGAAGCCCGTGAGCGCCAGCAAAAACGCCAGGGCTGCGCCAATGCCTTCCTTGATCTGCCGGGATTACGCGTGCACTGCAAACTGGCGAAGGTCGATGAAAGCTGGCTGGAAAGCGCCTGCGAGCGGCTGACGCTGTCGCTGCGCGCTGCCCACCGGTTGCTCAAGGTTGCGCGTACCCTGGCCGACCTTGAACGGGTGGAGAACATCGCCCGGCATCACTTGGCAGAGGCGCTGCAATACCGGCCGGCAGCAATTACTTGAGCCTGGCGCCAGCCCCGTGCGGGAAGGAGCAAGCCCCCGCCCACATGGGATTAACTGCGCCTGGACGACCGGGTTTCAGTGGAACCGGTCCACTTCATGGCGCAAGCCGGCCGCCAGGGTTTCCAGCTCCTTGGCAGTAACCGCCAGGTTTGACACCACTTCACGCTGCTCGCTGTTAGCCAGCGCAATACTCTGCAAGTTGCTGCTGAGCAAGGTCGCGGTGCTGCTTTGCTCCTGAGTGGCGGTGGTAATCGCGGCGAACTGCTGACCGGCGGAGCGGCTTTGTTCATCAATGCGCGCCAGTGCCGAAGCCACGTCGGCGTTACGCGACAGGCCTTCCTGCATCAGCGTGTTGCCTTGCTCCATGGTGCTGATGGCATTGCCGGTTTCCTGCTGGATGCTCTGGATCATCACCGAAATTTCGTCAGTGGCCTGACGGGTACGCGATGCCAGGTTACGCACTTCGTCAGCCACCACGGCAAACCCGCGGCCCTGCTCACCCGCGCGGGCTGCTTCGATGGCAGCATTCAGTGCCAGCAGGTTGGTCTGTTCGGCGATCGAGGTGATCACACCGACGATCCCGCCGATCTCCTGAGAACGCTGGCCCAAGGTGTTGATCACCGTGGCCGTGCTGTTCAGGGAAGCGGCGATATGCTCCAGGGACGACGACGCCTCTTGCATCGAGGTGCGACCAATTCGGGTCTGCTGCGCATTTTCCTGGGCGAGACGCTCGGTGTTGCCCATGTTGTCGGCGATGTTCAGCGACGTGGCACTGAATTCTTCCACGGCGCCGGCCATGCTGGTGATCTCGCCGGACTGCTGCTCCATGCCTTCATAGGCACCGCCCGACAAACCGGACAGCGCCTGCGCCCGGCTGTTGACCTCTTCGGCCGCCGTGCGAATGCGCGACACCATGGTCGACAGCGCTTCACCCATCTGGTTGAAGCTGCTGGCTAACTGGCCGATTTCGTCATGGCTGGACACATTCAAGCGCGCACTCAAATCACCTGCGCCCAAGGCTTCGGCCTGACGCACCAAGTCACTCAATGGCTGCAATTTGCTGCGCAGCAACCAGACCGTCGCGACCACCGCCAGCAACATCGCAAGCACGCTGCCAATCACCAGGCGAATGCCCACCGCCCACGTGACGGCGCGAATTTCGGATTTTGGCATGCTCGCCACTACCGACCAAGGGCCGCCGTCAAACGCTACCGAAACGCTGTAGAAATCTTCGTTCTTGTCACTCCAGAAACGACCTTCGCCCGGCTTTTTGGCCAGGTCGAGCATCACCGGGATCGCCTGATCCAGCGCCTCCACGCCCGCCGGCGGCACCAGCCAGTGTTTCTGCTCATCGAGCAGAGCCAGGGAACCGGTCTTGCCGATACGGAAACGCTTGAGGTTATCGAACTGGGCCTTCTGCTCGTCGGTGTAATCAAAACCAATAAACAACACGGCAATAACTTTGCCGCTGGCATCACGCACCGGGCTGTACTGGGTCATGTAGGAGCGATCAAACAGCACCGCGCGGCCCACATAATTCTGCCCGGCCAGCAGACGCTGGTATGCCGGGTGCTGGTGGTCGAGCACGGTGCCGATGGCGCGATTGCCGTCCTGCTTGGTCAGGGACGTGCTGATGCGGATGAAGTCTTCGCCGCTGCGCACAAAAACTGTGGCCACGCCGCCGGATATCTGCTTGAACTCGTCCACATCAGTGAAGTTGTTGTTCAGCACGTTATCCCCCAGATACAGGCCAGGGGTCTGCGTGCCGGCCACCGTCACCGGCTGGTCCGCCCGCACGCTCAAGCCCGCGACGAAGCGCTTTTCAAACAGCCCGCTCAAACGCTGGGTACTTTCGCGCAAGGTGCTGTGGAACGTGTTGAGCTGGTCGGCGAGCAAACGCGCCTCGCTGGCCAAGTGTTCCTCGCGGGTAGCGAGGTTGGCCGAGTCGAGAGACCGCAAGGCGAAGACGGTACTGCCGCTGATGACGACTGCCAAAATAATGGCCAAGGCGAGGCCTAACTGAGAGGCGATCCGAGCGCGAGGTTGAGACATAAGAGCTCCTGGCCGAGGCCAGGATCATCCTGATCTCATAGCGTTGCTCGGCAAATTATCTGGTAGGAAACGTTGGCGCACGAAGGCACCAACACACCTTCTTCGGCGGGCGCGGCCAATACTTGAGCGATTTGCAGGGGCATCGCGCAAACGATTGCTCAAACGCGGTGTCCCGCTTAATCCAGGCGCTCAACCTCGGGCAGCTCCATGGCCCTGACTTCACCCTGGAGAAACTCCGCCAACCGCCGCAAACGCTCACCGCCGGGACGGGTTTTGGGCCACACCAGGTAGTAATTTTCCCCACTGGCCACTGCCGTCGGCCACGGCAGGCTCAATCGCGCCTGGGCCACGTCTTCGGCCACCATCAGCAGGTCGCCAATGGACACGCCATACCCCCGCGCGGCGGCGACCATGCCCAGTTCCAGTGTGTCAAACACCTGCCCGCCCTTGAGTGACACTTGGGATGACAACCCCATGCGCTGCAGCCAGTTGCGCCAGTCGCGGCGGTCGGGCGTGGGGTGCAGCAACTCGGCGGCGGCCAGGCGGTTGACGTCCCATGGCCCGTCATTCAACAAATTCGGCGCGCCCACCGGAATCAGCAGTTCGGGGAACAGGTAGCTCGCCTCCCAGTCCGCCGGAAAATGCCCGTGGCTCAACAGCACCGCGCAGTCGAAAGGCTCGTTATTGAAGTCCACCTCATCCACGTTCATCCACGCGCTGGTCAGTTGCACCTCATTGCCAGGCTGCAACGCCCGGAAACGACTGAGGCGCGCGAGCAACCAGCGCATAGTCAGGGTCGACGGCGCCTTCATGCGCAAAATGTCGTCTTCGGCATTCAGGGTGTGGCATGCCCGCTCGAGCGCCGCGAAGCCTTCGCGTACGCCGGGTAGCAGCAAACGCGCGGCCTCAGTGAGTTGCAAGGTGCGGCCGCTGCGCTGGAACAGGCGGCAGGCGAAGTGCTCTTCCAGCGTGCGGATATGCCGGCTCACCGCACTTTGTGTGATCGACAATTCCTCCGCCGCGCGGGTGAAAGAGTTGTGCCGGGAAGCCGCCTCGAAGGCACGCAGGGCATACAGCGGAGGTAGACGACGAGACATGGGGAAAGCTCCGGCGGCGCAATGTTCAAACCCTACCAGAATCGCTCAGGCATGAGTTTTAATCATGCTGAGCATCACATTTATCCTTTTGTGCAATGGCCTGAAAGCGCCGAGAATCAACCCTTCCACACCCTTCTGATTTTTTGAGCGTGATGATCATGCAACATCCGGTACGTTCCGAACTCTGGGCCATTCTGCGGCTGTCAGGGCCGTTGATTGCCTCACAGTTGGCGCACATGTTGATGGTGCTGACCGACACCTTGATGATGGCCCGCCTCAGCCCGCAAGCCCTGGCCGGCGGTGGTCTGGGCGCGGCGAGCTATTCGTTCGTGGCGATTTTCTGCATCGGCGTGATTGCGGCTGTAGGCACCCTTGTTGCCATTCGGCATGGTGCCCGCGATATCGAAGGCGCCACCCGCCTGACTCAGGCCGGGCTTTGGCTCGCGTGGCTGATGGCGCTGGCGGCGGCGGTGCTGATGTGGAACATCAAACCGGTGCTGCTGTTGTTCGGCCAGACCGAAACCAATGTGCAGGCGGCGGGGCAGTTTTTAACGTTTCTGCCTTTCGCCCTGCCTGGCTACCTGAGTTTCATCGCCTTGCGCGGCTTCACCAGCGCCATCGGCAAGGCCACGCCGGTGATGGTGATCAGCCTGTGTGGCACCGTGCTCAACTACTTTCTCAACCACGCGCTGATTGAGGGCATGTTCGGCCTGCCCAAGCTGGGCCTGGCGGGCATCGGCCTGGTCACGGCCATCGTCGCCAATTGCATGGCCCTGGCACTGATGTGGTACATCCGCAGCAACCGGGCGTATGCGGCCTACCCGCTGAGCAAAGGCCTGCTGCGCCTCAATACCCACTATTTGCGCGAGCTGTGGCGCCTGGGCCTGCCAATTGGCGGCACTTATGCGGTGGAAGTCGGGTTGTTCGCCTTCGCGGCGCTGTGCATGGGCACCATGGGCAGCACGCAACTGGCGGCGCATCAGATTGCCCTGCAAATCGTCTCGGTGGCGTTCATGGTGCCAGCGGGTATGTCTTACGCAATCACGATGCGCATCGGCCAGCACTACGGCGCCGGGCAACTGCTACAGGCGCGCATGGCGGGGCGCGTGGGCATCGGATTTGGTGCGGCAGTCATGTTGGGATTTGCAGTGGTTTTGTGGCTGTTTTCCGATTCGCTGATCGGACTGTTCCTCGACCACAACGACCCGGCGTTCCATGACGTTATTGTGCTGGCCGTCAGCTTGCTGGCTGTCGCGGCGTGGTTTGAACTGTTCGACGGCGTGCAAACCATCGCCATGGGCTGCATTCGCGGGCTGAAAGACGCCAAGACCACGTTCCTGGTGGGTTTAGGCTGTTACTGGCTGATCGGTGCGCCGTCTGCGTGGTTGATGGCATTCACCCTGGGCTGGGGGCCGACCGGCGTGTGGTGGGGTTTGGCGCTGGGGCTGGCGTGTGCGGCGGTGAGTTTGACTTGGGCGTTTGAGGCGAAGATGAAGCGGATGATTCGGCGGGAGCCGGACGCACACCCTGCATTCGAGGCCATGCAACCCGACTGACAGGATGTACTCGGTGAATGTGGGAGCTGGCTTGCCTGCGATGGCGGCGCGTCAGGCAAGTATTTATTGGCTGGCCCACCGCTATCGCAGGCAAGCCAGCTCCCACAGATTTTATTGGGTGTTCAATTCAGCCCAGCAGCGCCTGCTGGCTTTTGCCGAACGTCAAATAGTCCACCAATTCCGGCAACGGCAACGGCTTGCTGATCAGATAGCCCTGAGCCTGATCACAACCAAACAACCTCAGCAACGCCAGCTGCTCCGGCGTTTCCACGCCTTCAGCCACCACTTCCAGATTCAGGTTGTGCGCCAGGTTGATCATGGCATGCACCAGCTTGCGGTTCTCTTCGCGCTCTTCCATGCCGCCGACAAAGCTCTTGTCGATCTTCAACAACGCAATCGGCAGGCTGTTGAGGTGCACGAACGATGAAAAACCGGTGCCGAAGTCATCCAGGGAAAACCGCACGCCCAGCCGCCCGAGGGCGTCCATGGTCTGCTTGACCAGATCGCTGCGCCGCATTACTGCGGTTTCAGTCAGCTCGAATTCCAGCCATTGCGCTTCCACACCCCGTTCGGTAATCAGCCGGCTCAACGTCGAGAGTAACTGGCTGTCCTGAAACTGGCGAAATGACAGGTTGACCGCCATGTGCAGCGGCGGCAGGCCGCGTTCGCGCAGGTCTTGCATGTCACGCAGGGCGCGGGAAATAACCCAATAACCCAAAGGTACAATCAAGCCGCTCTGCTCGGCCAACGGCACAAATTCGCTCGGCGGCAACAGGCCACGTTCGCCATGGCGCCAGCGCACCAAGGCCTCCAGGCCGACGATATGCCCGTCGTCCAGGTCCAGGCGCGGCTGGTAGTGCAGCTCCAGCTCATCCCGGCGCAGGGCGCGGCGCAGTTCACTTTCCAGGTCGGCCAGGCTGCGCGCGTTGCGGTTGATGCGTTCATTGAAGATATGAAAAGTGCAACCCTGGGTGCTTTTGGCCTGCTGCATAGCAATGTGCGCGTGCCACATCAACGGATCAGCACCGGCGCGCGCGCGCGCATGCGCCACGCCAAGGCTGCAGCCGATCAACAGGCTTTCGCCATCCACCCAATACGGCTCGGCCATGGCTTCGGTGATGCGCTCGGCCATCCATTCGGCGCGCTGGGGCGCGCGGCGGGTATCGATCAGCAAGGCGAATTCATCGCTGCCCAGCCGCGCCAGTTGGTCACCGGCCTCAAGCTGGCTCTTGAGCCGCGACACCACTTGCAGGATCAACCTGTCACCGGCCTGATGGCCGAGGGCGTCGTTGGCGTGGCGAAAGTTGTCGAGGTCCAGATGGCCGAGGGCCAGGCCGCGCCCTTCGTTTTCCGCCAGCCGCGCCGCCAGCAAGGTCTGAAAGCCCTGGCGGTTGGCGATACCGGTGAGCGGGTCCTGCTCGGCCAGGCGTTGCAGGGTGTTTTCCAGCACACCGCGTTCGCGAACATGGCGCAGGCAGCGGCGCAGCGTATCGGCGTCCAAAACGCCACGGACCAGCCAATCACTGACGCCCAACGGTGAAACCAGCGGTTCCTGTTCCAACAGCAATACACACGGCAAGCTGCAGCGGCCGGGGCCTGGCTGCAGGCCGGAGGTGGTCAATAGCACGGCACCGTGGTCGTTATCGAACAGACGACTCACCGAGTCCCAGTTGGGTGCACTGATAAGTACAGCCCCTTCGCCCATCGGCGCCAGGCACTCGCGCAACAACGCTGCCCACGCTGGCTCATCGGCCAGTAGCAGCAAACGCAAGGGTTCGACAGGCGTAGACAAGCTAGCTCCCTAGACTCTGCAAGATTTTGTTGGCGGCGGGCATTATGACGTGCGGCCTGATAATCACCAGTGACAGCAATTATCAAATACACAGGTTGCAGACCTTAGTCGCAACCTTAGTCGAAAAAAGCCCCCCACATCCTGCGGCAAAGTATCAAAACCGGCAAATTTAGATCGAGCGGTACGTCACACTGTCGTTCTGTCAGAGCAGAATCCTGTGAGCCTGTTAAAATGCCCGCCCTTTTGATCAACGACTCCCTGAACTCTGTATGTCCCGACTCAATCCCCGGCAGCAAGAAGCCGTGAACTACGTCGGCGGCCCTCTATTGGTGCTCGCCGGTGCCGGTTCCGGCAAGACCAGCGTGATCACCCGCAAAATCGCGCACCTGATCCAGAACTGCGGCATCCGCGCCCAGTACATCGTCGCCATGACCTTTACCAACAAGGCGGCGCGGGAAATGAAAGAGCGTGTGGGCACGCTGCTCAAGGGCGGCGAAGGCCGGGGCCTCACCGTGTGTACCTTCCACAACCTGGGCCTGAACATCATCCGCAAGGAGCACGCGCGCCTGGGCTACAAGCCGGGCTTCTCGATCTTTGACGAGACTGATGTGAAGTCGCTGATGACCGACATCATGCAGAAGGAATACGCGGGCGACGACGGCGTGGATGAGATCAAGAACATGATCGGCGCCTGGAAAAACGACCTGGTCCTGCCCGCCCAGGCCCTGGAAAATGCGCGCAACCCCAAAGAGCAGACCGCCGCCATCGTCTACACCCACTACCAGCGCACGCTCAAGGCGTTCAACGCGGTGGACTTCGACGACCTGATCCTGCAGCCGGTAAAGCTGTTCGAGGAACACGCCGACGTCCTCGAAAAATGGCAGAACAAGGTGCGCTACCTGCTGGTGGACGAATACCAGGACACCAACGCCAGCCAGTATTTGCTGGTAAAAATGCTGATCGGCAAGCGCAACCAGTTCACCGTGGTCGGCGACGACGACCAGTCGATCTACGCCTGGCGCGGCGCCCGCCCGGAAAACCTGATGCTGCTCAAGGACGACTACCCGTCCCTGAAAGTGGTGATGCTGGAGCAGAACTACCGCTCCACCAGCCGCATCTTGCGCTGCGCCAACGTGCTGATCTCGAACAACCCCCACGCGTTTGAAAAACAGCTGTGGAGTGAGATGGGCCACGGTGACGAAATTCGTGTGATCCGTTGCCGCAACGAAGACGCCGAAGCCGAGCGCGTGGCCGTCGAACTGTTGACGTTGCACCTGCGCACCGACCGGCCGTACAGCGACTTTGCGATTTTGTATCGCGGTAACTATCAGGCGAAGTTGATCGAGCTGAAGCTGCAGCATCACCAGATTCCCTATCGCCTGTCGGGCGGCAACAGCTTTTTCGGACGTCAGGAAGTCAAAGACCTGATGGCCTACTTCCGGCTGATCGTGAACCCGGATGACGACAACGCCTTCCTGCGCGTGATCAACGTGCCGCGCCGTGAAATCGGCTCGACCACCCTGGAAAAACTCGGCAACTACGCCACCGAACGCAAGATCTCGATGTACGCCGCCACCGACGAAATCGGTTTGGGCGAGCATCTGGACACGCGCTTCACCGACCGCCTGGCGCGCTTCAAGCGTTTCATGGACAAGGTCCGCGAGCAGTGTGCCGGCGAAGACCCGATCAGCGCGCTGCGCAGCATGGTCATGGACATCGACTATGAAAACTGGCTGCGCACCAACAGCTCCAGCGACAAGGCTGCGGATTACCGCATGGGCAACGTCTGGTTCCTGATCGAAGCGTTGAAAAACACGCTGGAGAAGGACGAAGAAGGCGAG
This sequence comes from Pseudomonas sp. AMR01, assembly GCF_041946035.1. Taxonomy (NCBI): domain Bacteria; kingdom Pseudomonadati; phylum Pseudomonadota; class Gammaproteobacteria; order Pseudomonadales; family Pseudomonadaceae; genus Pseudomonas; species Pseudomonas sp. AMR01. The sequence continues at coordinate 42,676 of NZ_JAUTYR010000003.1, forward strand.
ATGACCGTCGAAGACGCCATCGGCAAACTGGTGCTACGCGACATGCTGGAGCGTCAGCAGGAAGAGGAAGACGGCGCCGAAGGCGTGCAGATGATGACCTTGCATGCCTCCAAGGGCCTGGAATTTCCCTACGTGTTCATCATGGGCATGGAAGAGGAAATTCTCCCACACCGCTCCAGCATCGAAGCTGACACCATTGAGGAAGAACGGCGACTGGCCTACGTGGGCATTACCCGCGCGCGTCAGACCCTGGCCTTCACCTTTGCCGCCAAGCGCAAGCAGTACGGCGAGATTATTGATTGTGCCCCCAGCCGGTTTCTCGATGAGCTGCCACCGGACGACCTGGCCTGGGAAGGCAATGACGACACCCCGACCGAGGTGAAGGCCGTTCGCGGCAACACCGCCCTGGCGGACATTCGCGCGATGTTAAAGCGCTAGAATCGACTACTTTTTAATCTACTTTCGGCGCCCAGCGCGCCATTAGAGGAAGCGTTCCGTGGAAGCATTGCACAAGAAAATTCGCGAAGAAGGCATCGTGCTTTCCGATCAGGTACTCAAGGTCGACGCCTTTCTGAACCACCAGATCGACCCGGCGCTGATGAAACTGATCGGCGACGAGTTCGCCGCCCTGTTCAAGGACTCGGGCATCACCAAGATCGTCACCATCGAAGCCTCGGGCATCGCGCCGGCGATCATGACCGGCCTGAACCTCGGCGTGCCGGTGATTTTCGCCCGCAAGCAACAGTCCTTGACCCTGACTGAAAACCTGCTGTCGGCGACGGTGTATTCCTTCACCAAGAAAACCGAAAGCACCGTGGCGATCTCGCCGCGCCACCTGACCAGCAGCGACCGCGTGTTGGTGATCGATGACTTCCTGGCCAACGGCAAGGCGTCCCAGGCGCTGATTTCGATCATCAAGCAGGCCGGCGCGACCGTTGCCGGCTTGGGGATTGTGATCGAGAAGTCGTTCCAGGGCGGCCGCGCGGAGCTGGATGCGCAGGGTTATCGGGTTGAGTCGCTGGCGCGGGTTAAATCCCTGGCCGGTGGCGTGGTGACCTTCATCGAGTAACTCGATAGCACCGCAGTAAAAAATGTGGGAGCTGGCTTGCCTGCGATAGCGGACTTCCAGGCGGCAGAAATTTCGACTGAAAGTCCGCTATCGCAGCATAGGTATCTACGCAACGTTGGTTTACACCTTGTAGACAGGGCCGTTGTGGCGAGCGGGCTTGCCCCGCGTTGGGCTGCGCAGCAGCCCCAGCAAAGAAGCATGCGATGTTTCAGACACACCGTGGAGGCTGATTATGGGGCTGCTGCGCAGCCCAACGCGGGGCAAGCCCGCTCGCCACAGGGAGTTTCGACAGCCTCTAAAGATTGTGTAGATACCTAGAAGTCAGCTCCCACATTTGATTTTGTGTTGGCCTTTAGTGCGCGGTGGCCTGCAGGCCGGCGAGCAATAACCGCTGATATAAATCCTCTTTCAGCCCCTCAGGTTTATCCAGACGCATGCGCCTCAAATGCTCGGGAAACGCCTCCGGCTCCGGCGCATCCAGCGCTGCCTTGCCCAACTCCAGAATCTCCGTCAGCTTGAATTTACTCTTGAGCCAATTCAGCGCCCGCAACAAATCCCGTTCTTCATCGGTGAAATCACTGCCCAACGGATACTCCGGAAACAACCGTCGGTGCCTGGCCTGAATCGCCTTCAACCGCTGCGGAGTATTGTCGGCAAACCGCGGGTCCAGCTGGAAATCCTTTGGCAACTTGCCGGCCTTTTGCGCCTGCTCGATCAAGTCGTTCTGGAAGCGTGAGTCAGTCACATTGAGCAATGCCTCGATGACCTTGGCATCCGTCTGCCCACGCAGGTCGGCAATCCCATATTCAGTGATCACGATATCGCGCAGGTGGCGGGGAATCGTGCAGTGGCCGTATTCCCAGACGATATTGGAACTGACCTCCCCCGCCGACTCGCGCCAGCTGCGCAAAATCAACATCGACCGCGCACCTTCCAGTGCATGGCCTTGGGCAACAAAGTTGTACTGCCCGCCGACGCCGCTGAGCACACGGCCATCTTCCAACTGATCCGCCACGCCCGCGCCGAGCAACGTGACCATGATTGCGCTGTTGATAAACCGCGCGTCCAGGCGTTGCAGGCGCTTGAGTTCTTCCTGGCCGTACAGCTCGTTGATGTAGCTGATGCGGGTCATGTTGAATTCGACGCGTTTGGTGTGGGTCATTTCCTGCAAGCGCTGGTAAAAACTGCGGGGGCCGAGGAAAAAACCACCATGGATCGTCACGCCGTCGGGCTGCGCGGCATCGTCCAGGGTGCCGGCGTTGGCTTGCTCCTGGGTGGCCACGTCCGGGTAGACCTTGCGACGGATAATCCCGGCATCCGCCAGCACCAGCAGGCCGTTGACGAACATCTCGCTGCAGCCGTAGAGGCCGCGGGCAAAGGGGTCGACGCCGCCTTCGCGGCTGATCAACGGCGCCCACTGGTACACATCAAGGTCAGTCAGCAGCAGGCGATAGGCTTCGTTATCGGCCTGGCGCGCCAGCAAGGCGGCGGTCAGCGCGTCGCCCATGGAACCAATGCCGATCTGCAACGTGCCGCCGTCGCGTACCAGGGTACTCGCGTGCAGGCCGATGAAGTGGTCCTGGAAACCCACCGGCATATTCGGCGTGGAGAACAGCGTGGTGCTGTCCTTGGCGTCGATCAGGTAGTCGAAGGCGTCCATGCCCAGCTCGGCGTCGCCGGGCATGTAGGGCAAATCGCTGTGGACTTGGCCGACCACCAGAATGGTTTCGCCTGCGTCACGGCGCTTTTCGATCATCGGCAACAGGTCGAGAGTGATGTCCGGGTTGCAGCTCAGGCTCAGGCGGTCGGGGTGTTCGGTGCTGCTGGCCACCAATTGCGCCACCAGGTTCAGGCCGGCAGCGTTGATATCGCGGGCGGCATGGCTGTAGTTGCTGCTGACGTAGTCCTGCTGGGCCGATGTGCTGTGGAGCAGGCTGCCGGGCTGCATGAAGAACTGCTGCACGCGGATGTTGGCGGGCAGCGTGTCGTTGTGCAGGTCGGCGAGGAAATCCAGCTCGGGGTAATCACCGAAAACCCGCTCGATAAAGGGTTCGAGAAAGCGCTTCTGCAAACCATCGCCAAAGGGCGGGCGGCCCAGGCTCAACGCGGTGTAGATCGTCAATTGCCGCTCGGGCAGCTTGGCGATGCGCCGGTACAGCGCGTTGGCAAACAGGTTGGGCTTGCCCAGGCCCAAGGGCATGCCCATGTGGATATGCGCCGGCAAGCGCTCAAGTACATCGTCCACTGCTTGCTCGATTGAACACAACTGCACCATCCGACCCTCCTGAACATTCCATGATTAGGGGTTGGACCGAGCTTGCCGGGTCTTTGCTGCAATGAACAGCCTGGAAACCTCAAAATTCAGGCACAAAAAAGCCGCTGGTCAGCGGCTTTTTGGCGAAGCTCGGTTTATTTCAAGCCGGACATCTTCTCGATTGCGCCCTTGAGCTCGGCATCCGTGCAATCGCTACACGTGCCTTTTGGTGGCATGGCGTTGATACCGGTGATCGCCTTGGCCAGGATGCCATCGAGGCCGCCCTGGTGATCGGCGCGGTCTTTCCAGGCCGCAGTGTCACCGATTTTCGGTGCGCCCAACAGGCCGGTACTGTGGCAAGCATTGCAGTGCTTGGCAATGATATCGTCCGGCGTTTTTGCCCCGCCACCGCTCGCAGCCACTGCAACCTCCATCCCTTTGCATTCCTGGCCCTGAACACAGACCTGGCCGACAGGCTCCAGGCGCTTGGCAATGTCATCGTTGGTCGCAGCTTGAGCGCTGACAGCCCATAGGGCCAGTACGGTTGCTGGTGCAGCCAGCATTTTCATAATTAGGTTCACGCGTTCACCCTCAATGGTGGCTATTCACGCCTGCGGCCACGGTTTCACAGGCGGCGAAAGTATAACGGTTACCCCGTCAGGCCGAAACAACCCTATTAAATAAAGGGAGATTAGGCCGTACGGTTACAGCGACGGGTGTGTCTGCAACGCTGGCAGCACGCCTCTTCTGTCAAAAGTTCGCAGGTGTGGCTGCGCTGATTAGTCGCGCCGGCACGTCGAACGGGTTGCGAAAACGATGGGGCTTGGTACTTTCAAAGTAGTAGCTATCGCCGGCTTCGAGCACAAAAGTTTCAAGACCGACCACCAATTCCAGGCGACCTTCCACCAGAATCCCGGTTTCCTCGCCTTCGTGGGTGAGCATTTCTTCGCCGGTGTCGGCGCCCGGCGGGTAGATTTCGTTGAGAAATGCAATCGCCCGTGTCGGGTGCGCGCGGCCCACCAGTTTCATGGTGACGGCGCCGTCAGAGATGTCGATCAGCTCATTGGCTTTATAGACGATCTGCGTCGGTATTTCCTGGAGGATCTCCTCGGAAAAGAACTCGACCATGGACATGGGGATGCCGCCCAGCACCTTGCGCAAGGAGCTGATTGAGGGGCTGACACTGTTTTTTTCGATCATCGAAATGGTGCTGTTGGTGACACCCGCACGCTTGGCGAGCTCACGCTGGGAAAGACCTTTCAGTTTACGGATGGATTGCAGTCGTTCGCCGACGTCCAATGCAGGAGCCTCCTAGGATTCAGCTTTGTTGTAATTGAGCGTTATCATGGCGACAGCGTTCAGTATTTACAACACTTGGGCCTAAATCCCGGAGGGTGTGGGTCGTCGGCCCGCTTCAAGCGCCGCAATAGAGCCTTGGCACGCGGCTCAGGTTGCAGAAAATTTGATAGGGAATGGTCTCGGCGGCGGCAGCGACATCACTGGCAAGAATAGTTTTGCCCCACAGCTCCACCGTGGAACCAAGGCCGGCCTGAGGCACGTCGGTCAGGTCGATACACAGCATGTCCATGGACACGCGACCTAACAAATGGCTGCGCTGCCCCGCCACCAACACTGGCGTGCCGGTAGGCGCATGGCGCGGGTAACCGTCGGCATAGCCCATGGCAACCACACCAATGCGCATCGGCTTGGGGGTGATGAACTTGGCGCCGTAGCCCACCGGCTCCCCGGCCGGCAGTTCGCGCACGCAGATCACTTTCGATTCGAGGGTCATGACCGGCTGCAAACGCGCTGCGATGGCTTGGTCTTCGCCGAACGGCGTAGCGCCGTAGAGCATGATGCCCGGGCGTACCCAGTCGCTGGACACACTCGGCCAGCCCATCACCGACGGCGAGTTGCGCAGGCTCACTTCAGCCGACAACCCCTTACGCGCTGCTTCAAACACCTCAACCTGTTCACTGCTGCGCACGCAATCAAGCTCGTCGGCGCGGGCAAAATGGCTCATCAGTACGATCTTGGCGACCTTGCCACTGGCGAGCAGGCGCTGATACGCCTCGTGGTAATCCTTGGGATGCAGGCCAACGCGGTGCATGCCCGAATCCAGCTTGAGCCACACGGTCAACGGCTTGCTCAGTGTGGCCTGCTCAATCGCCTCAAGCTGCCACAGCGAATGCACCACGCACCAGAACTCATGCTCGATGATCAGCGGCAATTCGCAGGCTTCGAAAAAGCCTTCCAGCAGCAACACCGGCGCACGAATGCCGGCGGCGCGCAGTTCCAGTGCTTCCTCGATACACGCCACTGCAAACCCATCCGCCTCGGCTTCCAATGCCTGGGCCACGCGCACGGCGCCATGCCCATAGGCATCCGCCTTGACCACGGCGAGGGCCTTGGCCCCCGTGACTTCACGGGCCAGTTGGTAGTTGTGGCGCAGGGCTTGGAGGTCGATCAGGGCACGGGCAGGACGCATGGCGGCAGGCTTCTAGGCGGCAGAGTGAAGAAAAAACCGGTACCGACAAACTGCGTCGGCACCGGGAAAAGGATTTTGCTTAAGGCAGCGCGGCCACCACGGACAACTCCACCAGGATTTCCGGCTCGCACAACTTGGCTTCAACCGTGGCACGGGCCGGAGCAACGCCTTTGGGCAGCCACTTGTCCCACACCGCGTTCATGCCGGAAAAGTCGGCGTCGATGTCTTTCAGGTAGATCGTCACCGACAACAATTTGGTTTTGTCGGTACCGGCCAGGTCCAGCAAACGCTCGATATTGATGAGCGTTTCACGGGTCTGCTGTTCAATCCCGGCATTCATGTCGTCACCGACCTGGCCTGCCAGATACACCGTACCGCTGTGAACAACGATCTGGCTCATGCGCTCATTGGTGAGCTGGCGCTGGATTGACATGTTGTGCGGACTCCTGGTGGTTACCGTAACGGGAAATATCGAGGCCTTCGGCGCTGATCTGCGGGGTCTTTTTCGCCATCAGGTCGGCCAGCAAACGACCGGAGCCACAGGCCATGGTCCAGCCGAGGGTGCCGTGGCCAGTGTTCAGGAACAGATTTTTGAACGGCGTGGCACCCACAATCGGCGTGCCGTCGGGCGTGGTCGGGCGCAGGCCGGTCCAGAAACTTGCTTCGGCCAAATCGCCGCCCTGAGGATAAAGGTCGTTGACGATCATCTCCAGGGTTTCCCGCCGACGCGGGTTAAGCGACAGGTCAAAACCGGCTATCTCCGCCATGCCGCCGACGCGAATGCGGTTGTCGAAACGGGTGATCGCGACCTTGTAGGTCTCATCCAGAATGGTCGAAGTTGGCGCCATCGCCGGGTTGGTGATCGGCACGGTCAGCGAGTAGCCCTTGAGCGGGTAAACCGGCGCCTTGATGCCCAGCGGCTTGAGCAGCTTGGGCGAGTAACTGCCGAGGGCCAGCACATAACGGTCGGCGGTTTCCAACTTGCCGTCGACCCACACACCGTTGATGCGGTCACCGGCGTAGTCGAGGCGCTGGATGTCTTGTTCAAAACGAAACTCCACGCCCAACTGCTTGCACATCTCGACCAAGCGGGTGGTGAACATCTGGCAGTCGCCAGTCTGGTCGTTCGGCAGCCGCAGGGCGCCGGCGAGGATGTCGGTGACGCTCGCCAGGGCCGGCTCAACGCGTGCAATACCGGCGCGGTCCAGCAGCTCAAACGGCACGCCGGATTCTTTCAGTACGGCGATGTCTTTGGCGGCGCCATCAAGCTGGGCCTGGGTGCGGAACACCTGCGTAGTCCCCAGGCTACGGCCCTCGTAGGCAATGCCCGTTTCGGCACGCAGTTCGTCGAGGCAGTCACGGCTGTACTCAGACAAGCGCACCATGCGCTCCTTGTTCACTGCATAACGGCTGGCGGTGCAGTTGCGCAGCATCTGCGCCATCCAAATGTATTGACCGATATCGGCGGTGGCCTTGATTGCCAGCGGCGCGTGGCGTTGCAGCAGCCATTTGATGGCTTTGAGCGGCACACCCGGGGCCGCCCAGGGCGAAGCGTAGCCAGGGGATACCTGGCCGGCGTTGGCGAAACTGGTTTCCATGGCAGCGGCAGGCTGACGGTCGACCACGACGACTTCAAAGCCGGCCCGCGCCAAATAATAGGCACTGGTCACACCAATCACGCCACTACCCAAAACCAGAACGCGCATTTTTATATCCTCATCGCGGGCTCTGCCGCTGACGTGTGTTATTCGAGCAATGATGAGCGCAGTGTAAAAAACTATCGCCAGTGCATTTCACTATATAAGCACCTATATTTGGCGACAATTCTCGGCAAAAAACCTTTTCACAGAGGCGTATCCCCTATGCGTACCAACACCCAGACCAAACGGGAGCTGGACAAGATCGACCGCAATATCCTGCGCATCTTGCAAAGCGACGGGCGGATTTCGTTCACCGAGCTGGGGGAAAAGGTCGGGCTGTCGACCACGCCATGTACCGAGCGGGTGCGACGCCTGGAGCGCGAGGGGATCATCATGGGCTACAACGCGCGGCTCAATCCGCAGCATTTGAAGGGGAGTTTGCTGGTATTTGTCGAGATCAGCCTGGATTACAAGTCTGGCGACACCTTTGAAGAATTCCGCCGCGCCGTGCTGAAACTGCCCCACGTGCTGGAGTGCCACTTGGTGTCAGGGGACTTTGACTACTTGGTGAAAGCGCGCATTTCGGAGATGGCGTCGTACCGCAAATTGCTCGGCGATATCTTGCTAAAGCTGCCGCATGTGCGCGAATCCAAGAGCTATATCGTGATGGAAGAGGTGAAGGAGAGCCTCAACCTGCCGATTCCGGACTGACTGACAGAACACGATCAAATGTGGGAGCGGGCTTGCTCGCGAATGCGGTGGATCAGTGAAGAATACTCTAGCTGACACACCGCATTCGCGAGCAAGCCCGCTCCCACATTTTTGACCGCATGCACCTGTTAGACCAGCACCTGCCGCGTGCTCGCCATGTAGTCATGAATCTGCTTTTCAACCCGTGGATGAATCAGCTCCACCGGCCCCCGCCCATTCGGGCACGGCAAGGTCTTGGTAGTGCCAAACAACCGACAAATCAGTGGCCGCTCGTCGTACACGGTGCAGCCGTTCGGCCCTAGGTGCACACAGTTCAGTTCATCCATCGCCGCGTCCTGCTCTGCCTTGGTCTTGCGCGGCAGGCGCGACATTTCCTCGGGCGACGTGGTCACCGGCCCACAGCAATCGTGGCAACCGGGGACGCACGCGAACGAAGGAATCTGCCGGCGCAGTGCGCTGATTTTCTGACTGTTGCAACTCATCGAAACACTTACCGAACCGCGAATAGACGTGGATTCTGCCGTAAAAAGCCCTGCGCAGACAGCGTCACCCGACCGCTGTATCCTGCGTCAAATTTTCCAAACAGGGATGCTCCCATGACCGCCAGCGCCCGGCACACCGCCTCTTACTACGCCGCCAGCAGCGTGCCGCTACCCGATTACCCGGCGTTGACCGGTGAAGTGCGCGCCGATGTGTGCGTGATCGGTGGCGGTTATTCCGGCCTGAATACAGCGCTGGAGCTAGCCGAGCGCGGCTTCAGCGTCGTGCTGCTGGAGGCACGCAAGGTCGGCTGGGGCGCCAGCGGGCGTAACGGCGGCCAACTGATTCGCGGCGTCGGCCACGGCCTGGACCAGTTCGCGAATGTGATCGGCACCGACGGCGTGCGCCAGATGAAGTTGATGGGCCTGGAAGCCGTGGAAATCGTGCGTGAGCGCGTCGAGCGTTATCAAATCCCCTGCGACCTGACCTGGGGCTACTGCGACCTCGCCAACAAACCGCGCGACCTGCAAGGCCTGGCTGAAGACGCCGAAGAACTGCGCAGCCTCGGCTATCGCCACGAAGTACGCCTGCTGCACGCCGGTGAGATGGCAGGCGTGATCGGCTCCGACCGTTACGTGGGCGGCATGATCGACATGGGCTCAGGGCACTTGCACCCGCTTAACCTGGCCCTCGGCGAAGCGGCCGCCGCCCAACACCTCGGCGTGCAACTGTTTGAGCAGTCCGAAGTGACGCGCATCGACTACGGCCCCGAGGTCAACGTGCACACCGCCCTGGGTAACGTGCGCGCCAAGACCCTCGTGCTGGCCTGCAACGCCTACCTGAATGGCCTGAACGCCCAGCTCAGCGGCAAAGTCCTGCCGGCCGGCAGTTACATCATCGCGACCGAGCCGTTGAGCGAAGCCCAAGCCATGAGCCTGCTGCCGCAGAATATGGCCGTGTGTGATCAGCGGGTGACGGTGGATTACTTCCGCCTGTCTGCCGACCGTCGCCTGTTGTTCGGCGGCGCCTGCCATTATTCCGGGCGCGACCCGCACGACATCGGCGCTTATATGCGGCCAAAAATGCTCAAGGTGTTCCCGCAATTGGCCAACGTGAACATCGACTACCAATGGGGCGGCATGATCGGCATCGGCGCCAACCGCTTGCCGCAGATTGGTCGGCTGGCGGACCAGCCCAACGTGTATTACGCCCAGGCGTATGCGGGCCACGGCCTCAACGCCACGCACCTCGCTGGAAAGCTGTTGGCCGAAGCCATCAGCGGTCAGCAACAAGGGCGTTTTGATCTGTTTGCTCAGGTGCCGCACATCACCTTCCCCGGCGGCAAGCACCTGCGCTCGCCGATGCTGGCGCTGGGCATGCTCTGGCACCGGCTCAAAGAACTGGTGTGAATCAGCTGCTCCAGAAGGGCTTGACGCCTTCCTGGCGCGCCTGTTCTGCGGTCAACCCGATATCGCGCAATTGCTCGCAGGTCAGGTTCAGCAAGGCCTTGCGGGTATGACGACGCTGCCAGAAAAAGCGCCAGTGGCTAATCTCGCGTGGCGCTGCCGCCAGCCGCTGCCCAGCCACCAGTTCCTGACCCTGTAGTGCCAACCGTACATCGCTCATCCCGCTCATTTTTCTGCCCCTCATTTGCTTGTTGCCATGAGTGACTAGAATGGGCGCCCAGGTAAAACCAATACAGATTCAATGCATCTTTATTAAATCCATACAGATGCTGCCTATCCACCGCTGAATCCTGTATTTTCCCTCTATCTGTAATGGTCCCTCGGGAGCGACCGCCATGACACTCTATGTCAACCTCGCCGAATTGCTGGGCACGCGCATCGAACAGGGCTTCTATCGGCCCGGCGATCGCCTGCCCTCGGTGCGTGCATTGAGCGTGGAACATGGGGTGAGTCTGAGCACCGTGCAGCAGGCTTATCGCTTGCTGGAAGACAACGGCCTGGCGATGCCAAAGCCCAAATCCGGCTACTTTGTGCCCGTAGGCCGTGAACTGCCTGCCCTGCCGGAAGTGGGTCGCCCGGCCCAGCGCCCGGTGGAAATTTCCCAATGGGACCAGGTGCTGGAGCTGATTCGCGCAGTACCGCGCAAAGACGTCATACAGATGGGCCGCGGCATGCCGGATGTATTGTCGCCGACCCTGAAGCCCCTGCTGCGCAGCCTCGCGCGGGTGAGCCGACGCCAGGATCTGCCGGGGCTGTATTACGACAATATTCTTGGCTGTATGGAGCTGCGCGAGCAAATTGCACGTCTGTCGCTGGATTCCGGCTGTCAGCTCACCGCCGAAGATATTGTGATCACCACCGGCTGCCACGAGGCGCTGTCGGCCAGCATCCGCGCTATCTGCGAACCGGGCGATATCGTCGCGGTGGACTCGCCGAGCTTTCACGGGGCCATGCAAACCCTCAAGGGCCTGGGCATGAAAGCCCTCGAAATCCCCACCGACCCCATCACCGGCATCAGCCTCGACGCCTTGGAGCTGGCGCTGGAACAGTGGCCGATCAAGGTCATCCAGCTGACCCCCAACTGCAACAACCCGTTGGGTTACATCATGCCGGAGGCGCGCAAAAAGGCGCTGCTGACGCTGGCGCAGCGCTTTGACGTGGCAATCATCGAGGACGATGTGTATGGCGAATTGGCCTACAGCTACCCGCGCCCGCGCACCCTCAAATCCTTCGACGAAGATGGCCGCGTGCTGCTGTGCAGCTCGTTCTCTAAAACCCTCGCCCCAGGGCTGCGCATTGGCTGGGTTGCGCCAGGCCGCTACCTGGAACGGGTGCTGCACATGAAATACATCAGCACTGGCTCCACGGCGACGCAGCCGCAAATTGCCATTGCCGAATTACTCAAAGGTGGCCACTTCGAACCGCATTTGCGGCGGATGCGCACCCAATACCAGCGTAATCGCGACTTGATGCTCGACTGGGTCAGCCGTTACTTCCCGGCCGGCACCCGCGCCAGTCGGCCGCAGGGCAGCTTTATGCTGTGGGTGGAACTGCCGGAAGGCTTTGACACCCTCAAGCTCAACCGCCTGCTGGTGGAACAGGGCGTACAGGTGGCCGTGGGCAGTATTTTTTCGGCGTCGGGCAAGTACCGCAACTGCCTGCGCATGAACTACGCGGCCAAGCCAACCGCGCAAATTGAAGAAGCCGTGCGTAAAGTCGGTGCCGCCGCAATCGCGATGCTGGCCGAGGCTGCAGACTGACCTTTCGCGAGAAATAGCCGTCATATGCCCACAATCGCCCTGACCTGGAAGCAGCGCCCTTGATGATTCGACGGCTTTTACCATTTCTCCTGCTCGGCGCCCTGGCCTTGAGCGGGTGTGCCAACGTAGATGTGCCGCGCATCCCCAGCGACGCCCTGCCCGCCGCGCAATCCTCCTTCGGTCGCTCGATCCAGGCCCAGGCGGCGCCGTACCAAGGCCGTTCCGGCTTTCGTCTGCTGCCCAACAGCAGCGAGGCGTTCATGGCCCGCGCCGAGCTGATCCGCAACGCCCAGACCAGCCTCGACCTGCAGTACTACATCGTCCACGACGGCATCAGCACCCGCATGCTCGTGGATGAATTGCTCAAGGCCGCCGACCGTGGCGTGCGCATTCGCATCCTGCTGGATGACACCACCAGCGACGGCCTCGACCAGATTATCGCCACCCTCGCCGCCCACCCCAAGATCGAGATTCGCCTGTTCAACCCGCTGAACCTGGGGCGCAGCACTGGCGTGACGCGGGCCATGGGCCGGCTGTTCAACCTGTCGCTGCAACACCGGCGCATGCACAACAAGCTGTGGCTGGCGGACAACAGCGTGGCCATCGTGGGCGGGCGTAATTTGGGCGATGAGTATTTCGATGCCGAGCCCAACCTGAACTTCACCGACATCGACATGCTCAGCGTCGGGCCGGTGGCGGAGCAGTTGGGCCACAGTTTCGATCAGTACTGGAACAGCGCCCTTAGCAAACCTATCGATGAGTTCGTCTCCAACTTGCCTTCCAAGGGCGACCTGGCCGCCGCGCGCGTGCGACTGGAAGCGTCGCTGGCCGAATCGCGCCAGCAAAATCACGCGCTGTATAACCGTCTGCGTACTTATCAGACCCAGCCGCGCATGGACATCTGGCGCCGCGAACTGATCTGGGCCTGGAACCAGGCGTTGTGGGATGCGCCGAGCAAGGTGCTGGCCAAGGCCGAGCCGGACCCTCGGTTGTTGCTGACCACCCAGCTGGCGCCGGAGCTTGAGGGCGTCAACCATGAGCTGATGATGATCTCGGCGTACTTCGTGCCGGGCCAACCGGGGCTGGTGTACCTGACCGGCCGCGCCGACGCGGGCGTGTCGGTGAGCCTGCTGACCAACTCCCTGGAAGCCACCGATGTACCTGCCGTGCACGGCGGCTATGCGCCCTATCGCAAGGCGCTGCTGGAACACGGGGTGAAACTCTACGAACTGCGCCGCCAGCCGGGCGACCCGAGCGCCAGCAGCGGCCCACACTTGTTTCGCCGGGGCATCTTCCACGGTTCCGACTCCAGCCTGCACAGCAAGGCAATGATCTTTGATCGGCAGAAGTCGTTTATCGGCTCATTCAATTTCGACCCGCGCTCGGTGCTGTGGAACACCGAAGTCGGTGTGCTGGTGGACAGCCCAGAGCTGGCGGAGCACGTGCGTAACCTGGCGCTGCAAGGCATGGCGCCCGCGTTGAGTTATGAGGCGAAGCTGCAGAATGGTCAGGTGGTGTGGGAGACGGAGGATAACGGCCAGTTGCATACCCTGACGCGTGAGCCTGGCAATTGGTGGCGGCGGTTTAATGCATGGTTCGCCACCTCTGTCGGCCTGGAACGCATGCTCTAAGAATGGCGCAGATCAAAATGTGGGAGCGGGCTTGCTCGCGAATGCGGTGGATCAGTCAGCAAATCCATCAACTGACCCACCGCATTCGCGAGCAAGCCCGCTCCCACAGGGGATTGCATTTCAAAGGTTGGCAGGCTGAGCGGCGCCGAACGCGCCTTGGCGCAATAACAGCACCACCAAACCCAGCGCCCCTGCGGCCATCAGCAGCGGCAGTGAGTGCCCGCTGATCCACTGGCTCCCCGCTCCCGCCACCAGCGGCCCAATCAGGCAGCCGATCCCCCACAACTGCGCGATGTGAGCATTGGCGCGCACCAGCGCATCATCACGATACCGCTCGCCGATCAGAATCAACGACAGGGTGAACAACCCACCGGCACTGGCGCCAAACAGCACCCACACCGGCCAGATCAGCGCCGTGTGCATCAGCGGCGCAATCGCCAGGCTCGACACCAGCAGCAACACCGCACAGCTCAGGAACAACGTGCGTCGCGGCAGGTAATCTGCCAGCGCACCAATCGGCAATTGCAGCAGCGCGTCGCCCACGACCACCGTGCTGACCATCGCCAAAGCGATCTCGGCGGTGAAACCCTGTTGCAGGCAATACACCGGCAGCAACGTCAGAATCATCGCTTCGAACGCGGCGAACAGCGCCACCGCCCAGGCGATCGCCGGCAGGCTCAGGCAGAAGCGCCACAGGTCGCCGAAGGTCACGCTGAAGGACTCGGCGGTGGGCGCGTCGGAGCGCCCCAGCAGCAACAGCGGCGCGACCATCAGCAGCCCTACGCCAACCCAAAAGCCGTAATCATGGTCTGTACCCAACACGCCCAGCAGCAGCGGCCCGGACAATTGACTCAAGGCATAGGTGCAGCCATACAGCGCCACCAGCCGGCCACGCCATTGCTCCACCACCAACTGATTGATCCAGCTTTCGCCGAGGATAAATACGATGGTCAGGATCACGCCGATCATCAGGCGCAACACCAACCACACCGGGTAACTGGGCAGGATTGCCAGCAAGCCGATGGAAACGGCACCGGCCCACAGGCACATACGCATCAGGTTCGCAGTGCCGAGCCAGGAAGCCAGTCGGCTGGAAACCTTGGCCCCCAACAGCACGCCAAACGCCGGCATTGCCGCCATCACGCCAATGGCGAAACTGCCGTAGCCCCAGCCTTCAAGACGCAAGGACACCAGCGGCATGCTGACGCCCAGCGCCAGGCCGACGCTGAGTACCGAGGCCAGGACGGCGAAGTAAGTCGCCCAACGCATGTCCACGCTCCTGTGGATAATTTTTTTGAGAACACACAAACCAGTGTGGGAGCGGGCTTGCTCGCGAAGGCGGCTTGTCAGTCAATATATTTGTCGACTGATACGCCGCCTTCGCGAGCAAGCCCGCTCCCACATTTGTTGAGCTGCGGTGAAACCTGAACGTTACAGCTTGATCCAGGTCGACTTCAGCTCGGTGTACTTATCGAACGCATGCAGCGACTTGTCGCGGCCGTTACCCGATTGTTTGAAGCCGCCAAACGGTGCGGTCATGTCGCCGCCGTCGTATTGGTTGACCCACACGCTACCGGCGCGCAGAGCCTTGGCGGTCAGGTGCGCCTTGGAGATATCCGCCGTCCACACCGCTGCGGCCAGGCCGTAGATGGTGTCGTTGGCGATAGCGATGGCTTCTTCGGCGCTGTCGAAAGTGATCACCGACAGGACCGGGCCGAAGATCTCTTCCTGGGCGATTTTCATGGCGTTGGTCACGCCGTCGAAAATCGTCGGTTCGACATAGGTGCCACCGGTTTCTTCCAGCGTACGCTTGCCACCCGCCACCAGCTTGGCGCCGTCGGCGTGGCCGGCTTCGATGTAGGACAGCACGGTATTCATCTGCTGGGTGTCCACCAGTGCGCCGACATTGGTTGCCGGGTCCAGCGGGTTGCCCGGCTTCCAGCCTTTGAGGGCTTCGATCACCAGCGGCAGGAAGGTGTCCTTGATGGAGCGCTCCACCAGCAGACGCGAACCTGCGGTGCAGACTTCGCCCTGGTTGAAGGCGATGGCGCTGGCGGCGGATTCGGCGGCGGCTTTGAGGTCCGGAGCATCGGCGAATACGATGTTCGGGCTCTTGCCGCCAGCTTCCAGCCAGACGCGCTTCATGTTTGATTCGCCGGAGCGGATCAACAGTTGTTTGGCAATCTTGGTCGAGCCGGTGAACACCAGGGTGTCCACATCCATGTGCACCGCCAGCGCGTTGCCCACGGTGTGGCCATAACCCGGCAGCACGTTGAGCACGCCTTTTGGAATGCCGGCTTCAACCGCCAATGCAGCGATGCGGATAGCGGTCAGTGGGGATTTTTCAGACGGCTTGAGAATCACCGAGTTACCGGTGGACAGCGCAGGCCCGAGCTTCCAGCAGGCCATCATCAACGGGAAGTTCCACGGCACGATAGCGCCGACCACGCCGACTGGCTCGCGGGTCACCAGACCCAATTGGTTGTGCGGTGTGGCGGCAACTTCGTCATAAATCTTGTCGATCGCCTCGCCGCTCCAGCTCAGGGCATTGGCTGCGCCAGGCACGTCAATGCCCAGGGAGTCGGAGATGGGCTTGCCCATGTCGAGGGTTTCGAGCAGCGCCAGCTCTTCGGCATTCGCGTTGAGCAGCGCGGCGAAACGGAGCATGGCGGCCTTGCGCTTGGCCGGCGCCAGGCGCGACCAAACACCGGAATTGAAGGTGGCGCGGGCGTTTTCCACGGCGCGCTGGGCGTCGGCGGCGTCACAGCTGGCAACAGTGGCCAGCAGACGGCCATCGACCGGGCTGATGCATTCGAACGTCTCGCCGGAAGCAGAAGCGGTGTACTCGCCATTGACATAGGCGCGGCCTTCGATCTTCAGATCCTTGGCGCGTTGTTCCCAATCGGCACGGGTCAGGGTGGTCATGCGAGTGTCCTCCTCTTGTTGAATACAAGGGCCAGGTGATGTTCCCCCGGCAGCCTCAAAGAATTCTTGCCCGGCCAGCCTGCTCGGCTCAAGGCAGGTGCCACCCTAAACCAGCGGCTGGGGATGTTTCAATATATTTGACACAACGCCGGTAAACGCCCTTGCGATGTTCATTTTAATAAACATAGACTTTGAGCTCTCCAACCGCAGGCCAGACGGGACACGCACATGAGCATCCAGGACATCGTCGACTTCAGCCAGGCCAACACCGCCCCAGACCGCTACCGCCCCGCCGCCGAGAAAATCCTCAAGGGTGATCCGGAGCAAACGATTTACAACCACTACAACAGCCCGTGCGGCCAAATGAGCGCCGGTGTCTGGGAGGGCGAGGTCGGGCAATGGAAGGTCAATTACACCGAGCATGAGTACTGTGAAATTGTGCAAGGCGTGTCGGTGCTGCGCGATGCGGACGGCAACGCCAAGACCTTGCGCTCTGGCGACCGTTTTGTGATCCCGGCCGGGTTCAGCGGCACCTGGGAAGTGCTGGAAGCGTGCCGCAAGATCTACGTGGTATTCGAACAGAAAGCCTGATCAGCAAATCACAGGCAAAAAAAAGCCCGACTCGTGAGAGACGGGCTTTTTTTCACAAGGAGGAAAATCAATTACTTGATTTTGCCTTCTTTGTAGATCACGTGCTTGCGAACGCGCGGGTCGAACATTTTCTTTTCGAGCTTGTCCGGGGTAGTACGCTTGTTCTTGTCGGTAGTGTAGAAGTGACCAGTACCGGCGCTAGAGATCATTCGAATCAATTCACGCATGATATAGCTCCTTAAATCTTGCCAGCGGCACGAATTTCGGCCAGCACGACAGTAATGCCACGCTTGTCGATGATACGCATGCCTTTAGCAGATACGCGCAGACGGACAAAACGTTTCTCTTCTTCAACCCAGAAGCGGTGATGCTGCAGGTTTGGCAGGAAACGACGACGGGTTTTGTTATTTGCGTGGGAAATGTTATTCCCAGTCACCGGACCCTTACCGGTAACTTGACATACTCTCGACATGCCTCAGCCCTCTAAAACCACATGCCCAACCCGGCATGGGTTGGCCGCTTAATCTCTCAGTCATTTGGCGCCAGGCGCCGCGTTTCTTTAGGGTCTTACCGGCTACACCTACTAGCGAAGGAACCGGGCCCCTAGAAAAGAGCGCTGCTTTATACCAGAAAGACCCCAGTGCAACAACAGCCCGTGAGTTTTTACCGGCGTAAATCGTGGCAACAAACGCCTGAACCGTTGCTACAAGGGGCCGCTGTCATAGCCGACCGCTCGTCGCACAGAATGATTTACAGCGCCCGCGCGCACGGTGAAGTGCACGGCGAAACGCGCTGAGGCGCCATCAAAACAGCATTTGAGGCAAAAGCACAGGCAAAAATGGGCTAGTCATTTATCAATCAGACCTCTACGGTAGGACTTTTCCAGACTGCACTCGCAGATGGGCCTTCGATCTGCAAAGGAAACCGAATATGCGCCTCGCTGCCCTCCCGCTACTGCTCGCCCCTCTATTTATCGCTCCGGCGGCCTTGGCTGCCACCAATTTGAGCGTCTGCACCGAGGCCAGCCCCGAAGGGTTCGATGTGGTGCAATACAACTCGCTGACCACCACCAACGCCTCGGCCGACGTGCTGATGAACCGCCTGGTGGACTACGACGCCAACAGCGGCAAACTGGTGCCAAGCCTGGCCGACAGCTGGGACGTTTCGCCGGACGGCCTGACGTACACCTTCAAGCTGCGCCCGAACGTGAAATTCCACCGCACCGAATATTTCACCCCAAGCCGCACCCTGACTGCCGAAGACGTGCGCTTCAGCTTCGAACGCATGCTCGACCCGGCCAACCCGTGGCACAAGATCGCCCAGAGCGGCTTTCCGCATGCGCAGTCCCTGCAATTGCCCACACTGGTCAAGAAGATCGACGCCCTTGACCCACTGACCGTGCGCTTCACCCTGGACCACGCCGACTCCACATTTCTCGCCGCACTGAGCATGGGCTTTGCCTCGATCTACCCGGCTGAATACGCCGACAAACTGCTCAAGGCCGGCACTCCGGAAAAGCTCAACAGCCAGCCGATTGGCACCGGGCCCTTTGTATTCGTACGTTTCCAGAAAGATGCCGTGGTGCGCTACAAAGCCAACCCGGACTACTTCGCCGGCAAACCGGCTGTGGATAACTTGATTTTCGCCATCACCCCCGATGCCAATGTGCGCCTGCAGAAGCTGCGCCGCGATGAGTGCCAGATCGCCCTGTCACCCAAGCCTCTGGACGTAGGCGAAGCCGAAAAAGACCCGGCCCTCAAGGTCGAGAAAACGGCCGCCTTCATGACCGCGTTCGTCGCGATCAATAGCCAGCACCCGCCGCTGGACAAGCCGGAAGTGCGCCAGGCCATCAATCTGGCCTTCGACAAGGCCAGCTACCTCAAGGCCGTGTTTGAAGGCACCGCTGAAGCCGCCAATGGTGTTTACCCGCCCAATACCTGGAGCTTCGCCAAGGACTTGCCGGGTTATCCACAGGACATCGCCAAAGCCAAGGCGCTGCTGGACCGGGCTGGGCTAAAGGACGGCTTCAAAACCACGATCTGGACTCGCCCCACGGGCAGCCTGCTCAACCCCAACCCGAACCTCGGCGCCCAACTGTTGCAGGCGGACCTGGCCAAAGTCGGCATTCAGGCGCAGATCCGCGTGATCGAGTGGGGCGAACTGATCCGCCGTGCCAAGGCCGGCGAACATGACCTGTTGTTCATGGGCTGGGCCGGCGATAACGGCGACCCGGATAACTTCCTGACCCCGCAGTTCTCCTGCGCGGCGGTCAAATCCGGCACCAACTTCGCCCGTTACTGCGACCCGGCCCTGGACAAACTGATCAGCGCCGGCAAAACCACCAGCGAACAAGGTGTGCGCAGCAAGCTGTATCAACAGGCCCAGGCGCAAATCCAGCAACAGGCCCTGTGGCTGCCGCTGGCGCACCCCACTGCCTTCGCCCTGACACGCAAACATGTCCAGGGTTACCAGGTCAGCCCGTTTGGCCGTCAGGACTTCTCCAAAGTCAGCGTCAAGCGCTAGGACTCTGCCCCGCCCTGACCGGGCGGGGCTAGATCCAGCCAAATTCCGCCATCGACAGCGGGTCACCGTCGCCCACGATGATGTGATCGAGCACGCGCACGTCTACGACCTCCAGGGCCTTTTGCAGCATCTTGGTTAACTTTCGATCAGCCGCACTCGGCTCCACGCTCCCGGAAGGGTGGTTGTGACACAGGATCAACGCCGCCGCGTTGTACGCCAGGGCGCGCTTGACCACCTGTCGTGGATACACGATCGCCGTGTCGATGGTGCCCTCGAATAACGCCTCGAAACCCAGCACACGGTGTTTTGAGTCAAGAAACAGGCAGCCGAAAATCTCGTGGGGCTCATGGCGCAACAACGCTTTGAGGTAGTCACGCACGGCCAACGGGCTTTCCAGTACAGAGTCCGCACGCAGCCGTTCGGCCATGTGCCGCCGCGACATTTCCAGCACCGCCTGCAACTGCGCAAACTTCGCCGGGCCCAGGCCCAAATGCTGGCTGAACAGCGTCTGACTGGCCTCCAGCAACGGGCGCAGGCCACCAAATTGCGCCAACAGATGACGCGCCAGGTCGACCGCGCTGCGCCCGGCAACCCCAGTCCGCAGGAAGATCGCCAACAGCTCGGCGTCAGACAGGCTCGCCGCGCCCCATTCCAACAGTTTCTCCCGTGGACGTTCCGCCACAGGCCAATCGCGAATACTCATCGCACTCCCCTTCCATCCGTGTGCGCCGCTGTTGCTGAACGGACGCTGTGTTATCGTAAGCCCTCTTTTTTGCCTGCCATTTCCCCTGGGGAGGGGGCGTCGCAGGCGTCACTGAACTGGCATCACTGAACTGGAAAGGCAAACCAATGCAGCGTCTGTATCGGAAACGCATCGTTCTCGGCGTCGGCGGCGGCATTGCCGCCTACAAGAGCGCAGAACTGGTTCGCAGGCTCCTGGACCAGGGTGCCGAAGTGCGCGTGGTCATGACCCGTGGCGGCAGTGAATTCATTACGCCGCTGACCATGCAGGCCTTGTCCGGCCACCCGGTTCACCTGGACCTGCTGGACCCGGCAGCCGAGGCAGCCATGGGCCACATCGAACTGGCCAAATGGGCCGACCTGGTGCTGATCGCCCCGGCCACCGCCGACCTGATCGCCCGCCTCGCCCAAGGCATTGCCAATGACCTGCTGACCACATTGGTACTGGCCACCGACGCCACAGTCGCCATCGCCCCGGCCATGAACCAGGCCATGTGGCGCGACCCGGCCACCCAGGCCAACACCCAACTCCTGCAAAGCCGTGGCCTCAAGGTGTTCGGCCCGGCGTCCGGCAGCCAGGCCTGCGGCGACGTCGGCATGGGCCGCATGCTGGAAGCCACCGACCTTGCGCAGTGCGCCGCCGACTGTTTCCAGCACTTGGCTTTGACCGGCAAGCACGTGCTGATCACTGCCGGCCCGACTCAGGAAAACATCGACCCGGTGCGCTACATCACCAACCATAGCTCAGGAAAAATGGGCTTTGCCTTGGCGGAAGCGGCGGTTGAGGCAGGCGCACGAGTGACCCTGATCACCGGCCCGGTGCATTTGCCGACCCCTGATCGCGTCACGCGCATCGACGTAGTCAGCGCCCGGGACATGCTGGCGGCCTGTGAAGCCGCGATTCCATGCGACCTGTTTATCGCCTCGGCAGCGGTTGCGGATTACCGCCCAGAAGTCGTCGCCCCGCAAAAACTGAAGAAAGACCCTACAAGCGGCGACGGCCTGCTCCTGCAAATGGTGCGCAACCCGGACATTCTGGCAACCATCGCCACGCGTCCGGACCGCCCGTTCAGCGTCGGCTTTGCTGCCGAAACCGAGCACCTGCTGGACTACGCCGCACGCAAATTGAAAGACAAAAACCTCGACCTGATCGTTGCCAATGATGTCGCCAACCCGAGCATCGGCTTCAACAGCGAGGAAAACGCCTGCAGCGTGATTGACCGCGACCTGCACGCCACCCTTTTTGCCCAGACCAGCAAGGGCAAGATTGCCCGCCAACTGATCTCTTTTATCGCCCAACGGCTGAACCAGGTTTAATTTCCATGCACGCTTTGCAAGCCAAGATCCTCGACCCCCGCATCGGCACCGAATTCCCGCTGCCGGCCTACGCCACGCCTGGCTCCGCCGGCCTCGACCTGCGCGCCATGCTCAAGCAAGACACCGTCCTTGAGCCGGGCCAGACCATCCTGATTCCTACAGGGCTGTCGATCTACGTCGGCGACCCGGGCCTCGCGGCGCTGATCCTGCCGCGCTCCGGCCTTGGCCACAAACACGGCATCGTGCTGGGCAACCTCGTCGGTCTGATCGACTCCGACTACCAGGGCGAACTGATGGTGTCGTGCTGGAACCGTGGCCAAACCGCATTCAACATCGCCATTGGCGAGCGCATCGCCCAACTGGTACTGGTTCCAGTGGTGCAGGCGCACTTCGAATTGGTGCAAGAGTTCGACGAAACACAACGCGGCGCAGGTGGTTTTGGGCATTCTGGCAGCCACTGACTAAGCTGAAGCAAGCCGGACGCTGTTGTCCGGCCCAATGCCACCGCATGGCTTTTCAGGATGAAGAATGCGCGGATCTAATCAGCGAGATTTCCCCAGTGGAATCAATGCATTACGCGACAGCCAAGGCGGAGCCAGCACGCCGATGGCACTTGTGCACCACGAACTCTCTGCCGAAAACGCCGTCATACCCTTCAGTTTGAGCCCGCCGGTCAGCCGCATTCAGGCCAGCTTTGCCCCTTTCAAATGGAGTTCCCCCCCGCGATGAGTACCGCAGCCCGAGTAGCCCCGACATTCCCCGACAGCATCTTCCGCGCCTACGACATTCGTGGCGTTGTGCCCAAGACCCTGACCGCCGAAACCGCCTACTGGATTGGTCGCGCCATCGGTGCCCAAAGCCTGGCCCAGGGTGAGCCAAACGTCTCGGTAGGCCGCGACGGCCGCTTGTCCGGCCCGGAGTTGGTAGAGCAACTGATTCAGGGCTTGGCCGACAGCGGCTGCCATGTCAGCGACGTCGGCCTGGTGCCGACCCCTGCGCTGTACTACGCAGCCAACGTGCTGGCCGGCAAATCCGGGGTGATGTTGACCGGCAGTCACAACCCGTCGGACTACAACGGCTTCAAGATCGTCATCGCTGGCGACACGCTGGCCAACGAACAGATTCAGGCCCTGCACACGCGCCTCAAAACCAACGACCTGACCAGTGGCGAAGGCAGCATCACCAAAGTCGACATTCTTCAGCGCTACTCGGATCAAATCACCGGCGACATCAAACTCGCCCGCCGCCTGAAAGTGGTAGTGGATTGCGGCAACGGCGCGGCCGGCGTGATCGCCCCGCAACTGCTAGAAGCCCTGAACTGCGAAGTGATCCCGCTGTTCTGCGAGGTCGACGGCAACTTCCCCAACCATCATCCGGATCCGGGCAAACCTGAAAACCTGGTGGACCTGATCGCCAAGGTCAAGGAAACCGGCGCCGACGTCGGCCTGGCCTTCGACGGTGATGGCGACCGTGTAGGCGTGGTGACTGAAACCGGCGAGATCGTGTTCCCGGACCGCCTGCTGATGTTGTTCGCTCGCGACGTGGTGGCGCGCAACCCCAATGCCGAAATCATCTTCGACGTGAAGTGCACCCGTCGCCTCACGCCGCTGATCAAGGAATACGGCGGTCGTCCGCTAATGTGGAAGACCGGTCACTCGTTGATCAAAAAGAAAATGAAGGAAACCGGCGCGCTGTTGGCCGGCGAAATGAGCGGCCATGTGTTCTTCAAGGAGCGCTGGTTCGGTTTTGACGACGGCATTTACAGCGCCGCGCGCTTGCTGGAAATCCTCAGCAAGGAAAAATCGACTGCCGAAGAGCTGTTTCAGACCTTCCCGAATGATATTTCTACGCCAGAGATAAATATCCATGTGACCGAGGAGAGCAAATTCAGCATCATTGACGCACTGCACGATGCGCAATGGGGCGAAGGCGCCAACCTGACCACCATTGATGGTGTGCGAGTCGATTACGCCAAAGGCTGGGGCCTGGTTCGCGCGTCCAACACCACACCGGTGCTGGTGCTGCGTTTCGAGGCGGATACCGAGGCTGAGTTGCAGCGCATCAAGGACGTGTTCCACGCCCAGTTGAAACGTGTTGCCCCTGATCTCCAATTACCGTTCTGATCTTTTACCGGAGCCCTGAATGACCCTCGAACGCGAAGCCGCTGCCAACACTGCCAAGGTCCTTTCCGAAGCGTTGCCTTACATCCGACGCTACGTCGGCAAGACGCTGGTGATCAAGTACGGCGGCAATGCCATGGAAAGCGACGAGCTGAAAACCGGCTTTGCCCGCGACATCGTGTTAATGAAAGCCGTCGGGATCAACCCGGTGGTGGTACACGGTGGCGGCCCGCAAATCGGCGACCTGCTCAAACGCTTGTCGATCGAGAGTCACTTCATCGATGGCATGCGCGTGACTGACGCGCAGACCATGGACGTGGTGGAGATGGTCCTCGGCGGCCAGGTCAACAAAGACATCGTCAACCTGATCAACCGCCACGGCGGCAGCGCCATTGGCCTGACCGGCAAGGACGCGGAGCTGATCCGTGCGAAAAAACTGACCGTAACTCGGCAGACGCCGGAAATGACTCAGCCTGAAATCATCGACATCGGCCAAGTGGGCGAAGTAATCGGCATCAACACCGACTTGCTGAACCTGCTGGTCAAAGGCGATTTCATCCCGGTGATCGCGCCCATCGGCGTGGGCGCAAACGGTGAGTCCTACAACATCAACGCTGACCTGGTGGCCGGCAAGGTTGCCGAGGCACTGAAAGCTGAAAAGCTGATGCTGCTGACCAACATCGCCGGCTTGATGGACAAGGAAGGCCAGGTGCTGACCGGCTTGACCACTCAACAAGTGGACGAACTGATCGCCGACGGCACCATCTACGGCGGCATGCTGCCGAAGATCCGTTGCGCGCTGGAAGCAGTGCAAGGCGGCGTGGGTAGCTCGTTGATCCTGGATGGTCGTGTACCGAACGCGATCCTGCTGGAAATCTTCACCGATACCGGTGTGGGCACGCTGATCAGTAACCGCAAGCGTCCATGATGTAGAAATCCTGAATAGACCGTAGTTTTCGACGGTTCCTTCGGCAACACGTACCCACGTACGAAACCTCCGAAGGAATCGAAGAAATCTGCGGTCTTTTTTATGCCTGCCGGAAATGCCCTACCGCAATCATCGAGTCATCCGACATCTACGCGGCATACATCTGCTTAGGATCTTCCTTGAATCCACAGGAGATCTTCCCCATGCAAAAAGCCCACACACCCTACGGCAGCGATGTATCGGCAGGCACTTATGAGTGCGCAGATTGCGGACGCCAATACAGAAATCAGTCGAAGACTTCACTTCCACCCTGCCCAGACTTCGAAGCAAGCACGCACCTCCTGAAGGGCTGGAATATCCTCACCGGCCAAGGTGACGCCGTCGAAGATCCGTACCCGAGCGATACCTCCCGATAACCGAGATCAGCGAAGACTGATATGCACTGCTATGCCAAACGCTAAGCCCGAGTGCCGTAGAGTGACATCGTCGCGGTCAGCGGCTTGCTGCTGACCCTGACCACTTTCATGTTCAATTTGGCGTGACGTGGATCGCACACTGCACACAAAAAAGGCCCTGTTTTCACAGGGCCTTTTAATTAGACGCCGAACTGCTCGCGGTACGCCCGCACGGCCGGCAGATGCTGCTTAAGCTGCGGGTCGTCTTCCAGGAACTGCAGCACCTGGTTCAACGACACGATACTCACCACCGGAATGCCGAAATCGCGTTCCACTTCCTGAATCGCCGACAACTCTCCGTTGCCACGCTCCTGGCGGTTCAGCGCGATCAACACGCCTGCGGCCTTGGCGCCGTCCTGGGAAGCGATGATCTGCATGACTTCACGAATGGCGGTGCCGGCGGTGATCACGTCGTCGATGATCAGCACATCACCCGTGAGCGGAGCGCCCACCAGGCTGCCGCCTTCGCCATGGGCCTTGGCCTCTTTGCGGTTGAAACACCACGGCAAATCTTTACCGTGATGTTCAGCCAGGGCCACCGCAGTCGCGGCCGCCAGAGGAATGCCCTTGTAGGCTGGGCCGAACAATACGTCGAAGGAAATACCGCTTTCAACGATGGCTGCTGCGTAGAAACGACCCAGCTGAGCCAGGGCCGAACCCGAGTTGAAAAGGCCCGCATTGAAGAAGTACGGGCTGGTGCGCCCTGATTTGAGGGTGAACTCACCGAAGCGCAATACGCCGCGATCGATGGCAAAACGAATGAAATCGCGTTGATACGCCTGCATGAAAAAAGCCTCAGATACCACGGATTTAGCTAATTAGGTAGACGGCGTGTATCATACACGCACGCGATTTTTGGGGCCATTTATGCGGATCATCAGTGTGAACGTCAATGGTATTCAGGCTGCAGTCGAGCGTGGTTTGCTCAGTTGGCTGCAAGCACAGAATGCCGACGTCATCTGCCTGCA
Organism: Pseudomonas sp. AMR01; assembly: GCF_041946035.1. Lineage (NCBI taxonomy): Bacteria > Pseudomonadati > Pseudomonadota > Gammaproteobacteria > Pseudomonadales > Pseudomonadaceae > Pseudomonas > Pseudomonas sp. AMR01. The sequence goes on from NZ_JAUTYR010000003.1 coordinate 68,743, forward strand.
GGACACCCGCGCCTCCGCCTTTGAACTGGACGACCCAGCCTTCCAACTGGATGGCTACTTCCTTTATGCCTGCGATGCCGAAGTACCCACCCAAGGTGGTGTGGCTTTGTATTCGCGGTTGCAACCCAAGGCGGTCATCAGCGGCCTCGGCTTCGAGACAGCCGACCGCTACGGGCGCTACCTGCAAGCCGATTTCGACAAGGTCAGCATCGCGACCTTGCTGCTCCCTTCGGGGCAGAACGGCGATGAAGACTTGAACCAGAAGTTCAAGCTAATGGACGATTTCGCCCGTTACCTGGATAAACAGCGGCGTAAACGTCGCGAGTACATTTACTGTGGCTCGCTGTACGTGGCGCAACAAAAGCTGGATATCAAGAACTGGCGCGACAGCCAGCAATCACCGGGTTTCCTGGCGCCGGAACGGGCCTGGATGGACGAGATTGTCGGCAACATGGGTTATGTCGATGCCCTGCGCGAAGTCAGCCGTGAAGGCGACCAGTACAGCTGGTGGCCGGATAACGAACAGGCCGAGATGCTCAACCTGGGCTGGCGTTTCGACTATCAGTTGCTGACTCCAGGCCTGCGCAGGTTTGTACGCAGCGCACGCTTGCCGCGTCAGCCACGCTTCTCGCAGCACGCGCCGCTGATCGTGGACTACGACTGGACACTGACCATCTAAGGTCTTTTGCCAGGCACAAAAAAACCGACATCGCTGTCGGTTTTTTTGTGGGCGCTCATTATTTGACCAGTCGCCAGGTCAGGGGATAGCGATACGCGATGCCCTTATTGGCTTTGATCGAACCAATGATCGTCAGTACCACGCTGCCGATGGCCAGGGCAGTCATAAGGAAAAACCCGATCACCGCGAAGGCCAGCACGATGCAAACGACCCAGGCGATGGCCACGGTGATCTGGAAATTCAACGCTTCCTTACCCTGGTCATCAATGAACGGGTCTACTTCCTTCTTCATCTGCCACAGGATCAGTGGCCCCACGACGCTGCCGAAGGGGAACACAAAACCCAGAAACGCCGCGAGATGGCACAACATTGCCCTTTGGCGCACTTCGTAGGACGGTGTGGGCACAGGCAGTTGATTGTCACTCATGGCGCTTCTCCTTGCGGTCCGATTCAGTCAGCCAGTGCGGCGGTTTGCAGTTCGAAGATTTCGGTCATGCCTTTCTGGGCCAGGGCCAGCATGGCATTCAGGTCAGCCGGCTGGAACGGTGCGCCTTCGGCAGTGCCCTGCACTTCGATGAAACCACCGGAGCTGGTCATCACGACGTTCAGGTCGGTCTCGGCGGCCGAGTCTTCCAGGTAGTCCAGGTCCAGCACAGGCTCGCCCTGGTACATGCCCACCGACACAGCGGCGATCATTTGCTTGAGCGGGTCGCCAGCTTTGAGGCCGCCGCGCTTCTTGATCACTTTGAGCGCATCAACCAGGGCAACCATGGCGCCGGTGATGGATGCAGTGCGGGTGCCGCCGTCTGCCTGGATCACGTCGCAGTCGACGTAGAGGGTCACGTCGCCCAGCTTGGACATGTCCAGCGCTGCGCGCAGGGAACGGCCGATCAGGCGCTGGATTTCCAGGGTGCGGCCGCCTTGTTTGCCACGGCTGGCTTCACGCTGGTTACGCTCGCCGGTGGCGCGCGGGAGCATGCCGTACTCGGCAGTCAACCAACCCTGGCCCTGGCCTTTCAGGAAGCGCGGCACGCCGTTTTCGACGCTGACGGTGCAGATGACTTTGGTATCGCCAAACTCGACCAGTACAGATCCCTCGGCGTGTTTGGTGTAGTTGCGGGTGATGCGGATCGAGCGGAGCTGATCGGCAGCGCGACCACTTGGACGTTTCATAGGGGATACCTGTACTGAGGACAAAAACTGCCGAGCATTATAGAGCCGCGAACCGTTTCGGGGCACTTCTAATAAATCCGGTTACGAATGTTCAGCTTATCGCCCATTGTTTGGGCGCGCTTGCCCCACTGCGCTACACTCCTGCGCCTTCGCAGCCTGTCGGCTTCAATTTATCTATCAGCCCGTATTTGCGGGACTGCATCGCGAGGTACTTCCATGGTGCACAGCATGACCGCCTTTGCCCGTGTCGAAAAAGCCGGCGTTCAGGGCACCCTGAGCTGGGAATTGCGCTCGGTCAACAGCCGCTACCTGGAGCCGCACCTGCGCCTGCCGGAATCGTTTCGCGACCTCGAAGGCGCAGTGCGTGAAGCGCTGCGCCAGGGCATTTCCCGCGGCAAGCTGGAATGCACGTTGCGCTTCACCGAAGAAACCACCGGCAAACCGCTGCAAATTGACCGCGACCGCGCCGCGCAATTGGTCGCCGCCGCCGAAACCATCGCCGGCCTGATCAAGCAACCCGCCGCGCTGAACCCGCTGGAAGTGCTGGCCTGGCCCGGCGTGCTGGTGGCCGACGCCACCGACCCGCAAGCCCTTAACGCCGAAGCCCTCGCCCTGTTCAACCAGGGCTTGAAGGAGCTCAAGGCTGGCCGCGAACGTGAAGGAGCCGAACTGGCGCGCCTGATCAGCGAGCGCCTGACCTCAATCGAGGAAGACGTGGTGACCCTGCGCGAGCTGGTGCCGCAGATGCTCGTGACCCAGCGCCAGAAGGTCCTCGACCGCTTCACCGACATGAAGGCCGACCTCGACCCGACGCGCCTGGAACAGGAAATGGTGCTGCTGGCGCAGAAAAGCGACGTGGCCGAAGAACTCGACCGCCTGAGCACCCACCTCCTTGAAGTGCGCCGCGTGCTCAAGTCCGGCGGTGCCGCCGGTCGGCGCCTGGACTTCCTGATGCAGGAACTCAACCGCGAAGCCAATACACTCGGCTCCAAGGCATTTGACCCGCGCAGCACCACAGCGGCGGTCAACCTCAAAGTGTTGATCGAGCAGATGCGCGAACAAGTACAGAATATTGAGTAAGGCAACCTCCATGACCCACAGCACCGGCACCCTTTACATCATTTCCGCCCCTTCGGGCGCGGGCAAGAGCAGCCTGGTCAAGGCCTTGACCGACGCTGACGAGCAGATCCGCATTTCGGTCTCCCACACCACCCGCGCCATGCGCCCGGGTGAAGTGAACGGGGTGCACTATCACTTCGTCGAGCGCACCGAGTTCGTCAAGATGATCGAACACGGCGACTTCCTTGAGCGCGCCGAAGTGTTCGGCAACCTCTACGGCACCTCCCAAAGTCACTTGCAACAGACCCTGGACGAAGGCCACGACCTGATCCTGGAAATCGACTGGCAGGGCGCCGAGCAAGTGCGCCAGTTGATGCCCAAGGCGCGCTCGATCTTCATCCTGCCGCCGTCGCTCGAAGCCTTGCACCAGCGCCTGAAAAATCGCGGCCAGGACAGTGACGAGATCATCGAAGGCCGCATGCGCGAAGCCGTCAGCGAAATGAGCCACTATGTCGACTACGACTACCTGATCATTAACGACGATTTCACCCATGCTCTGAATGATCTGAAGGCGATTTTCCGCACCAATCAGCTCCAGCAAAAGCGTCAACAGCAGCGTTTTGGCAAATTACTCGCCGAACTGCTGGGCTGATTGGCACTTCCCAAAACCGCTGCAAGGGCTTTAAATTGGCACTTGTAGCGGTTTTTCGAGGGCGCGGGAAAAATCAGCGCTTCCCTTAACGCTGGTGATTTTTTAAACTGTTTAGTCCGCTCGCCCAACCGGGCAGCGCGCATCTTGCATTCGCTCCGAGGAATACCATGGCCCGCGTAACCGTTGAAGACTGCCTAGAACACGTGGATAACCGCTTTGAGCTGGTCATGCTCTCTACCAAGCGTGCCCGTCAACTGGCCACCGGCGGCAAAGAGCCTCTGGTCCAGTGGGAAAACGACAAGCCTACCGTTGTGGCACTGCGTGAAATCGCTGAAGGCCTGATGAGCTACGAGTTCATCGCCAACGCCGAAATCGTTGAAGACGAACCGCTGTTTGCAGCGTTCGAGGACGAGTCCAACGAGGCCGTCTAAGCCTATGCCTGGTCGACGTAGCACGGCGCGGGGTCACAGCCAACGGCAGGAGTTCACACTTTGCCGAGCATAGACGCCCTCGCCGATCGCTTATCGGCCTACCTCGGCCCAGACCAGGTCAACCTGGTCCGCCGAGCGTATTTCTACGCCGAACAAGCCCACGACGGCCAACGCCGACGTAGCGGTGAGGCGTATGTCACGCATCCTCTTGCGGTGGCAAATATTCTGGCCGACATGCACATGGACCATCAAAGCCTGATGGCCGCGATGCTGCATGACGTGATCGAAGACACCGGCATCGCCAAGGAAGCGCTCAGCGCGCAATTTGGCGAAACCGTGGCTGAACTGGTCGATGGGGTCAGCAAACTGACCCAGATGAACTTCGAGACCAAGGCCGAAGCCCAGGCAGAAAACTTCCAGAAAATGGCCATGGCCATGGCCCGTGACATTCGGGTGATTCTGGTCAAGCTGGCCGACCGGCTGCACAACATGCGCACGCTGGAAGTGCTGTCCGGCGAAAAACGCCGGCGCATCGCCAAGGAAACCCTGGAAATCTACGCGCCCATCGCCAACCGGCTGGGCATGCACGCCATTCGTATCGAATTCGAAGACCTCGGCTTTAAAGCCATGCACCCGATGCGTTCAGCGCGCATCTACCAGGCGGTCAAACGCGCTCGGGGCAACCGCAAGGAAATCGTCAACAAGATCGAAGAGTCCCTGAGCCATTGCCTGGCGATCGATGAGATCGAGGGCGAAGTCAGCGGGCGGCAGAAGCACATCTACGGCATCTACAAGAAGATGCGCGGCAAGCGCCGGGCCTTCAACGAGATCATGGACGTGTATGCGTTCCGGATCATCGTCGACAAGGTCGACACTTGCTACCGCGTGCTCGGCGCTGTGCATAATTTGTACAAACCCCTGCCGGGGCGTTTCAAGGATTACATCGCCATTCCCAAGGCCAACGGCTATCAGTCGCTGCATACCACGCTGTTTGGTATGCACGGGGTGCCGATCGAGATCCAGATCCGCACCCGCGAAATGGAAGAAATGGCCAACAACGGCATCGCCGCACACTGGCTGTACAAATCCAGCGGCGACGAACAGCCAAAAGGCACCCATGCCCGCGCCCGCCAGTGGGTCAAAGGCGTGCTGGAAATGCAGCAACGTGCCGGCAACTCCCTGGAATTCATCGAAAGCGTGAAGATCGACCTGTTCCCGGACGAGGTCTACGTGTTCACGCCCAAGGGCCGGATCATGGAGCTGCCCAAAGGCTCCACGGCGGTCGACTTTGCTTACGCGGTGCACACCGACGTGGGTAATAGCTGCATAGCCTGTCGGATCAATCGTCGACTGGCCCCGCTGTCGGAACCGCTGCAAAGCGGCTCCACGGTGGAGATCGTCAGCGCACCTGGCGCGCGCCCGAACCCGGCGTGGCTTAACTTTGTGGTCACGGGCAAGGCGCGCACGCACATTCGTCACGCCCTGAAACTGCAGCGCCGCTCCGAATCCATCAGCCTGGGCGAACGCCTGCTGAACAAGGTGCTTAACGGCTTCGACAGCTCTCTGGACAAGGTCCCGGCCGAGCGCGTGCAAGCGATGCTCCACGAGTATCGCCAGGAAACCGTTGAAGACCTGCTGGAAGACATCGGCCTGGGCAACCGCATGGCCTATGTCGTCGCCCGCCGTCTGCTTGGCGAAGGCGAACAATTGCCAAGCCCCGAAGGCCCGCTGGCGATTCGCGGCACCGAGGGCCTGGTGCTCAGCTATGCCAAGTGCTGCACGCCGATCCCGGGCGACCCGATTGTCGGCCACCTCTCGGCGGGCAAAGGCATGGTCGTGCACTTGGACAACTGCCGCAATATCACCGAAATCCGTCACAACCCGGAAAAATGCATCCAGCTCTCGTGGGCCAAGGATGTCACCGGCGAATTCAACGTCGAGTTGCGTGTGGAGCTGGAGCATCAGCGCGGCCTGATCGCCCTGCTGGCCAGCAGCGTCAACGCGGCCGACGGCAATATCGAGAAAATCAGTATGGACGAACGCGATGGTCGCATCAGCGTGGTCCAACTGGTGGTCAGCGTACACGACCGCGTGCACCTGGCCCGCGTGATCAAGAAACTGCGCGCCTTGACCGGGGTCATCCGCATCACCCGTATGCGTGCCTAATAAACCTCTTACAAGGAGTCACACATGACCAAGACAGTTATCACCAGTGAAAAAGCCCCGGCCGCTATCGGTACTTATTCCCAGGCGATCAAGGCGGGCAACACCGTCTACATGTCCGGCCAGATCCCGCTGGACCCAAAAACCATGGAACTGGTTGAAGGTTTTGAAGCACAGACCGTACAGGTCTTCGAAAACCTCAAGTCGGTTGCAGAAGCTGCCGGTGGCTCGTTCAAAGACATCGTCAAGCTGAACATCTTCCTCACCGACCTGAGCCACTTCGCCAAGGTCAACGAGATTATGGGCAAGTACTTCGAACAACCGTACCCAGCCCGCGCCGCTATCGGCGTTGCCGCCCTGCCAAAGGGCGCGCAGGTTGAAATGGACGCGATTCTGGTCATCGAGTAAAACACCCGGCGCAGCCTTTCCAGGTTGCGCCGACTTCGTTTTAGAAGGATTTCGTAATGCGCAAAGCGCTTGTAGCCTTATCAACGCTTGCCCTGTTCCTCGGCGGCTGCGCCAGCAACCCCGCCGACCGCGATGTGAGCGGCACCTGGGTCAACCAGGCCGCCATCGATGCGGCAGCCAAGGGCGGCCCTTTGCGTGAAGCCCTGCAAACCTTTGGCCCGAACCTCGAATGGGAGGTCAACCCGAAGGCGTCACAGGCTCGCTACTACAACGGTTTTGAAGTAGCTGAAGGCAAGTTGCTCGGTGAGAAATCCGGCGCCTGGAGCGTCGAGTTCTACGGCAGCTCAGCCACCGAACTCAAGCGCAAAGGCAAACAACTGCTGCAAGTGGCCAACGATAACGAGCCAGAGCAGCTGTTCGCCCGTGCCAAGGACCCGGCCCCGGAAGGTGCGCCATTGGGTGCCAATTTCGAGCGCGCGTTGTATGCGGCTTACCTGGGCGGCGACTGGAAGATCAAAGACGGCAACGGCGACGGCGCCATTGTGCAGTTCCAGGCTAACGGCAAAGTTGCCGGCCTGCCTGGCGTTGATCAATATTCGCTGTGCCTGGCGGGCGACTGCGCCTCCATGAGCGGCGGCTACGACAGCATCTGGCTGCAGTTGAACGGCCAGGGCAACCCGTGGATCTTCGTGCGCAAGGGCAAGAAGCTGGAAATCTTCCAGGCGGTGAACACTGCGCAGGCAGACGAGGTGCCCCAGTTCACTCCCGGCCCACGGCAGTGGCTGCTGGAAAAACAATAATCTCTATGTAGGAGCGGGCTTGTGTGGGAGCGGGCTTGCTCGCGAAAGCATCACCTCGGTACAGCTGAAAAAACAGAGGCGCCCGCATCGCAGGCAAGCCAGCTCCCACATTTTTGACCGCGCCTCAGCCCTTGAGAATCGCCGCATACCCCTCGCGATAAGTCGGATACGTCGGCTTCCAGCCCAACGCCTTCACCCGCGCATTACGGCACCGCTTGCTCCCCGCGCGCCTTACACTGGCGTCCTCGGACCACTCGGTCACCCCCAGGTATTCACGCAACCAGTCCACCACTTCCGCCAACGGCGCCGGTGCGTCGTCTACGCCGATGTAGACCTTTTCCAACGCACCGCCCCGCTCCACATGGCGCAACAAAAATGCCAGCAAGCCTGCCGCGTCATCCGCGTGAATCCGGTTGCCATATAGAGGTGGGTCGGTCGCCACGCGATAGCCCTTGCGCACTTGGGTCAACAACCACTCACGGCCCGGGCCGTAGATGCCGGTCAAGCGCACGATGCTCGCCGGGATGCCGCTATTGAGCGCCACTTGCTCGGCTTCAAGCATCACGTTGCCGGAATAACCCTGCGCCTGAGTGTCGGACGTTTCGTCGACCCACTCGCCATTTTGCTGCCCATACACACTGCTGCTGGAAACAAACAACAGGTGTTTCGGCTCCTGACCGTAGTCGCCGAGCCATTCCAGCACGTGCTGCAACCCTTGCACGTAAGCCGCGCGATAGCCGGCTTCGTCGTGGTCGGTGGCCGCAGCGCAATACACCAGATAATCCACCCCGCCGATCGGCCAGGTGTCAGGGCAGTCTTTTTTGAACAGGTCGCCGGCGATGCCGATCACCCCATCGGGAAGCTTCGAAATATCACGGCGCAGGCCGTGAACCTCCCATTCCGAGGCCAGCAACTGGCTAGCCAGCCGACTACCCACATCGCCGCAACCGGCAATCACCACAGAAGGCGCAGACATCACAAAACTCCATTCTTAAAGGCGCAGATTAGCCTCCAGATGTGACCAGCGGCCAGCAAAAGGACAAATAAAGTAACTGTATTACTTCTGTTAACAAGAATTACTTGCAATAATAACCCCCCATTTGTCCTCGACCCCAGCGGGTCTGGCAGGACGATCACCCATTTTTTTCTCTCAGGTCCGGCCAGCATGACACGTAATACAAACCCCGCTTCGCCAACCAAGCCTCACAGCCCATCCCGCGCCTGGCGTGCGATCGCCGCGATGCTGTTCAGCGTTCTGCTGGCACCGACCGCTGCCTTCGCTGACGCCACCGCCCCAGCGGCTCCGGCCGCTGCCGAGCAAAACGCGGCGACCCCGGCGGCTCCTGCCGCAGCACCGGCAGCCACCGCCCCGGCTCAGGCTGCAACACCAGCCGTCGCCGACGAAACCGGCGTAGTGCTGGAAGAAGACAACACGCTGGGCATGGCCCACGACCTGTCGCCTTGGGGCATGTACCAGAACGCTGACGTGGTGGTAAAAGCCGTGATGATCGGCCTAGCCATCGCCTCGATCATCACCTGGACCATCTGGATCTCCAAGGGCTTCGAGCTGCTGGGCGCCAAGCGTCGTCTGCGTGCCGAGATCGTCCACCTGAAAAAAGCCACCACCCTCAAGGAAGCCAGCAGCACTGCGACCAAGCAAGGCACGCTGGCCAACCTGTTGGTACACGACGCGCTGGAAGAAATGCGCCTGTCGGCCAACACCCGCGAAAAAGAAGGCATCAAGGAGCGTGTAGCGTTCCGCCTCGAGCGTCTGGTTGCAGCCTGTGGCCGTAACATGAGCAGCGGCACCGGCGTACTTGCGACCATCGGTTCCACCGCGCCGTTCGTGGGCCTGTTCGGTACTGTGTGGGGCATCATGAACAGCTTCATCGGCATCGCCAAAACCCAGACCACCAACCTCGCCGTCGTTGCCCCCGGCATCGCCGAAGCCCTGCTGGCAACAGCCCTGGGCCTGGTTGCCGCGATTCCTGCGGTGGTGATCTACAACGTCTTCGCCCGTTCGATTGCCGGCTACAAGGCTCAGGTATCGGACGCGTCGGCAGAAGTTCTGCTGCTGGTCAGCCGCGACCTCGATCACCTGCCTACCGAGCGCAGCTCGCAACCGCACATGGTGAAAGTGGGGTAATCGGCCATGGGCCTGCATTTGAATCAAGGCGACGACGAGCTCGTCGAGAACCACGAAATCAACGTCACGCCGTTTATCGACGTGATGCTGGTGCTGCTGATCATCTTCATGGTGGCGGCACCGTTGGCCACCGTGGACATCAAGGTCGACCTGCCCGCATCCAGCGCCAAGCCTGCGCCGCGGCCGGAGAAGCCGATTTTCCTCAGCGTCAAGGCGGACCAACGCCTGTTCCTGGGCGAAGAAGAAGTCAAAACTGAAACTCTGGGCCCGGTGCTCGACGCCAAGACCCAAGGCAAGAAAGACACGACGATCTTCTTCCAGGCCGACAAAGGCGTGGACTACGGCGACCTGATGAGCGTGATGGATGCCCTGCGGGCAGCCGGCTACCTCAAGGTAGGCCTGGTCGGACTTGAGACGGCAGCCAAGAAATGATCACGACGCGCCACAAACTGACGCGTTATGGCACCAGCCTCGCCGTCGTACTGGGCGTGCATGCCGTCGCGATCATCATCGCGCTTCAATGGTCCGCGCCGCATCCGGTGCAGTTGCCACCGGCGGCCATGGTCATCGACCTGGCACCGATGCCTGCACCGCCGCCGCCGGCACCGCCCAAGGTGATCACGCCGCCGCAACCGCCTGCACCGGTGGAAGAACTGCCTCTGCCGAAACTGGCCGAGGCACCCAAACCGACGATCCAGGTGCCCAAGCCGGTCAAACCCAAGCCCAAGCCAGCGCCGCCCAAGCCGGTGGAGAAAAAGCCCGAGCCGCCCAAGGAGAAACCGTCCGAAGAGCCGCCGAGCGAATCCCCGCCGACCAACACACCGGCGGAAAAATCCGCCCAGCCAGCGCCTGGCCCATCGCCGCAACAGGTTGCTGCCAAAGCCTCCTGGGAAGGCGCGCTGCTGGCGCATTTGCAGAAGTACAAGAAGTACCCGCCGAGCGCTCAGCAACGTGGCAAGGAAGGCTTGAACCGTTTGCGCTTTGTGGTCGATGCCGAAGGCAACGTGCTGTCCTATGAATTGGTAGGCCGCTCCGGCAACGCCGATCTGGACCGTGCAACCCTGGACATGATCCGTCGTGCCCAGCCGCTGCCCAAGCCGCCGGCCGACATGTTGAAAGGCGGCAGCGTCGAAATCGTCGCGCCGTTCGTTTACAACATCGAGAAGCGTCGCCGCTAAGCGACTCCCAATGGGCACCCGCGGGTGCCCATTGCCCCTCTTTTACTTCCTCGCCCGCCGGCTGCTGAACCGCAGCTGAATGCATGACCGATGTCATGCGTCTTCACTTGTAACATTCCAATACAAAGCCAAGCATGCGCGAACAGTTCTCATTTGAGAGGTTTTCGCGATGCTCCGCTTTCTGCGCATACCCGCCTTACTGCTCGCGCTCGCTGGCGCGTCTTGCGCAGCCCATGCCGACCAGCTGGTCACCTTGACCGTCCAGAACCATACCTTTTCGCCCGCGAGTTTCACGGTGCCGGCTGGCGAACGCTTTCGCATCCAGCTCACCAATAACGACGACAGCGTCGACGAGTTTGAAAGCTACGACATGAAGTTCGAAAAAATCGTCGTACCGGGCAACACCATCACCGTATTCGCCGGGCCTATGCACCCTGGCACCTACAGTTTTTTTGATGATTACCACCCGGACCAGGCCAAAGGCACCGTCACTGCCGTTGAAGCCAAGGAGTAAGCCATGCTCGCTTGCCTGTTGATCGTGTTTCGAGAAGTGCTGGAAGCCGGGATCGTCATCGGCATTGTCATGGCCGCCACTCAGGGGCTGGCCAGACGCGGGCTGTTCATCGCCGGCGGGATTTTCGCAGGCGTGTGCGGAGCCGGCATCCTGGCGTTGTTCACCGGCGCCATCACGCAGGCGCTGGATGGCTTCGGCCAGGAGATTTTCAACGCGGCCATTCTGATCGTCGCCGTGGTCATGCTGGGCTGGCACAACCTGTGGATGGCCAGCCATGGCCGGGAGCTGGCGAACGAACTGCGCAGCACCGGCCTGGCCGTGCAGAAGGGTGACAAATCCTTGCTGACCTTGGCGGTGGTCATCACCGTGGCGGTGCTGCGCGAAGGCTCGGAGATTGTTTTGTTTCTCTATGGCATCGCCGCCTCCACCCACACCGAGCCCCTGACCATGCTCATCGGCGGCCTGCTCGGCATTGCCGCCGGCGGTGCGCTGTCCTGGCTGCTGTATCGCGGTTTGCTGGTCATCAGCCTCAAGCGCCTGTTCTCGGTCACCACGTGGATGATCGCGGTGCTCGCCGCCGGCATGGCCGGTCGCGCCGCCGCCATTCTGGCGGGCATCAACCTGATTCCGGCCTGGGGCTATCAGCTCTGGGACACCTCTTGGCTGGTCTCCGACGCGAGCCTCGGCGGCCGTGCCCTGCAAGCCATGACCGGCTACACCGATAGACCTTTGGGCGTGCAGCTGTTTGCCTGGCTGCTCACCCTCGCCGTCCTCGTACTCGGCAGCCGCCTGATTCATTCGCGCCCACCCAAACCCCGATCACCCACCTTGGAGCGTCACCCATGAAGCACCTGTGCAAACCCGTCGCCGCAGCACTGGCACTCGCCACAACCCTGGCGTTCTCCGCGTACAGCCAAGCGCGTGAGTATCCGATTGGCGGGCCCGTGCAGGCCCACGACATGGAAATCGCCTCGTCCTACCTCACCGGCATTGAAATGGCCCCCATGCCGCCAGGCATGGTGATGGACAAAGACTCGGTCCACCTCGAAACCGACGTGCACGCCACCGCCGACAACAAATACGGCTTCGCCAACGGTGAGTGGATACCCTACCTGAGCATCAGTTACTCGCTGGTTAAACAGGGTTCGCCGAACTACAAGGAAATCGGCACGCTGCTGCCGATGGTGGCCAAAGACGGCGCCCACTACGCCAACAACGTGAAGATGGACGGGCCGGGCACCTACACCGTAGTGCTGCGTTATGAGAGCCCGCAGATCAACGGCTTTTTCCACCACGTCGACAAGGAAACCGGCGTACCTGAATGGTGGGGCCCGTTCACCGAGACCTTCACGTTCAAATATCCGCAGAACTGAGTGCTTGAAAGGCGTGCGACATCCGATTAGCGGTGTCGTAAACCCCAAGGCGTCTGATAACGTGCGTCTATCGATTGCAGCCGGTATGCTTGGCTCGCAACCTCATGGACGCTCGCTATGACCCTTACAGAATTACGCTACATCGTGACCCTCGCCCAAGAGCAGCATTTCGGCCACGCGGCCGAGCGTTGCCATGTCAGCCAGCCGACGCTGTCGGTGGGTGTGAAAAAGCTTGAAGACGAACTCGGTGTGCTGATTTTCGAGCGCAGCAAGAGCGCCGTGCGCCTGACCCCGGTCGGCGAAGGCATCGTTGCCCAGGCCCAAAAGGTGCTGGAACAAGCGCAAAGCATTCGCGAACTGGCCCAGGCCGGCAAGAACCAGCTGACGGCACCGCTTAAAGTCGGCGCCATCTACACCGTCGGCCCGTACCTGTTTCCGCACCTGATTCCGCAACTGCACCGCGTTGCGCCGCAGATGCCGCTGTATATCGAAGAAAACTTCACCCACGTACTGCGCGACAAACTGCGTAACGGTGAGCTGGACGCGATCATCATCGCCCTGCCCTTCAATGAAGCGGACGTGCTGACGTTGCCGCTCTACGACGAGCCGTTCTACGTGCTGATGCCGGCCTCGCACCCGTGGACGCAAAAAGACACCATCGACGCCGGCCTGCTCAACGACAAGAGCCTGTTGCTGCTCGGCGAAGGCCACTGCTTCCGCGATCAGGTATTGGAAGCTTGCCCAACCCTGACCAAGGGCAATGACGGCGCCAAGCACACCACCGTGGAATCCAGCTCCCTGGAAACCATTCGCCACATGGTCGCGTCCGGCCTGGGCATTTCGATCCTGCCGCTGTCGGCAGTGGACAGCCATCACTACGCCCCCGGTGTCATCGCAGTGCGCCCACTCACGCCGCCGGTGCCGTTCCGTACCGTGGCGATCGCCTGGCGCGCCAGCTTCCCGCGCCCGAAAGCCATTGAGATCCTCGCCGACTCGGTCCGTTTGTGCTCGGTTGCCAAACCGTCAACGGCGAGCTAAGCAACGGTATGACTGAGCTGTCGCAGGTGTCGGTGACCGCACTTAAAGGTGTCGGTGAGGCCATGGCCGAGAAGTTGGCCAAGGTCGGCCTGGAAAACCTCCAGGACGTGCTGTTCCACTTACCCCTGCGCTATCAGGACCGCACCCGCGTCGTGCCCATCGGCCACTTGCGCCCCGGGCAGGATGCAGTCGTCGAAGGCACCGTCAGCGGCGCCGATGTGGTGATGGGCAAGCGCCGCAGCCTGGTGGTGCGCCTGCAGGACGGCACCGGCGGCCTGAGCTTGCGCTTTTACCATTTCAGCAATGCACAAAAAGAAGGGCTCAAGCGTGGCACCCGCGTGCGCTGCTACGGCGAAGCCCGTCCCGGCGCCTCGGGCCTGGAGATCTACCACCCGGAATACCGCGCCATCACGGGCGACGAGCCGCCGCCGGTAGACACCACCCTCACCCCAATCTACCCGCTCACCGAAGGCCTGACTCAGCAACGCTTGCGCCAACTGTGCATGCAGACGCTGACCATGCTCGGCCCGAAAAGCCTGCCCGACTGGCTGCCCGTTGAGCTGGCACGCGACTATCAACTGGCGCCGCTGGACGATGCGATTCGCTACCTGCATCACCCGCCGGCCGACGCCGATGTCGACGAACTCGCCCTGGGTCATCACTGGGCCCAGCACCGTCTGGCTTTTGAAGAATTGCTGACCCACCAACTGTCTCAGCAGCGCCTGCGCGAAAGCATGCGTTCCCTGCGCGCACCGGCGATGCCGAAAGCCACGCGCCTGCCCGCGCAATACCTGGCCAACCTGGGCTTTGCACCCACCGGCGCCCAACACCGCGTGGGCAATGAAATCGCCTACGACCTCAGCCAGCACGAACCCATGCTGCGGTTGATCCAGGGCGACGTGGGCGCAGGCAAGACCGTGGTCGCAGCTCTCGCCGCCTTGCAGGCACTCGAAGCCGGTTACCAGGTGGCGCTGATGGCGCCCACCGAAATTCTCGCCGAGCAGCACTTCATCACCTTCAAGCGCTGGCTCGAGCCTTTGGGTCTGGAAGTGGCGTGGCTGGCCGGCAAGCTCAAGGGCAAAGTCCGCGCCGCTGCCTTGGAGCGGATCGCCGAGGGCGCACCGATGGTGGTGGGCACCCACGCGCTGTTTCAGGATGAAGTGAAGTTCAAAAACCTCGCGCTGGTGATCATCGACGAGCAGCACCGTTTCGGTGTGCAGCAGCGCCTGGCCCTGCGCCAGAAAGGCGTGGGCGGCCGGATGAACCCACACCAGTTGATCATGACCGCCACGCCCATCCCGCGCACCCTGGCGATGAGCGCTTACGCCGACCTCGACACCTCGATCCTCGACGAACTGCCGCCCGGTCGAACCCCGGTCAACACGGTGCTGGTCACCGACACCCGGCGAGTCGAAGTGATCGAACGCGTACGCGGCGCCTGCGCCGAAGGCCGTCAGGCCTACTGGGTATGCACGCTGATCGAAGAATCCGAAGAGCTGACCTGCCAAGCCGCTGAAACCACCTTTGAAGACCTCACCAGTGCGCTGGGTGAACTGAAAGTCGGCCTGATTCACGGCCGCATGAAACCCGCCGAAAAAGCCGCAGTGATGGCCGAATTCAAAGCCGGCAACCTGCAATTGCTCGTAGCCACTACGGTGATCGAAGTCGGTGTGGACGTGCCCAACGCCAGCCTGATGATCATCGAAAACCCTGAGCGCCTGGGCCTTGCGCAATTGCACCAATTGCGCGGGCGCGTCGGCCGGGGCAGCGCCGCCAGCCACTGCGTGTTGCTCTACCATCCGCCGCTGTCGCAGATCGGCCGTCAGCGCCTGGGCATCATGCGCGAAACCAACGACGGTTTTGTCATCGCCGAAAAAGACCTCGAGCTGCGCGGCCCCGGCGAAATGCTCGGCACCCGCCAGACCGGCCTGCTGCAATTCAAGGTCGCCGACCTGATGCGCGATGCTGATCTGCTGCCCGCCGTGCGCGATGCGGCGCAAGCGCTGTTGGAGCGCTGGCCGGATCACGTCAGCCCATTGCTTGATCGCTGGCTACGGCATGGGCAGCAATACGGCCAAGTGTGACGCCTCGCTCACTTATCCAACCTACAGTTGTATCAAGCTGGTTATACTTCGAAGACTGTACGAAATTGGATCAGGCCATGTCAGAAGTCGCCCTCGCCACAGCCCCACTGACCGCCCCGCCGGTCATTCAGGCTCTGCTCGCAAAGCTCGCTATCCCTTACACGGAAGTCGCTGAACACGCTGGCCTGAATCCCGCACGAAAGATTCAGGCGGTGCTGCTGGAAGATGCCGTGGGCGCACTCATGGTGCTGTTCCCGCAAAACCAGTTGCTCGACCTCAACCGCTTGGCCGAACTCACCGGTCGACGCCTCACTGCCGTGTCCCCGGATCGCGTCGAGCGCCTGCTCGGCAAGCATGAACTGAGCTTGTTGCCGGGCCTGCCCGCATTGACCACCTCGCCGTGCCTGTATGAAGGCAGCCTGCTTGCCGAGCCGAGTTTGCTGGTGCATTCGGGTGAAGCCGGCCTGTTGCTGGAAATCGCCAGCGATGACTTCAAGACCATGCTCACCAAGGCCAGCGCCGGGCACTTCGGCGAACCGCTGAGCAACATCCGCCCCAACCTCGACCGCCCGAATGACGACCGCGAGGAAATCACCCAGGCCATGCAGGCGTTCACCGCCCGCCGTATCCAGCAACGCCTGGAAGCGACCCTCGAAATTCCGCCGCTGGCCGACACCGCACAGAAGATCATCAAGCTGCGTGTCGACCCCAACGCCACCATCGATGACATCACCGGCGTGGTGGAAACCGACCCGGCACTGGCTGCCCAAGTGGTGAGTTGGGCCGCGTCGCCGTACTACGCCTCGCCGGGCAAAATTCGCTCGGTAGAAGACGCCATTGTTCGCGTACTCGGCTTTGACCTGGTGATCAACCTGGCGCTGGGCCTGGCCCTCGGTAAAACCCTGAGCCTGCCCAAAGACAACCCGCACCAGTCCACGCCGTACTGGCACCAGTCGATCTACACCGCCGCCGTGATCGAAGGCCTGACCCGCGCCATGCCGCGCGCGCAGCGCCCGGAAGCTGGCCTGACGTACCTGGCCGGCTTGCTGCACAACTTCGGTTACCTGCTGCTGGCTCACGTGTTCCCGCCGCACTTCTCGCTGATCTGCCGTCATCTGGAGGTCAACCCGCACCTGTGCCACAGCTATGTCGAGCAGCATTTGCTGGGCATCAGCCGCGAGCAAATCGGCGCCTGGCTGATGCGCTACTGGGACATGCCGGAAGAACT
This sequence comes from Pseudomonas sp. AMR01, assembly GCF_041946035.1. Classification (NCBI taxonomy): domain Bacteria; kingdom Pseudomonadati; phylum Pseudomonadota; class Gammaproteobacteria; order Pseudomonadales; family Pseudomonadaceae; genus Pseudomonas; species Pseudomonas sp. AMR01. Next base: position 85,669 of record NZ_JAUTYR010000003.1, read on the forward strand.
GTCCACTGCGCTGCGTTTCCAGCACGACCCAAGCTATGACGGCCCATACGCTGAGTACCCGAACCTGGTATGCCTGGCAGTGCGTTTGCTGCGCAGCCGAGGGATTGGCTCCGGGCCAGACGAAGCGATTCCGGATGCGCTGCTTGAGCGCCTGGGGTTGAGCCGGGACAAGGCGGAAAGCGTGGTGGGTAAGGTGCTGGATGCTGAAGTGTTGCTGCGTGAGTTGGCTTCCCAGTTCACCCAAGGCTGAATTTTTAGCCTGTCAGACCGCTTTCGCGAGCAAGCCCGCTCCCACAGTTGACCGAGCTCCAACATGAGAATGCGGTCGAATGTGGGAGCGGGCTTGCTCGCGAAGAATCCACCTCGGTCCAGCTGAAAGCCCTACTTCTTTTTCTTCGGCTTCAAATACTTGGTCAGCCCCTGAAACCAGATCACCAGCGCCGGGTTGCCCTTGATCTGAATCGACTTGTCTTGAATTCCCGTCATGAACGCCAGTTGCTTGTTCTTCGCCTGCATCGTGGCGAAGCCGTAGGCGGCATCCTTGAACGCGATGGCAAATGCCGGCGCAGGATGAACACCTGAGCGGCTGGTGATGCGCTGGTCTTTGACGATGAAGTGACGGGCAACCTTGCCGTCGAGGGTCTGCAACTGGAACGCCAGGTCTTTGTCACCCAACTGTTGCTGGAAGGCGGGATTGGTGCGGCTGGCTTTGCCCATCATCAGGCCCAGCACCCACAACAAAAGACGAAATTTCATGCACACGGCCTCGGTGTAATTATTGAGTGGCCGCAGCAGTGTAACGATTTGTCGGAGGAACGCCACCGATCTCGCGCTTTAGCAGGAGATCGGCTGGCGTTTAACGCTTATAGCAACATGTTACTTAAACGTTAGGGCATGGCACCGGCGCCCAATCGGCGAGGTTTGGATCACGGCAAGTGCCTTCAATCTGCGCTTTACCGGCAGTGGCGACCTGCTTGCTTTCAGCCTGCTTGGCCTGCACGGTCTGGATGCTCTTCTCGGTAGTGACCGCTTCTTTCGGCACCGTTGGCAGCTTGGCTTTTTTCGCCGGTTTCACGGCTTTTTTGCCTTTGGTCGGGGCCACTGCAGGCGTGGTGTCGGCGGTGGCCACGGTGACCACGTCGGTACGCTGCACGCCCACTTGTTGCAGGTCTTTCTCGTAAGCCTGGGTGTAGTTGTTGAGGTCTTCGCTGGCTTTGCCGTTGACCGCAACGATCAGGTCATTCGACTCTTTCAGGCCCGACACGATTTCCGCCAGGCGCTTGCGGCCTTCGGTGTCGTTGACGGTCTTGGCCTTGCGATCATTCACCAGCTTGGTGAATGCGCTCTGGTAGCACTGCTGGGACGCTTTGGCGTACGCGGTGCTGCGGTCGATGTCGGACGCACTTTTGTTGAAGTCGGTGGAGTACGACGCGATGCGCTGGTTGTCATCGGTGATCTGCTTCTGACGCTCGGTGTAGTAACCGGCTGCGCCGCCCGCCAGGGCGCCGCCCGCTGCACCGATAGCCGCGTTACGGCCGCGTTTTTCGGAGTCGCCGGTCAGGGCGCCCAGCAGTGCACCGCCGGCTGCGCCGATGGCGGCACCGGTCACCACCGACTTGGTCATGTTCGAATCCGTTGCGCGCAGGTGTTGCACCGGCTCGTAGCAGTTCGGGTAGTACTCAACCTTGGTGCTCGAAGCCACCTTGGAGGCTGGCGACGTGGCGCAGCCGGTCAATACGGTGCTGAAACCGGCTGCGATCAGCAACAGGTGACGCTTGGAAACCGCCTTACGTGAAAAAAGCATAGGTGTGTTCTCTTTTAAGTTTGACTTGCCCAGCACGGCCCACCGCCGCCTGAGTCCCTTCCAAGCTCGCTATACAGCCATCGGTCAAGACCGCTGACCGCTTGCTGCGAGCAATTCCTTCAAAATCGTTGCCGGGTCGGCCCGCTGTTGTTTGCGGTAGTTGCCGACATGGCGAACGAACAGTGTCGCGCGCGTCACCAGGCTTTTGCCGAGCACTGGCTTGCGATCCAACTCTTCCTTGATCCGTTGAAACTGCGCCTGGATCACCGCATCGGTGTAGCGCGTGCCGGTCGCCAGGTTGTCGATATAAATCGCCACTGCGCCGTCAAGCGCACTGCGACCATTAGTGATGGCCATGTCGAACAACTGCGCGCTGGCCTCGTCCTTGTTGTCTTTGGCCTGCTGGCGACTCTTCTGCAGGTTGGCCAGCCGGATGTTGTAGTTGCTGATGGTCTCGGCCACCAACGCAGCGGACTGGATCAGGTTGCCCGCCGCCTCTTCACGCTGCTGAGCGATCAGCGAAACGTTGCGCTTGAGCTCTTCATTGACCAGCCCCAGCTCGGCTTGCAGCTTGGGGTCGACGCTGCTGGCGATGATGCTGTCCAGGCGCTTGGTCGGGTCTTGAGCGTCGTCGATGGCATCGGTCAGCGAGGCCAGACGACCTTCTTTTTGCCACTGCTCAAACAGTTCCTTGTAGCGCGAACGTGGCGCTGACAGCGCGCCAATCGCCACGCGAAAACCGGTGGTTTCGTTGCTTTGTTCGGTACCGTCAGCGGCGAACAATGGGTACTCACGGCGCATGCCGGTGAACAGCGTGCCCTCGCCTTCCAGGTAGTTACCGCCCTTGACCACAAAGCCGCCGTAAGTGCCCTGGCGGCGCCCCGCGTGGACCAACTGGAACGATTCCTGGACCATTTCTGCGGCGTTACCGATCACGTCAAACATACCAATGGGGTTGGGCAACTTGGTGCCAATCGGCATCAGCCGTGCGGCTTGACCGGTGCCGCCAGCAACCTGATTGAACACCGCGTAATCACCCAGCGGGCCGTCGCTTTCACTGCCTTCGACACGCCGAGGAAACAGTCGCCCTTCGAGGTCCTGACGGCTCACCGCCTGGCCGCCGCGCGCGGCAAATTCCCATTCCACTTCAGTCGGCAGGCGTACAAAACCCAGGCCGCCGTCTTCGGCCGAAGAACCGCGACCACTCACCGGCAGCAACTCACGGTGGTATTTCATCAGCCAGGCGCTGTACACAGCCGAGAAGCGCTCGGCTTCAAAGCGCGACAGTTTCACCTTGGGCAAACGCGCGGCCATGCCAGTGGGCGCCTCACACTCGGGCGCCGGCTCACCGCTGGCCAACGACTGCGCCTGGGACATCACCTGAGCGTATTGACGCGCGGTGACTTCGTACTTGCCGATGAAGTACAGCATCGGCTTGAGCGGGGTTTTGGCGTCGGTCTTCGGCATCAACGGCGCAATGACCTTGTTCCAGTCTTTGGGCAGGTCCTTGAGGGTGAACTGGCCATTGATGAAGTCGCGGCGGTAACCGGAAATGAACGACTGCTGATAGCCCGCCTCGCCTTCGGCAAAGGGGTAGCCGAGGCTGATCTCGCGGTCATCCAGCGTGCCTTGGGCCAGCACGTAGGCGTAGCGAAACACCATGTTGCCCTCGCAGGGCAGCGGCAGGCTCACGTCGTCGGGCAACGGTTTGGGGTTGTCGAGTTTGTCGCTCGCCTCATCCGCCCAAGCCATCGAGGCCAGGCTCAGCGCCACGGCGGCGCCCAGTAACTTATACATCTCTGATTCCTTCAGAAGCCTGGATACGCGCCACCCGCCAACCACCACACGCCGCCGCCACGGCGCTGACGCCGAAAACAGCAGCCAGGGCCAGGCCGTAATGACGTGCCAACAGGTGGCTGGCGTACTCGCCCGGCACCTGCACAAACAGCTTATTCAACGCGGCCTCGGCCAGGCCATACAGCCCGGCACTCAACACGGCGGCAAAGCCTGCGCTGTACAGCGCCTGCACCACCACAAACACCAACAAACCGCCGGTGGAAAACCCCAACAGGCGCAGCACCGACAACTCCCGACGCTTGCGCGCCACCGCCGCCAGGGCGCCGGCAAAGATCGCTGCAAATGCACCCGCCAACGCCAGCCCGGCGATGATCCAGAACACGATCGACAGGTTGCGGCTCAACGACTGCACCTGTGCGATGGTGGCCGCCTGGGTCGACACCAGCAGGTTCTGCCCGGCAAAAAACACCCGCAGCGGCTCCACATCGGTGAGGTTGCGCGCGTACAGACGGAACGCCGGATACACCCGCTGCTCGCCCGCGCCGACAGCTTCACCTTCCCAACCCAACGCCGGCACCGCACGGCCATCGCGGTAATCTTCCGCGGCCTCCAGCAAGGTTAAATCAGCAAACAAACCGTCCCGGGCGAAGGCTTCCAACGGCAACACCGCCAGTACCTGCAACCGCGTGCGCTGGGCCTCGACGCGGCCTGCTACCTGACGCGCAAAACGTGTTTCCAGCCAATCGCCGGGCCGCGCCGCAAGCTTTTCAGCGGCGGTGTGGCTGAGCACGATCTGGTCCAGCCCTTTGGGCATCGGCAAATCAGCGAGCAGCGGATCCCCCGGCGCAGTCGGCAGCATTTCCAGCGTCAGCGTACCGACCTGCGCCGTCGCCGCAATCTGCCGCGTGCGCGGGATGGCAAAGGCCACATCACTGCGCTGGCCGAGCTGATCGACCACTGCATGGCTGAATCGACCACCGCCCAACGGAATAATTTCACGGGTGGCGGGGTCGGTCTCCAAGCGTTCGGTCAAACTGCTAACCAGTCCAAATTTCAGGCCAAATAAAACCAGTAACGGCGCGATGACCGCGACCAACGCCAGCACCGAGCAGGCTGACAGCCACGCGTCGTTGCGGTAATCCTGCCAGGCGAGCGACGCCACCAAACCGATGCGCATCAGCACGCCTCCCCGAGGGTGGCCGTGACGCCGCCGTCGGTGTCGCGACGGCAACTGATGCGCCGCACCTGCAAGCCGCTGGCACGGGCCAGGGGTTCGTCATGGGTGGCGATCACACACGCCGCGCGGTGTTCGCGGGCCTGGGCGAGCAGCGCCTGCATCACGCGCTCGGCGTTCAGCGGGTCGAGGGACGCGGTCGGCTCATCGGCCAGCACCAATTGCGGCGCATGGGCCAGGGCGCGAGCACAACTGACGCGTTGGCGCTGGCCCACCGACAACGCAGACGGCTTCTTGGCCAGCTGGTCGCTGATCTCCAACTGTTCAGCCAGACGCGCCACGCTGCCGTCGTCCTTCAACCCCAACAATTGTCGAGACAACGCGATATTGCCGCGCACATCGAGAAAGCCCAACAGCCCGCCGGTTTGCAGCACATAGCCCAGGTGTCGGCTGCGCAACGCGGCCAAGGTGGACTGCCGGTTCGCGCGCCACAGCCCGCCAATGTCCTGCTGATGAAATTCGAACCTGCCGACCTGATCCGGCGCCAGCACCAGCGCCAACACATCCAGCAAGGTACTTTTGCCACAGCCACTGGGCCCGACAATCGCCAACTGCTCACCCGCCGCCAGCGTCAATGCCGGAATCACCAGGCTATAGCGCTGGCTACCGACGCCCCGGCTCTTGTGCACCGCGCTCAAGTTCAGCATTACGGCAGCGTCGACAGCGGAACGCGGTACAGCGCGTCGCCCGGCTCGGCATCGCCGAAACGGACCCAGTTGGCCACGTCGTTGTGGAAGGTTTCGTAGAGGCGGATTTTGGAATCCAGCTCGTCGATAAAGTCTTCCTGCTCGGCCACGCTCAGCGACAACCACAAATCCTGGGTCATGTTCAGCGACTTGCTGCGGTACGGCAGGCCTTCCAGGTATTCACCGAGAATGCCGCCACTGGCCAGGTTGCCGCCCTTGCGCAGGGCTTGCGGGTCACGGCTCATGTAGGCCGAGGCGCTGGCGATTTCCTGGAAGAAATCCTTGGGTGAGGTCTGGGTTTTGCGCGCCGCATCGACGATGAGTTTCAGCGACTGCTGCAAGTCGTTGAGCTGAAGTTTGGTCAGCATCACGCACACCTGAAACGCTGGCAGCGCCGGGTTGGTGAGGTCGCGGTCGGCGGTCCAGGCGCTGACCAGCTGCGGCGCCTGGCTTGCGGCCTTGCGACCGAGGAAGTCCATGTGCATCGCGTAGCCCACGGCGGCGGACTTGTCGGCCAGGCTCGGCGCCGCACTCAGCAACGGCACCGGCTGCGGCGTGTTGCTGCGCACCTGATGGACGAGGTTGGCAAACACGCTGCCGATCTCGTCGACACGCTCACCCAACTTATGCACATCGCCACCCGGCACCGGCGTATAGAGGTCGCCGATCTGCGGGTTGGCGTCGGCCGTGAGGATGCGGTACTGGCTCTCGGCACCGGCGTGGGTTTTCTTGCCGGCATCGGTGCGCAGGTGCAGGGCGTAAATCTTGATCTGCTTGCCCAGTGCGGCCTGGCGCACTTCGGCTTCGTTCATCTGGGTGGTGGCAAACGGGTCGTTCTTGCGCAGGGCGCCGGCGTCGGTGACCAGCAGGATAATGCGCCCGCCGTAGGCGGACCAATCCATGCCATCCACCGCCTGCATCACCCCGGCAAACGCGTCTTCGTTGAACGAATGGCTGGACACGGTGGACGCCTTGACCTGGCGCGCCATGTCGAGAAAACGTTGCGGGTCGCGACCCTGATCAAGGCTGATCAGGGTTTTGGCCACGTACTCCAGGCCCGGAGTTTTCTTGATGCTGTTGCGAAAACCCACCAGGCCGAAGCTCACACTGTCGAGTTCGCCGCGTTCGGCGATACGGGTTTGCAGCTCATGCACCACGTCGCGGACCTGATCGATGTAGGGCTGCATCGACACGGTTGTGTCCACCACCAGCACCACGGCGGTGCGGAAGGCGTCGGCGTTGGTGTTGGCCGCCCGCGTGGCAGGCTTGGCCGCTACGCTGCCCGGGTCGATGGAGGCGACGTTGAGCAACTGCACCGGCTGGCCGTTTTCGTCGAAGCTCTCTTTGGAGTCGAAGATTGGCAACAGGTAGAACTGGTTCTGTGGCACTGCACTGGCGGTCGGCTCCAGCGCGAGCACTTGGGTATTGTCTTCGCCGTTTTTCTGCGCCGCTGCCAGCACGTTTTTGGCGGCGGCGGGGTCCGCCAGCAGTTTCTCTACTTCGCCGGGTTGGCGCAGGAACATCACCGGTGCCCTTCCCGAGCGCTCGGTGAATTTGAGCACCAGGCTCTGCTTCCAGTCGCTGACTTGCGAGGCAGGCAGCCAACCGTCGCTGCGCCCATCCGTGGCCGTACCCACGCGGACCCAAGGGCTGCCATCGACGTCCTTGCGCTGGTAAACGTACAGCACCGAAAACGCCGGCAGCCCTTCGCCTGATGCGGCGCCGGGGTCATGGGAGAGTTTCGCGCCGGGCTTGCTGAGGACGCGCTGAAACAGCGTTTTTTTGCCGGCCATCAACAACGGTCGCTGGCCACCGTCCACGTCGGCCACCACCGGTTTCAGTGCAGGCGGTGACACCGCCTGCGGCGTTTTCGGGATCACAGCGGCAGGCGGTTTGGCCGGCGCATTGCTGGCGCTCAACCACCAATAACTGGCGCCGCCAATGGCCAGCGCCACCGCGATAGCCACAGCCGCCAACGCCAACACCGGCCCACGCCGTTGCTCGGACACGGCACGCTGCTGCGTCGGCGTCACCACGGGTTGGCGCACCGCTTCGGGCTGTGGCGTGCCGGTGGGAATCTCGATGGACTCGGGCGTAATGCCGGCCAGATCAAAATTCAGCGGAATCGGCAGCGGCCGCACCAGCGTGGCTTCCAGTGACTCCGTCGGCAGCTGGTCCAATGCGCGCAGCAGCGCCGCTGCATCCGGAAAACGCTCGGCCGGATCCTTGGCCAGCAGCTTGCGCAAAATGTCCTGATAACGGCCGTGGTGCACCGGCAATTCCGGCAAAGGTTCGGTCAGGTGCGCCAGCGCCGTGGAGAGCGCATCGGTGCCGTTGTAAGGCAGCTTGCCGACCAGAATTTCATACAGCACCACGCCCAACGCATACAGGTCGGCACGGCCATCAATCTCCTGGCCCCGCGCCTGCTCAGGGCTCATGTAGCTCGGCGTGCCGACGGCGAAACCGGCCTGGGTGAACTGGGTGCGATCATCCAGGGACTTGGCGATACCGAAGTCCGACAACACGGCCGTACCGTCGGCGCGGAACAGAATGTTCGCGGGTTTGACGTCGCGGTGCACCAACCCCTGGGCGTGGGCGTAACCCAACGCCGAGGCAATCTGGCGAATATACGTAAGGCCCTGTTCAGGCGTCAGCCCGGCGGCGATCCGCTCTTTGAGCGTGCCGTTGGGCAGGTATTCCATGGCCATGTAATACAGCTCACCGACATTGCCGATGTCATGGATGGTCACTGTGTGCGGGTGCGACAAGCGCGCCAGGGTCTTGCCCTCACGCAGGAAGCGCTCGCAAAAACTCGGGTCGGCCGCCAGCGCCGCCGCCATCACCTTCAGCGCGACTTTGCGCTCCAGTGAGCGCTGGGTCGCCAGGTACACATTGGCCATGGCGCCTTCGCCAATTTCGCCGTCGATGTCATAACCCGGAATCACGATGTTCATGGCGAAACCTTCACGACAATGGCGGTGATGTTGTCTGGCGCGCCCCGGTTGAGCCCCAGGTGCACCAGGCTGCGCACGATTTCGTCCGGTGCGTCATGACCGAGGACGTCGCGAATTTCGTGGTCTTCAACGGTCTTGTTCAGGCCATCGCTGCACAACAGGTAGCTGTCGCCGGGAGCGATCAACAGGTCGACCACCGCCAGTTCCAACTGGGCTTCCACGCCCACCGCGCGGGTGACAATATTGGCGCGCGGGTGCACACGGGCGTCGGCTTCGCTGAGCAACCCACTGTCTTGCAGGTCCTGCACGTAACTGTGGTCGCGGGAGATGCTGTCCAGCACGCCACCGCGTAGGCGGTACAAGCGACTGTCGCCGGCCCACAAACACACGCCACGCAAACCGCGCGCAGCAAACACCACCACAGTGCTGCCCATCATGGTCACGCCACGGTTGGCGGTTTCTTCGCGCACAGTGGCGTTGATGCGAATCAGGTCATTGCGCAGCGCCGCCGAGTATTCATCAAGCGAACGGCCCATCGGCACATTGCGCAGGCTGTCGATAATCAAGCTGCTGACGTAATCGCCCGCCGCATGCCCGCCCATGCCGTCGGCCACCACCCACAAGCGGTTTTCCGGCAGGTCCAGGCACGCGTCTTCGTTGACCTGGCGGACCATGCCCACATGGGTTTTGCTTGCGGATTTGAACGTCGAGCCCATCTACACCACACCTTCTTGTCCGAGCAAAAACTGCGCAAAATCGCCGGCGGCAGGCAGGCCCTGGCACCGCAATAAACCGGGGGAAATACGTTCTGAACCTCGACCCCACCACAGGCTTGCGCCTTCGCAGGCAAATTCTGCGAGGGCGGTCATTCGGCTATGTGGCAGGGTGGCCGCCACCCGTTGCAGCCCGGCGAAACGGCTGTCCGCCGCGCGCAGTTCACGGGCGGGAGCGCCAAGGTTGTCGACGCCCTCGCTGAAACCTTCGAAGGTGGCGCCGGTGTCCAGGGTGCTGAGCAACAGCTCTTCGGCCTGCTCGAACCAAGTGTCGGGGCCGCCAACGAGAGAGGCAGGATTGGTGTCGTGATCAAGCAGCGCGACCACTGCCAGCGGAAAATAGCGCCCGACCCGATCAATGCTCGGCATCACCACGCCCGCCGCCGCATCCGGCCCGCACACGCCCGGCGCCAACACAAAACGCCACAACGGGCTGACCAGGTACACGTTGAGCCAGTCGCCGCCGAGGCGGCTCTGGCTGGCGAGCAAACCCGCTGCCAGCCAACTGTCCCACGGGCCGATAAAGCTCTGGGGCAAGGCGCGGCTGACAAAGTCCCCACGGCTGGCCAACTTGCCGTAAAAACCGGGCGTCGTCATAGCCGCTCCGGCAGGCTGAAGCCGCTGAGCACGCGGCTCTTGAACGGGTTGAAGGCGCTGTTCGCGCGCAACTCATACGCGATGCTCGCGCCATCGACCCGCAGGCGCAGGTTGAAGCGGTCTGGCGAATTGCCGGCGGTCAGGTCCGATTGCTCCAGCAGGCGGAACCAGGCCCACGGCCCCTCCAACGTCACGCCCGAACGCCCGCTGGCCGACGGCGGCATGATCGAAATACGCACCACGCCAATGCTGCCGGGGTTTGGCCATTGCATCGCGACCGGGCGGCTGGGGCCGTGGTCGTAGCTCAATTGCTGGCCATCAAGGTCAAGCAGGAACTGGGTGATGGTCGGGTCCATCGAGACTGGCTTGAGTTCGAAACGCACAATCGGCTGGGTGCCGCCGGCGCGGAAGAACGCGTCACGAATCGTCGCGGCGCGCTGGAAGGTTTGCAGCACGCCCGGCGCGATCCCAAGTTTTTGCGCCGCGCCCGGCTGCCAGCGCCAGGTCTGTGTTGACGTGTCCACGTACGGCTGCAGGTATTTGCGGAAGTAGTTATCCATCACGCCGCCCACGCCGAAGAACTGGCCGAAGTCGTCCAGGGTCGCATCGCGGGCACTGCTCGGCGACATTGGGTAACGCCCGGCCAGGGACTGGCGATACACATTTACCACTTCGCTGACCCAGGCCGCGTTCAGCTGATTACGCACCCCGCCCATCATGCTGTTGGTGGTGGAATTGACCACCGACTTGACCATGCCCTGCACCAACGGCGGCTGGCGCTCGGCGTTCAGGCTGACCCGCGTGGCAGCCGCTGCCGCCTGGTTTTTCGCTTCGCCGAGCAACGCGTCGCCACTGGCACCGACCATGGCGCTGACCTGCACGTACAGCGCATTCATATCTGCCAACAGGCCGTCGATGGCCGCCGGCTCGCCTTCGTTTTTGCTGACGATGCTGTTGAGTTCGGCAAAGTGCGCGGTCACCGGGTCATCCGCCGCGTCGGGCGTGCTCGCCGTCTGTTGCTCCTGCCCAAGCAGGCTGCCGAGGCGCTCCTTGAGCTTGTCGACGCCGCCTTCTACCGGCACGCCTTTGGCGGCCAGCTGGCGCTCCTCGGCTTGCAGATCGGTTTCCCTGGCCACGGCCACCAGCAGCTTTTTAAGCGGCGAGGTCGGGCCGGAAATCACCCGCAGCACGTCGGCGGCCTGGGCCACGCTGGTGATCGGCACAAAGTCGATGTCGGCGAGCAACGCATCCCACTGGCGCTGGTAGTCCTGAAAATACAGGCGCCGTACATCACCGGCGAGGCTGGCCACGTTTTGCTGATCGGCCTGTTCATGACCAAGTACCCATTGCTCTTCGGCGAGGGTGCCGGTCTGGTTCAGACTGCTCAGCAGGAAGGCCTGACGATAGCCCTTGGCGGTGAAAAACCCACTCAACGGCTCGCCCAGCGGCTTGCCACTTTTGCGGCTGAACACCAGCGCGGCATCACGGCCAGCGGCTTCGTTGATACGAAAGTCCGGGATGCCGTCGGGCAGTTTCTGACGCTTGACCCGGTCATACACGCGCTGGGCCACCGGCAGTTGTTGCAGTTGCCGACGCAGGTCGTCGATCAGCCGTGGGTCGAGGCGCGCATTGGGGGGATGGCGTTCAAACAAGGCCTGCAAATGGGTGGTCAACGCTTGGCGTTGGTCGGCCGGCAGGTCGCGCGGCAGGTTGCGGTCCCAATCCAGCGCGATCCATGCCTTGATGAAGTCCGGATCGTAATGCTCGGCGTCCGCCAGCATCAGGTAGGCCTTGAGGCCTTCGTAGAGGAAGTCGGAATTGCCGCCACCGTGCAGCTGTTCTTCGATGCGCGTCACCAGACGCGGCGCGAACACGGCGATCAACAGCTTGCGGTAGACGCTGCCCGATTCGGCTTCGAGCATGTCGCCCTGATACAGCCCCAGCCCTTCGGCCCAGCTCGGCGAGTCGCCTGCGAGGCCTTTCACCGCATTGAGCAGCGGCAGCACGGCGAGCACGTCCCGCTGCGCCGGGCTGAGGGTTTGCACGGCCTGGCCGAGTGGCGCGACCTTCTGATCAACCTGAGCGATATACGCCTGGTTGGCGCGATAACTCACCCACCACAGGCTGCTGACCACCAGCACCACGGCCACGGTGGCGGCAAGCACACCGCGCGTAATCCATTTGCGCCGACGCTCGACCTTGGGGTTCACACCCACCAATCCACGCTCGGCAAACGCCACGGCAGTGAAGAGTTTTTCGATGAAGTAACTGCGCCCGGTGCCGCTCTGGCGCGCCAGGTGCTGGCGGTCCAGGTTCATGCTTTGGGCCATGGCGCCGATCAAGCGATCAATCGGGCTGCCTTCCTGAGTGCCGCTGGTGAAATACACGCCGCGCAGCAGCACGCGCTCTTCAAACGCATTGGGCTTGAACACGCCTTCAAGGAAGCTTTGCAGGCAGTCTTTCAAGGCGCCGAACTGCTGCGGGAAGCCGTAAATCAGGTCTCGCCGCGCCGGGTCGCGCTCCTGCTGGAGGCGTTCGACCAGGCGTTCGTTGAGGCGCTGTTCAAGGCCTGCGAATTCACTTTGCAGGTGAGCCAGCGGGCTGTCGGTGTTCTTGCCGTCGTCGAGGGCAAAGGTCATGCCCCACACCTGAGCGCGGTCTTCCTTGCTCAGGTTGTCGAAGAACTCCATGAAGCCCGGCACCAGGTCGAGCTTGGTCAACATCAGGTAGATCGGGAAACGCACGCCCAACTGGGTGTACAACTCCTGGATACGCAGGCGGATGGAGGCAGCGTGAGCCGCGCGTTCAGCGTCTGTACCGAGCAGCAAATCCGACAGGCTGATGGCGATAAACGCGCCGTCGATAGGCCGGCGCGAGCGCTGTTTTTTCAGCAGGTCGAGGAAGCCCAGCCACGCGGCTTTATCCACCGTGGAATTGCTGTCCTGAGTGGTGTAGCGCCCAGCGGTGTCGAGCAATACCGCCTGATCGGTAAACCACCAATCGCAGTTGCGCGTGCCACCGACGCCGCGCACCGCACCGGCGCCCAACTGCGCAGCCAGCGGGAAATGCAGGCCGGAATTCACCAGCGCCGTGGTCTTGCCGGAACCCGGCGGGCCGATGATCACGTACCACGGCAGCTCGTAGAGGTTACGGCGCTCATCGCCACCCAGCTTGGCTTTCTTGAGCAGCGTCAGGGCCTCGTCCATGCGCTGGCGCAGGGTGCTGAGTTCTTCGGCAGTCGCGACAGAGTTGGGGTCAGCCGGGGTTTCCGCCGCGAGGCTGCGCATCACTTCAGCAGCCTGTCGACGGGCCTGGATAACGCGGAACACGCGGTAGGCGATCCACACGGCAAATACCAGAATGATCAGCGCCCAGCGGCGCCCTTCCGGCATCAGCACGTCGAGCAGCGGCCCGACAAACCAGATGATCAGGCTCAGGGCGATCAGGCCCAGCAACGGGATCACCCAGCGAATCATGAAACTGAAAAACGCCTTCACTCGACGCCCTCCGCCAATACGGTGATTTCAACCCGACGATTGCGGGCACGGCCTTCGGCGGTGGCGTTGGTGGCCACCGGCTCGGTGTCGCTTCTGCCTTCGGCGCTGAAGCGATCCGCCTGGCCGGTCTTGGCCGCCAGAATATCCAGCACCGACTTGGCCCGTGCTTCAGACAAGGCCCAGTTGGATGGGAAGCGCAGCGTGGCAATCGGGCGGTTGTCGCTGTGCCCGGTGACGCGCACCTGGCCCTTGACCTTGCGGATGGCATCGGCGATGCGCAGCATCAGCGGCTGGTAGTCATCGACGATGCTGGAGCTGGCGGACGCGAACAGTTCATCGCCACGAATGGTCACGACCGAGCGATCAACTTTGTCTTCGACAGCGACGCGGCCGGCCTTGATGTCTTCCACCAAAAAGCCCGCCAGCCGTGGGCGTTCAACCACTTTGGGCTGCACAACCGGCCGGTCGATGGCCTGCACCGGGATCTCGCCCAAGGCATGGATATTCTTGAACACCGGCTCGGCGTCCGAGGCGAGCTTCAAGCGTAGCCCGAACAGCAACGCCAGCAGCAGCGCCAAACCGATGGCCACAGCGATCCACGGCGGCATGAATTGCGCCAGGCGGTCGCGCGCCACGGTCACGCCGCGCCAGTGCGGCGACAGCTCGCGCTCATGCTCGCCACGCGCGCTGCGAATGGCGGCGGCGGTACGTTCGCGCAATGCTTCCAACTGGCTGCGACCGTCGTTCATCACGCGGTAACGGCCTTCGAAACCCAGGCACATGCACAGGTACAACAGCTCGAGCAGGTACAGGCGTTCGCGCGGGCTTTGCAGGCAATGGTCGAGCAACTGGAAGACTTTTTCGCCGCCCCAGGCTTCATTGTGCACGGTGATCAGCAAACTTTGTTTGCCCCAGTCACTGGTGCTGCCCCACGGCGTACTCAGCACGGCTTCATCGAGCGCGGTGCACAGCGCGTAACGCGCCAGCAGCACTTCGTTGCGCGCCACACCGGCGGCTTCGGCGCGCTCTTCGAACTGGCGCAGGTAAGCCAGCAATTGCGCACGCAAACTAGCCGGTGCCGGGTGCGCGATGGTGCTGCGCAGGCGCGTCAACAAGGCCAGCAAGGGGCCGGCGGCACTTTCCAGCGGGTTCAGGCCGTGGCTTTTTCCGGTGAGCATCGGTGCGGCGGGCATGGACAGCGCCGCCGGTTCCGCGCGTGCGGGTTCCGGCGAGCGGCCGCCCGGGCGCGGCATGAACTGGGTGCGGTCATCATCATTGGGATGCATCGCGGATTATCCTCGGATCGCCCAGAAGGCCAGGTTCAAGCCCGGGAACTGCCCGGCGATATGGAAGGCGAAACCACCCGAATGGATCAGCTGTTGCCAGTGCTCGCTGCCACGGTCCAGCTCGTAATACGTGCTGCCCGCGTGGTAAGGAATCTGGCGTGGCGCCACCGGCAACGGCAGCAGGCTGATGCCCGGCAATTGCAGGTTGACCAGGTCGCGGATGTGTTCCACCGAGCCCACTTTGCTCTGCTGGCCGAAGCGCGCGCGCAGGGTTTCTCCGGGCACATCGGCGCGCACCACCAAGATGAAACTGGCGGTGTCGATGAGGGTTTTGTCGGCCAGCATCGCCACGTGGATGCCGTAGGCTTTTTCCACAATCGGGATCGGCGTGGCCTTGCTGTCGATCAGCATCGACAGGGCTTCACGCAGGGCCTGCATCACCGGGGTGAAGCTCAGCACCAGGTCGTCGTGCTGGTAATGCGGGTATTCCTGAGGCCGGCGGCCTGCGGTGGAGAAGGTGGAAAATTCACCGGCCAGACTTACCAGCTCGCTGAAAAACCGTTCCGGGTGCAGCGGGCTCAATTGGCTCAGATGCTGGATCAATGGCTGGGCGCGGTTGACCAGTTGCAGCAGCATGAAGTCGGCAATTTCCGACGCGCCACCGGCACCGGAGGCAACCACGCGGCCCGCCAGGGCTTCGCCGCGTTGGTGCAGCAGGCCCAGCAGTTCGCTGCGAAACGCCGTCAGCGGTTTGCTTGCGGCCACGTCCAGCACCGGCGGAATGTAGGTGTCGTCGAGCACCAGCGCGCGGTCGGCGCGTTTTTCCTTGATGCGCACCAGGCCCACGGCGGCGTAATCGCTGACGCCATCCTGTGCGGTGAGCAAGCGCAGGGCGCGGGAACCGACGGCCACTGGCGCGCGGTTTTCGAACGGCGCGTTGTCGTCGCGCACTTCGCGCACCTGGCTTACGTACCGCGCCGCTTCCAGCGCTTCGCCTTCATCGACGGTGTCCCGCGCGCCTGCGCGCTTGAGCGGCAGGGCCAGGTAAACCAGCCCATCGCGCAGGTTATCGTCAATGTTCAACGGGCTCGGCGCCAGGTCGTCCTGAGGGATATTGAACGGCGTGCCGTCGGGCAACAGGCCGCGCGCCGACACGATTGCCAACTTGCCCTGGGCCAACAGGCCCTGGTCGATCAGCAACTCGGAGAAGCCCCAGGCCCCGGCCGACAGCGGGCGGCTGCGCGCGTCGATGAGGTTTTCCAGGTAACGGTCATGCTGCTGGAAGTGCTGCGTTCCGATGAACATGCCTTCCGACCAGACCACGCGATTGTTCCAGGACATGGGGGCTCCGATCTCTTGTTATTGGGCAGGGCTGGAAGGGGGAACCACGACGGCTGCGCGCACGGCGCGCACATCGAGGCTGATCTGGTATTCGGTGTATTGGCGTGCCGGTACGTCGATCACCGCGCGCCATTGCGCGCGGTCGAGCTCGCGGTAACCCACCAGCAGGCCGATCTGGCGTGTGGAAGGGTCGAGGTCGCGCTTGATGCTCAGTTGCTGGCCGGGTTGCACCATCACTTCGTCCTGATCGAGCAGGTCCAGGCCAAGCGTGGATTGCGCGCGATCAGCCAGTGCGAAGTAGTCGGAGCGACCGAAGGTGGCGGCGTTTTTCAGTTCGAAAATGCGCACCCGCACCGGGGCGGCCTGGCCGCTGGCGCCGGGGTTAAGCCCGGCAATGGCGTGGAAGTGCAACTCGACGGCGGCGGTGTCCGCTTCTGCCTCGGCGGCCGCCTCGGGTTTGGCAGCCTCCTTGGCACACGCCGTCAACAGCAACGCGGTGGCAACTGCAAGTAAAAACCTGGGAATCATCCTGCGTCCTCAATGACGTACTTAGCTATCCGTTTTATCCATGGTTGCGGCGCGTTTTAGCGTCGCTGTCGTGCGCTGTGTTCTTCGTAGGCCCGGCTGAATTCGCGGCCGAACAGGTCTTGGAAGTCTTCCTGGGCCTCGCGGGAAATGTTGCTGTAAAGCTCGGTGAATTGCTGCCAGTACTGGGCCTGGCGCGAGCCACTGAAAAGGCTCGACAGCCCGCCGGGCTTGCCCATGCGCTCTTCCAACTGGCCCGGCTCGAAGCGCGCCAGCAGGTGTTTGATCGCCGCTTCGACGCCGGCCATCACGGCCAGTTGGTGGGCGCGCAGGTCGTCGAAACTATCGCGCACGGCGATGTCCGGCGCCATAAACGCTGCGTTGCCGTGGCGAAGCAGCAGCAACAAGGCTTCGTCGGCATTCGGGGCGAATTTCAGCGGATTATTTTCGGCGGGGCGGATCATGGTTTGCTGCATGCGGAACTCGCCTTTGAGGCTGGCGCGGGCACGCAACACGTCGATCAGGCCTTCGACCATCAGCCGGTAGCTGCGGCCGATGCTTTCCATCTGGGCTTCAGCCTGAGCCTTGTCCAGACGCAGTTGGTCGAGGCCCGCGCCACGCAGAAACGCTTGCAGCAGATCGGGTTGTTGGCTGGCGTCCGCCACGGGGAGCGCAGGCTCGACCACCGGTGGCGCAAGGATGACCGGTGCGGCCGGGGGCGCAACGGCCGCTGGCGGCGTGTCGGCAAACAGGTCCCAATCATCAGGAATCACCGAGCCGCTGACCACCGGTTGTTCGACAACAGGCACCGCGACGGGCGTCGGCGGGCGGAAGTCGTGCTGTTCGGACGGCACGTGGTCCGGCACGGTCGGCGGTGGCACGGCGGTCGGGCTGAGGAAATCGAACAGGTCCGGCAGGGTGTCCATCGACGAGGCGCCCTGGAACTGCGGCGCGATCACCGGCACAGGCGCGGGCGAATTCACCACGGCGCCCATCAGCGCTTCAAAGCTGTTCGGCGACTCACCGGCAAACGGTTGGCTGCCCATGGCTTGCACGCTGGAGTCGATGCGCGCCTGGATTTCGTAATCACCGATGCGGATCAGCTCGCCATCCTGCAACGGCTCGCTGTTACCCCGCCGCAACCGGATACCGGCGTTAACCAACTCCACACCGTTGGTACTGGTGTCGGTTAAATAATAACGGCCATCTTTGTATTGAATAACACAGTGTTGCGAGGAGACCAGGCGCTCGGGGTCAGGCAATACCCAGTCATTATCCGAACTGCGGCCGATCGCCATCGAGCCCTGATTCAAGGACTTTTCGGGGCACTGCCCAGGGGTAATCTTGTGATAACTAGTGATAGTCAAACACAGCGACATCTTGCCTCCTTGCTGATACTTCGCGCGCAGTCGATTCCCGGGGCAACGTTTCCCGAGAAACCCCACCAGGTCGTGCAAGCGACCCTCACAACCTGCTTTTGCAAGCATGATCGCTGATCTTAACGGGGCTCCATGACAAATATCCTATTCGGGTGTGCTATCAGACTCACCGGTCGCGCAGGTTGTTAAACACCGCACATCTGTCACAGAGGGCGAATAGCTTACCTTGACAAGGCCCAACTACTACACCAAAAATGCACAACTTCTTGAACACCAATGATGGCGCTTTGAAATCAACCTGAATTCAACGTTCCATCATGACCAAGAAAACATGCCTGGTTCATCGCGCAACCAGTGCATGCATTGCCCGCCATCTATCGGGCTGATAAGGAGATCGAATTCAGTGGATGTGCCGTTGCTGCTCACCGCCGTTTCCGCTACCTCGCCGTGTGGCGAAGACATGGAATATGACGCGGACTTTCTCCACCTGGAGCGTGCTGCCAAGGGCCAACCCGAGCGCAGCATGGGCGACTCGATCCTGCCTGCCGAACCGCCGGAATGGCGCAGCATTCAGCAGCAAAGCCTCGACTTGCTGCAACGCAGCAAAGACCTGCGTATCACCCATTTCCTGCTGCAAAGCGCCCTCGCCCTCCAGGGTCCGGCCGGGCTGGCTGAAGTCCTCACACTGATCAACGCGTTGCTGCGCGAATACTGGGCAGACCTGCACCCGCGCCTGGATGCCGACGACAACAACGACCCCACCGTGCGCGTCAACGCACTGTCTGGCCTCACAAGCGATACCACCATTCGTTTGCTGCGCGAAAGCATCCTCACGCGCTCGCGCACCTTCGGGCCCGTGAGCTTGCGCGCGGCGCTCAACGCCAGCGGCCTGCAGATTTTCGCCGACGAACAACTCGGCGCCCAGCAGCTCAACGCTGCGTTCCTCGACAGCGACCCCGAGCAACTGCAAGCCACCCGCAACGCCTTGAGCGCGGCGCGTGCCGCGTGCGAAGCCATCGAGCAGCAAGTCAACGAACAAGTCGGTTCCGCCCAGGGCGTGGACCTCAGACTGCTCAAGCAACCGCTCAAGCAGGCACTTCACATACTCAATCAAGCGGTGCCAGGCACCGACAGCAGTGGCGAACCCGAGGCCGTCAGTGACGACAGTGCCCCCTCGGCCGATTACGCCGCTGCGCCCGCCGCACCGCGCCCCGCTGGCGACATCGCCACCCGTGACGACGTGCTGCGCAGCCTCGACAAGATTCTCGCGTATTACACCCGACATGAGCCTTCGAGCCCGCTGCCGGTGCTGTTGAACCGGGCGAAAAATCTGGTGCACGCCGACTTTGCGGCCATCGTGCGCAATCTGATTCCCGACGGCATGTCCCAATTTGAAAACCTGCGCGGCCCGGACAGCGAATAAGCCGCCGGACTGTGCAGTAACAACACCGTCGCTCAAGCGACCAGGAGCAGCATCGTGGCGAAGCAAAGTTCTCAGAAATTCATTGCGCGCAACCGCGCGCCTCGAGTGCAGATCGAGTACGACGTCGAGCTTTACGGCGCCGAGAAAAAGGTCCAGCTGCCCTTCGTGATGGGCGTGATGGCCGACCTCGCCGGCAAGCCTGCCGAGCCGCTCGCAGCGGTGGCCGACCGCAAGTTCCTTGAAGTGGACGTCGACAATTTCGACTCGCGCCTCAAGGCCATGCAGCCACGCGTCGCGTTCCACGTGCCCAATGAACTGACCGGCGAAGGCAACCTGAGCCTGGACATCACCTTCGAAAGCATGGACGACTTCAGCCCGGCCGCCGTGGCCCGCAAGGTCGACTCGCTGAACCAGCTGCTCGAAGCCCGCACCCAACTGGCCAACCTGCTGACCTACATGGACGGCAAGACCGGCGCTGAAGAAATCATCATGAAAGCGATCAAGGACCCGGCATTGCTGCAGGCCCTTGCGAGCGCGCCGAAGCCGGCAGGGAACCAGTAATCATGACCGACAATACCGCCCGCGAAGGCTCCCAGATCCTGGGCGCTACCGAAGAAGCCAGCGAGTTTGCCAACCTGCTGCTGCAAGAGTTCAAACCGAAGACCGAGCGTGCCCGCGAAGCCGTCGAAACCGCCGTGCGCACCCTGGCCGAACAAGCCCTGGCGCAAACCGACCTGGTCTCGAATGACGCGATCAAGTCGATCGAATCGATCATCGCCGCCATCGACGCCAAGCTGACCGCTCAGGTCAACCAGATCATCCACCATCAGGATTTCCAGCAGCTGGAAAGCGCCTGGCGTGGCTTGCATTACCTGGTCAACAACACCGAGAGCGATGAGCAGCTGAAGATTCGCGTGCTCAATATCTCCAAGCCGGAACTGCACAAAACCCTGAAGAAATTCAAGGGCACGGCGTGGGACCAGAGCCCGATCTTCAAGAAGATGTACGAAGAAGAATACGGCCAGTTCGGCGGCGAACCGTACGGTTGCCTGGTAGGCGACTACTACTTCGACCAGTCGCCTCCCGACGTGGAACTGCTGGGCGAGCTGTCGAAAGTCTGCGCCGCCATGCACTCCCCCTTCATCGCTGCGGCCTCGCCGACCGTGATGGGCATGGGCTCGTGGCAGGAACTGTCGAACCCGCGCGACCTGACCAAAATCTTCACTACCCCGGAATACGCTGGCTGGCGCTCGCTGCGTGAATCGGAAGACTCGCGCTACATCGGCCTGACCATGCCGCGCTTCCTGGCGCGCCTGCCGTATGGCGCCAAGACCGACCCGGTGGAAGCCTTCGCCTTCGAAGAAAACACCGACGGCGCCGACAGCTCCAAGTACACCTGGGCCAACGCCGCGTACGCGATGGCGGTGAACATCAACCGTTCGTTCAAGCACTACGGCTGGTGCTCGCGCATCCGTGGCATTGAGTCCGGCGGCGAAGTGGAAAACCTGCCAGCCCACACGTTCCCTACCGATGACGGTGGCGTGGACATGAAGTGCCCAACCGAAATCGCCATCAGCGACCGCCGTGAAGCGGAACTGGCGAAGAACGGCTTCATGCCGCTGCTGCACAAGAAAAACACCGACTTCGCCGCGTTCATCGGCGCTCAGTCGCTGCAAAAACCGGCCGAGTACGATGACCCGGACGCCACCGCCAACGCCAACCTGGCCGCGCGCTTGCCGTACCTGTTCGCCACCTGCCGTTTCGCCCACTACTTGAAGTGCATCGTGCGCGACAAGATCGGTTCCTTCAAAGAGAAGGACGAGATGCAACGCTGGTTGCAGGACTGGATCCTCAACTACGTCGACGGCGACCCGGCCCACTCCACCGAAACCACCAAGGCCCAGCACCCGTTGGCCGCAGCCGAAGTGATCGTGGAAGAAGTCGAAGGCAACCCGGGTTACTACAACTCCAAGTTCTACCTGCGCCCGCACTACCAGCTCGAAGGGCTGACCGTGTCGCTGCGCCTGGTATCGAAGCTGCCTTCGGCGAAAAGCGCCTGAATAACGCTTGAACCGGCTCTTCTGTGGGAGCCGGGCTTGCCCGCGATGCAGGCAACGCGGTCTGCCAGTCAGACTGCGGGGATGCAATCGCAGGCAAGCCAGCTCCCACAGAAAAGCACTGCCCATTGGGCTTAAACAAATATCGTGGCTGAGTCCACACAGGGAGAAAACATGGCTGTTGATATTTTCATCAAGATCGGCGACATCAAGGGCGAGTCCATGGACAAGGCCCACAAGGACGAAATCGACGTATTGAACTGGAGCTGGGGCATGGCCCAGTCCGGCAACATGCACGTGGGCGGTGGCGGCGGCGCGGGCAAGGTGAATATCCAGGACCTGTCGCTGACCAAGTACGTCGACAAGGCCTCGCCGAACCTGATGATGCACTGCGCCAGCGGCAAGCACATCGACAAGGTCAAACTGACCGTGCGCAAGGCCGGTGGTGAAAGCCAGGTTGAATACATGGTGATCAACCTGGAAGAAGTGCTGGTCACGTCGCTGAGCACTGGCGGTTCGGGCAGCGATGATCGTCTGACCGAAAACGTCACCCTGAACTTCGCTCAGGTGATGGTCGACTACCAGCCACAGAAAGCCGACGGCACCAAAGACGGCGGCCCGATCAAGTTCGGCTGGAATATCCGTTCCAACACCAAGCGTTGATACGTATACCCCTGGCGCCTCGCGCCAGGGGGGTTTGGTGCTCGCTCGAATTCGACCTCCCCCTCTTCGGTATCTGAGTCATGGCCAAACCTTCGTTTATCAATTTGTGGAACAGCTATCCGCCCTACCCGTCAGCCACGCCTGCCTGCGACGGTCCGTGGGATAACCAGTGTGCGATACGCTTGAGCATTGCCTTGAATGGTGAGCATTCCATCAAGGTCAACAAATCGACCTATATGGAGCCCAAATGCGCGCACGAACACGCACGTGGCGCTGAATCACTTGCCAACTTGCTGTGGCGCCACCACTTGGGCAGCCCAAAAATCCTGACAGGCAGCGCCGAAGACCGGCGCAGCTTGAACCAGAAAACCGGAATCATATTTTTCAAAGACTGCTTCAGACGCTCTGGAGAAAGTATCGACGCGCGTTCAGGTGACCATATCGACGTGTGGAACCGTGGTGTGACCGGCAGTTACGATGACCCCGCACACGCCTCCAAACAAGTCTGGTTCTGGGAGCTTTCATGATTAGGCTGGCGTTGTTGCCAGTGCTTGCGGGTTGTGTGCTTTCCAGCCTGACCGCCTGTGCTGCGCAGAATTCACCCTCTACAACCGAGCCGCCCAAGGACAGGGTGACACTCGCGGGACAGACACTGAGCCTGGAAAATCATCAACAGCGTTGCGCCTTGCGCAAGCCCGACCAGAGTCTGCTGCAACTGGAAATACCCTGGCCATGCAAGTTCAGCCCGGACCGCACGGGATTGCCCCGCGTCGAAGCGTTCAACGGTAGCGAACTGATCATTATCGTTTACCACTCGCAAGCTGAGCCCGAGCCAAGCCGTCGCTGCAAGTCTCAATATCAAGCCGTCCGCCAGATCCAAGGCCGCCTGGAAACCTCCGTAGTAGCACAGAGCGCTTTTTGCATGGACGGCGTGATCGATCAGAAAAATTTCGTCGGACTCTTTCCTTGGTAACCGAAATCGCCACGCGCGACCGTCTGCAACCGTCCCTCCTAGACCGGTTGACCGATGACGACCCAACCAACCCCAAGGAAAGCGCCGATAAACGCGTGCTGTCCCTGACCCAATTAAAAGCCTCGGTGCTGCGTGACCTGGCGTGGTTGCTCAACACCACGTCGTTGCTGGATGCCGATGCCACCTTGCACACCCCGGCCGGTACCTCGGTGGTCAATTACGGCCTGCCGGCACTGGCGGGCAACAGCATCTCCAGCGTGGATATCAAAGCGCTGGAAGCCCTGATCTACCAGGCGATCGCCACCTTCGAGCCGCGTATTCTGCGCCACACACTGCGCGTCAAAGCCCGCGTCGGCCATGGTGAAATGAACCACAACGCCCTGAGTTTCGAGATCGAAGGCGACCTGTGGGCGCAGCCGGTACCGTTGCGCCTGCTGCTGCAAACCGACCTTGATCTGGAATCCGGCCATGTGCGCGTGGTCAGCGCCGACCAGCGGAGACGCCCATGAACCCGCGCCTGCTGGAGCTGTATAACCAGGAACTGCACCACGTGCGCGAAAGCGCCGCCGAGTTCGCCAAGGAATACCCGAAGATCGCCAGTCGGCTGACCTTGTCCGGAATGGACTGCGCCGACCCGTACGTCGAACGTTTGCTCGAAGGTTTTGCTTACCTGACGGCCCGCGTGCAACTCAAGCTCGACGCCGAGTACCCGACCTTCACCCATAACCTGCTGGAAATCGCCTATCCGCACTACCTGGCGCCGACGCCGTCGATGACCGTGGTGCAGTTGCAAACCGACCCGGATGAAGGCTCGCTGGCCAGCGGTTTCCCGCTGCCCCGCGACACCGTGTTGCGCGCCGCCCTGGGCCGCGAAACCCAGACCTGCTGCGAGTACCGCACCGCGCACCCGGTGACGTTGTGGCCGTTGCAGGTCAGCAATGCCGAGTACTTCGGCAACCCGGCCGCCGTGCTGGGCCGTTTGGCCGCCAGTGAACCCAAAGCCAAGGCCGGCCTGCGCCTGACCCTGCGCACCGGCGCCGAATTGCCGTTCAGCAGCCTCGATCTGGACAGCCTGCCGCTGTACCTCAGCGGCGCCGATGAACAACCGTTTCGCCTTTACGAACAACTGCTCGGCAACGCCTGCGCGGTGTTTGCACGCAAGCCGGGTGGCGACTGGGTTGAGCGCCTGCCGCCAGACGCACTGCGCTCGCGCGGTTTTGACGATGTCGACGCCGCCATGCCGGTGGTGGCCCGCGCCTTCCAGGGCTATCGCTTGTTGCAGGAATACTTCGCCCTGCCCCATCGCTTTTTGTTCGTGGAGTTCGCCGAACTGAGCCGGGCGGTCAAGCGCTGCGAAGGCCAGGAACTGGAGTTGATCGTGCTGTTCGACCGTCACGAGCCGAGCCTGGAAGGCAGCGTCGGCGCCGCGCAGTTCATGCCGTTCTGCACGCCGGCGATCAACCTGTTCCCCAAGCGGGTGGACCGTATTCACCTGTCCGATCGGGTCAACGAACACCACGTAATAGCCGACCGCACCCGACCGATGGATTTCGAGATCCACTCGCTGAGCGGCCTCACCGGCCACGGCACCGGGCCGGAGCAGCCTTTCGTGCCGTTCTATGCCGTGCGCGACCCGTCGCGCTATGGCCGCGATCAGGCGTATTACACCGTGCGCCGCGAACCCCGCGTGCTGTCCAGCGACCAACGCCGTAACGGCCCGCGCTCCACCTATGTGGGCAGCGAAACCTTCGTCAGCCTGGTGGACAGTCGGCAGGCGCCGTACGGCCATGACTTGCGCCAACTTGGCGTCACCGCGCTGTGCACCAACCGTGATTTGCCGCTGTTCATGAGCGTGGGCAACGGCAAGACTGATTTCACCCTGGCCGACAGCGCCCCGGTGTTGTCTGTGCGCTGCGTCGCCGGCCCGAGCCGCCCCCGCGCCAGCCATGCCCACGACGCCAAGGCGTGGCGCCTGATCAGCCAGTTGTCGCTCAACTACCTGTCGCTGAGCGAGCAAGGCCAGGGCGCCGCCGCCTTGCGGGAACTGCTGCGCCTTTACGGCGACACCAACGACGCCGCCCTGCAATTGCAAATAGAAGGCCTGCGTGACGTCAGCAGCAAAGCGGTGACACGGCGCCTGCCGATGCCCGGCCCGATCGTGTTTGGCCGTGGCCTGGAAATCACCTTGGAATTTGATGAAAACGCGTTTCGCGGCACCGGCGTGTTCCTGCTCGGTGCAGTGCTGGAGCGCTTCCTGGCACGCTACGTGTCGATCAACAGTTTTACCGAGACGGTGATCCGTACCACCGAACGCGGCGAGATCATGCGATGGAAAGCCAAGCCCGGACGTCGTCCGACCCTGTGAGTACCCTGGATGCGATGCACCAGGAGCCCTGGGAATACGATTTCTTCCAGGCGCTGCGGCGTATCGAGTGCGAATCGCCAGAGCTGCCGCGACTGGGCCATTCCTTGCGCCTGGCAGACGACCCGCTGCGCCTCGGCCAACAGGCCGATTGCACATTCGCCCCGGCCACACTGGCGTCGGTCGACCCTGGCGGCGACGGCAAACCCGCGCGCCTGGAGCAGTTTTTCTTCGGCCTCGGCGGCCCCAACGGCCCGTTGCCGCTGCACATCACCGAGTACGTGCGCGAGCGTCAGCGCAACAACGCCGACAGCACCAGCAAGCAGTTCCTCGACGTTTTCCACCACCGCCTGCTGAGCCTGTTTTACCGGGCGTGGGCCGAAGCGCGGCCGACGGTCAGCCACGACCGGCCAGACGATGATTACTGGTCCGCACGCCTCGCCGCGCTGAGTGGCCGGGGCATGCCGAGCTTGCTCAATCAGGGGCTGATTCCCGACACGGCAAAGCTGCATTACAGCGGCCACCTGTCGGCGCAAACCCGCTACCCGGACGGTTTAAAAGCAATCCTCGGCGAGTACTTCGGCCTGCCGGTGGAGATCGAAGAATACGTCGGCCAATGGCTGGAACTGCCCGAGCGCAGCCGCGTGAGTGTCAGCGCGAACCAGCTGGGCGTGGACTTTTGCCTGGGCAGCCATGTGTGGGACCGCCAGCATAAATTCCGCATCCGCCTGGGCCCGCTCAAGCTGGATGACTACATGGGCATGCTCCCCGGCCATCAGCCATTCAATGAGCTGGTGGCGTGGGTGGCCGAGTACCTGGGCCATGAACTGGACTGGGACCTGAACCTGATTCTGCAACAACCCGAAGTACCGGCGCTGCAACTCAACGGCAGCTTTCGCCTGGGCTTCAACACCTGGCTCGGCAAGCCCGAGCGAGACGCCAACGACCTAATCCTGGCCCGGCATTACGCCGACCACGCCACCACCTCAAGGAATCCAGAGCATGGGTGAAATCAGTCGCGCCGCACTGTTCGGCAAACTCAACAGCGTGGCCTACAAAGCCATCGAAGCCGCCACCGTGTTCTGCAAACTGCGGGGCAACCCGTACGTGGAACTGGCCCACTGGTTTCACCAGTTGCTGCAACTGCAGGATTCGGACCTGCACCGCATCATCCGTCAGTTCAACGTGGAACCGGCGCGCCTGGCCCGCGACCTGACCGAAGCGCTGGACCGCCTGCCGCGCGGCTCGACGTCGATTACTGACCTGTCGTCCCATGTAGAAGAAGCCGTGGAGCGCGGTTGGGTGTATGGCAGCCTGATGTTCGGCGAAAGCCAAGTGCGTACCGGCTACCTGGTGCTGGGTATTTTGAAGACGCCAAGCCTGCGCCACGCGCTGCTGAATCTGTCGTCGGAATTCGACAAAATCAAGGCCGAAGCCTTGAGCGAACGGTTTGATGAGTACGTTGGCGATTCGCCGGAAAATGCGCTCAGCGCCAGCGACGGTTTCAACGCTGGCGCCGTGCCGGGTGAAGCCAGCGGCGCCATGGCGCCGAGTGCGATGGGCAAGCAGGAAGCCCTCAAACGCTTCACCGTGGACCTCACCGAACAGGCACGCAGCGGCAAGCTCGACCCGATCGTGGGCCGTGATGAAGAAATCCGCCAACTGGTGGACATCCTCATGCGCCGTCGCCAGAACAACCCGATCCTTACCGGCGAAGCGGGCGTGGGTAAAACCGCTGTGGTCGAAGGTTTCGCCCTGCGCATCGTTGCTGGCGACGTGCCGCCCGCGCTGAAAGACGTGGAACTGCGCAGCCTCGACGTGGGCCTGCTGCAAGCCGGCGCGAGCATGAAAGGCGAGTTCGAACAGCGCCTGCGCCAGGTGATCGAAGACGTCCAGGCCTCGCCCAAGCCGATCATTTTGTTTATCGACGAAGCCCACACGTTGGTGGGTGCCGGTGGCGCCGCCGGGACTGGCGATGCCGCCAACTTGCTCAAACCTGCGCTGGCGCGCGGCACCTTGCGCACCGTGGCCGCGACCACCTGGGCTGAGTACAAAAAGCACATCGAGAAAGACCCGGCACTGACCCGTCGTTTCCAGGTGGTACAGGTGGCCGAGCCGTCCGAAGACAAGGCGCTGCTGATGATGCGCGGCGTGGCCTCGACCATGGAAAAACACCATCAGGTGCAGATCCTCGACGAAGCCCTCGAAGCCTCGGTGAAGCTGTCGCACCGCTATATCCCGGCGCGTCAGCTGCCGGACAAATCCGTGAGCTTGCTCGACACTGCGTGCGCCCGCGTCGCCATCAGCCTGCACGCCGTGCCCGCCGAAGTCGACGACAGCCGCCGTCGCATCGAAGCCCTGGAAACCGAGCTGCAAATTATCGCCCGCGAGCATGCCATCGGCATTGCGATTGGTGCGCGCCAAACCAACAGCGAAGCGCTACTGAGTGCTGAACGTGAGCGCCTCGCCACTCTGGAAAGCCGGTGGGCCGAAGAAAAAACACTGGTGGATGAACTGCTCGCTACCCGCGCGACCTTGCGTGAAAAAGCCGGCGTGGTGGACAGCGGCAACGATGAGTTGCGTGCCCAGTTGGTCGACCTGCAACAGCGCCTCACCACCCTGCAAGGCGAAACCCCGCTGATTCTGCCGACCGTGGACTACCAGGCGGTGGCCTCGGTGGTCGCCGACTGGACCGGCATTCCGGTGGGCCGCATGGCGCGCAACGAGCTGGAGACGGTGCTCAACCTCGATCAGCACCTGAAAAAACGCATCATCGGCCAGGACCACGCCTTGCAGATGATCGCCAAGCGCATCCAGACTTCCCGCGCCGGCCTCGACAACCCGAGCAAGCCAATTGGCGTGTTCATGCTCGCCGGCACCTCCGGCGTGGGCAAGACCGAAACCGCCCTGGCCCTGGCCGAAGCCATGTACGGCGGCGAGCAGAACGTCATCACCATCAACATGAGCGAGTTCCAGGAAGCTCACACGGTGTCGACCCTCAAGGGCGCGCCGCCGGGGTATATCGGCTACGGCGAAGGTGGCGTGCTGACTGAAGCAGTGCGGCGCAAACCCTACAGCGTGGTGCTGCTGGACGAGGTGGAAAAAGCCCACCCGGACGTGCATGAAATCTTCTTCCAGGTGTTCGACAAGGGCGTGATGGAAGACGGCGAAGGCCGGGTGATCGACTTCAAAAACACCCTGATCCTGCTGACCACCAACGCCGGCACCGAGCTGATTTCGCGCGTGTGCAAAGACCCGGCGAACATCCCCGAGCCGGAAGAAATTGCCAAGGCCCTGCGCCAGCCGCTGCTGGAGATTTTCCCACCGGCCTTGCTGGGGCGCCTGGTGACCATTCCTTACTACCCGCTGAGCGATGAGATGCTCAAGGCGATCACTCGCCTGCAACTGGGCCGCATCAAGAAGCGCGTGGAGACTACGCACAAAGTGGAGTTCGACTACGACGACGCGGTGGTCGATCTGATTGTCTCGCGCTGCACCGAAACCGAAAGTGGCGGGCGCATGATCGACACCATCCTCACCAACAGCCTGCTGCCGGACATGAGCCGTGAATTCCTCACGCGCATGCTTGAAGGCAAGGCGCTGGCGGGGGTGCGGATCAGCAGTCGGGATAATGAATTGCACTACCAGTTCAACGATTGAGCTGACGGAACGCGATCAAAACTGTGGGAGGGGGCTTGCTCCCGATAGCAGTGTGCCAGTTGATGAATTGGGTGACTGATTCACCGCTATCGGGAGCAAGCCCCCTCCCACATTTTGAGCCGGTTTCTTCAGATATTTAGTCATTTACGGGTTAACCGATGCTATTCAACCAAGCCTCACGCCTGGCCAGAATCACCAGCCCCCTCGGGCCGGATGTGCTGTTGCTCAATGAAATGGGCGGCGGCGAAGAGCTGGGCAGGCCGTTCAACTATGAGCTGCAACTGACCTCGCTCGACGCCAACATCGACCTCAATCAGTTGCTCGGCAAACCGATGAGCGTGGGCGTGCAGTTGGCGGACGGCGGTGAGCGGTATTTCCACGGCCTCGTCGCACGCTGTAGCCAGAACATTGATCAGGGCCAGTTCGCCAGTTACCAGGTGACGTTGCGCCCGTGGTTATGGCTGCTAAGCCGCACCTCCGACTGCCGGATTTTCCAGAACCTGAGCATCCCGCAGATCATCAAGCAGGTGTTTCGTGACCTCGGTTTCTCCGACTTCGAAGACGCTTTGAGCCGGCCGTACCGCGAGTGGGAATACTGCGTGCAGTACCGCGAGACCAGCTTCGAGTTCGTCAGCCGCTTGATGGAGCAGGAAGGTATTTACTACTTCTTCCGTCATGAGCAGGACCGCCATGTGTTGGTGCTGGCCGACGCTTATGGCGCTCACACCACGGTGCCGGGTTACGCGTCGATCCCGTATTACCCCAAGGACGAGCAGCAGCGCGAACGCGACCACATGCACAACTGGCACCTGGCGCAGGAGGTGCAGCCGGGCTCGCTGGAGCTCAACGACTACGACTTCCAGCGCCCCAGCGCCAGCATCGATGTGCGCTCGGCGATGCCGCGCCCGCACACCGCGGGCGACTACCCGCTGTACGACTACCCCGGCACCTACGTACAAAGCGCCGACGGCGAACACTACGCGCGAACGCGCATCGAAGCCCTGCAAACCCTGCACGAACAGATCGAGTTCAGCGGCAACGCGCGGGGCTTGGGTTCAGGCCACCTGTTCAGCCTCACCGGCTTCAGCCGCCAGGACCAGAACCGCGAATACCTGATCGTCGGCATCCGCTACTACATCGTCCAGGAAAGCCTGGAAAGCGGCGGCGGCTCAGGGTCGGCGCAGTTCGAAAGCAGCCTCACCTGCATCGATGCCCAGCAAAGTTTCCGCCCCTTGGCCAACACCCATCGACCCATCGTCAAAGGCCCGCAAACCGCGCTGGTGGTCGGCCCCAAAGGCGAGGAAATCTGGACCGACCAGTACGGCCGCGTGAAGGTGCACTTCCATTGGGACCGTCACGATCAATCCAACGAAAACAGCTCATGCTGGATTCGCGTGTCGCAAGCCTGGGCCGGAAAAAACTGGGGCTCGATGCAGATTCCACGCATCGGCCAGGAAGTGATTGTCAGCTTCCTTGAAGGCGACCCGGACCGGCCGATCATCACCGGCCGGGTGTACAACGCCGAGCAGACGGTGCCTTACGATTTACCCGAAAACGCCACCCAGAGCGGCATGAAAAGCCGCTCGAGCAAGGGCGGCACGCCGGCCAACTTCAATGAAATCCGCATGGAGGACAAGAAGGGGCTGGAGCAGTTGTATATCCACGCCGAGCGCAATCAGGACATCGTGGTGGAGGTGGATGAGAGCCATTCGGTGGGGCATGACCGTAACAAGAGCATTGGGCACAACGAGACGGTGACCATCGGCAACAACCGCCTGCGCATCGTTAAACAGGAAGACATCCTCTCCGTGGGCCAGAGGAAGACCGACAGCATCAGCCAGAGCTACGTCATCGAAGTGGGTGAGAACCTGCGCCTGGTCTGCGGTGAAAGCATCCTGGAGTTGAATGCCAGCGGGCAGATCAACCTCACCGGCGTGCAAATCAGCTTCTACGCCAGCGGCGACGCCGAGTTCAACACCGGCGGCGTGCTGCACCTGAACAACGGCGGCGGCGCAGGCGCGACACCCGATGGCCAAGGCGTGAAAGCCAGTATCGATGCGAATATCAACGCCGCGTTCCCCGCGCCTAAAAGCTCCTGACGAGACCTGTTTGCCATGACGTACCGAATCAATGAATTCCAGTTTCAACTGCCCGCCAGTGAGTTGCAGGACGCGACGATCAATATCCTCAAGTTTCCTGAATTGGGTACGTCACTGATCGTCAGCCGCAGCCTGCTCGCGGAGGGCGAAACCTTGCACAGCAATTTCAACGATCAGCTCCAGCGGCTGGAAAAACAGGTGCAGGATTTGCGCTGCCAACCGAGCGTGAGCGTGCGTTTAGGCGCGGCTCAGGAAGTGGAAGGCATTGAACTGCGCAGCCAGTTCAACAAGGGCAATGACAAGGTGTTCCAGTATCAGATGGCCCTGGTGATACCGGGTACGCGCAAGATGCTAGCGCTGAGTTACGTGAAGGCGGAAAAACTCGGGGATGCCGAGGCTGCGCACTGGGCCTTGATCAAAAACTCGCTGTCGTTCGACGCCATTTCCTGATGAGCCGCCTGCATGTCTGACGCTTTATGGGCCGCCCGCATGGGCGATGCGCTCTCCCACACCTCGATGATGGCGGACATCCTCGGCGGTGTGCTGGAAGTGGCAGCCAATATCGCGATCACGGCCGTGGCGACCGCCGCTGTCGTCGCCGCTACCGGGATTACCGTCGCAACCGGCGGGCTGGGCTGTTTCCTGTTGGGCGCAGTGGTGGGCACGATTGTCGGCCTGGCCATGAGCAAGACGGGGGCAGACAAAGGTCTGACGAATTTATGCGATAGCTTCAGCAATGCGCTGTTCCCGCCCACGGTGCAGGCCAATATTCTCACTGGTTCCACCGACACGCTGACCAACAACATCCCCGCTGCCCGCGCCGCCGGGGCAATCAGCTCACATGTCGCGCCGGCCGGCACCGAGCCGGAAGAACCTGCGCCTGAGCCAGAAGCCAGCTACCTGGACATGGCCGAGAGTTTCTTCTCGCAGATGTGGCGCCCTACAGTTGCAACCCCCGCTCCTGGCGCCGTGCCCAAACCACTGGACCTGGTGGTGTGCATGAAGCACCCGCCGATGCCGCCGCAGTTTCTGGCCGAGGGCTCGGACAAGGTCACCATCAACGGCCAGCCAGCGGTGCGCAGTGGTGATCGCAGCACCTGTGATGCGACCGTGGTGTCGTCCGGCTTGATTTCATCCAACGTGACCATCGGCGGCGGCTCGGTGGTGGTGCGCGAGATTCGCAGCGGCAAGACGCCGGGCGTCGGGCTGGCAGTGACGGCGTTGTTGATGCTCAAGGGCGGCAAGGGCAAGTTCTTCAGCAAGTTGCCGTGCATGCTCATCGGCGGCGCCACTTCGATGGCCGTCAGCAGTGCGATGGGGGCGATGGCGAATGCTGCCATGGGCTCGTCGAATCCGGTGCATGCAGCGACGGGCGCAAAGGTATTGGGCGATATCGATGAGCTGGATTTCGTGCTCCCCGGCATCTTGCCGATTGACTGGCAACGTTTCTATAACAGCCGTGACGAACGCACCGGCAGTCTGTTTGGCGCGGGCTGGAGCGTGCCGTATGAGGTCTGCGTCGAAGTCCGGCCCCATCCCGACGGCGGCGATACGCTGGTCTACACCGACGAGCAAGGGCGCCCTATCGAAATGGGCTCGATTCCCTTGGGCGGCGCGGTATTCAGCGCCGGTGAAGGGCTCGCCGTGCGGCGGCACCTCAATGGGCAGTTGCTGATTGAGAGCGATGACGGCCTGTATCGCTTGCTTGAACCCTCCGCCAACCCGTCGCTGCTGCGCCTTACTCAATTGGGCGACCGAAACGACAACCGCATCTATATCGATTATGACGAAGCCGGGCACATGGTGCGGCTACGCGACACATTCGACTTGGTGCAGGTTGAGTTGATCCGTGATCAGGGCCAGTTGGCGCGCATCGAACGTCTGTACCCTGATCAGCGCCGAGAAGTGCTGGTCAGCTATGGCTTCGACGCACAGGGCAACCTGGCTGAAGTGCGCGATGCGACGGGCCAGGTTCAGCGTCGTTTTGCCTACGACAGCGGTCACAGGATGGTGGAGCATCAACTGCCGACCGGGCTTCGTTGCTTCTACGAATGGTCTTTGGTTGAAGGTTTGGAATGGCGCGTGGTCCGGCACTGGACCGATGAGGGCGACGCTTACCAGTTCGACTATGACTTGCAGGCCGGTATCACCCGTATTACCGACGGCTTGCAACGCGTTAGTACCCGGCATTGGAACACCCAACACCAGATCATTCGGTACAGCGACAACCTTGACCACACCTGGCTGTTCGAATGGAACGACGAGCGCCAGTTGCTCAGCGCCACCGACCCGCTGGGCGGGCGCTTTGAATACAGCTACGACGAGGCCGGCAACCTGATCGGCGAAACCGACCCGCTGGGTCGCAGCGATTCGACGCTGTGGTTGGAACATTGGGCCTTGCCCC
Organism: Pseudomonas sp. AMR01; assembly: GCF_041946035.1. Taxonomy (NCBI): domain Bacteria; kingdom Pseudomonadati; phylum Pseudomonadota; class Gammaproteobacteria; order Pseudomonadales; family Pseudomonadaceae; genus Pseudomonas; species Pseudomonas sp. AMR01. Next base: position 119,183 of record NZ_JAUTYR010000003.1, read on the forward strand.
TGGTGGAAACCGACGCTGCCGACAATAGCTGGCAGTATCGCTACGATCCGCGCGGTAATTGCATCGCCGAGACCGATCCGCTGGGCTATATCACCCGCTATCGCTATGACGCCCACGGCCAGCCAGTAGAAATCATCGATGCCACTGGCAAAAGCAAACAACTGCGCTGGAACCCGTTTGGGCAGTTGGTCGAGCATATCGATTGCTCGGGCTACCCGACGCGTTTCAGCTACGACGAGCGCGGTTATTTGCAGGTCATCACTGATGCCTTGGGTGAACGCACGCAGTTCAGCTATGACGCCCAGGGGCGTTTGCTCAGCAGCCAATTACCGGATGGGCGCACCGAGCAGTATCAGCGCGACGCCAGCGGGCAGTTGGTGGGCTACACCGACCCCGCCGGGCACACCACGCTCTACCAACACAACCGACGCGGCCAGGTACGCCAACGCACCGACGCCCATGGCCGGCAGGTGCAATTTGGGTATGACAGCTATGGGCGGCTGCAAGCGCTGGTCAACGAAAACGGTGAAAGCTATCGGTTCGCATGGGACGCCGGGGATCGGCTGACCGAGCAGCAAGACCTCGACGGCAGTGCCAAGCGCTACGACTACGACTTGCTCGACAACATCAAGGCGGTGACTGCGCTTGCGGCGCCTTATGGCAAAGGTTTGGCGGTGGTGCCCGAGACGCCACCCGCGCCCATCGTTCATCGGCTGGAGCGCGATGCCGTTGGCCGACTGGTTGCAAAAACCACTGACGATGGCCGAACAGAGTACAGCTACGACGCGGTGGACCAACTCACCGCCGTCACCTTTACCGACCTGCAAGGCAATGCGCAGGCCCTGGGCTTCGCCTACGACGCCCTCGGCCAGTTGCTCGTTGAACAAAGCGCCACCGGCAACCTGCAGCACCATTACGACGAACTCGGCAACCTGATCCAGACCCAACTGCCGGACGGCCGCTGGCTCAACCGTCTGTACTACGGCAGCGGCCACCTGCACCAGATCAACCTCGACGGCCAGGTCATCAGCGACTTCGAACGCGACCGCCTGCACCGCGAAGTGCTGCGCACTCAAGGCCAGCTCAGCACCCGCAGCGAATACGACCGCAGCGGCCGTCTGCGCTCACGCCAGCGCCGACTTAACAGTCAGCCCTCGCTGATGCCCGCAGCGGCGCAAAAACAGTTCGAATACGACCCCGCCGACAACCTGATCGGCAAACTCGACCAGCAACCCGCAGCGCAACACCGCCAACTGCTGCATTACGACGCCACCGGCCGCATCATCGCCAGCCAGGAAAGCCTGCACGGCCAGCGTGAAACGTTCGCCTACGACGCCGCTGCCAACCTGCTGGATGGCCCGCAGGCGGGTGCCGGGTTGGTGGTACATAACAAGCTGGTGACCTATCAGGACAAGCGTTATCGCTACGATGCGTTTGGACGGATGATTGAAAAGCGCAGCGCCAAGCGTGGGTTGCAACGTTTTGCCTACGATGCCGAAAGTCGACTGATCGAAGTGCGTAATGAAAACGGCAGCGTGGTCAGGATGACCTATGACCCGCTGGGTCGACGCATCGAGAAAACTGAGTACGGCAACGATGGTTATCCGCTGGGAGAAGCTCGATTCACCTGGGACGGACTGCGGTTGTTGCAAGAACATAAACACAGCCAGACCAGCCTTTATGTTTATGAAGACGACAGCGGCTACGAGCCTCTGGCCCGTGTCGACGGCAGCGGCCCGCTGCAAAAAATTCGTTACTACCACAACGATCTGAATGGGCTGCCAGAACAGCTGACCGAGGCCGATGGACACAACGTCTGGCAGGCAACTTATCGGGTGTGGGGCAACACGCTGGAGGAGGTGCGTGAGCCTTACTACATTGAAGAGCAGAATTTGCGGTTTCAGGGACAGTATCTGGACCGGGAGACGGGGCTGCATTTCAATACGTTCAGGTTTTATGATCCGGATGTGGGGCGGTTTACGACGCCGGATCCGATTGGGTTGGATGGCGGTTTCAACCTCTACCAGTACTCGCCTAACCCCTTAACATGGATCGATCCATGGGGCCTGAAGACCTGTTATCACAAGAGAACGAAGAGTGAGATCAAAAAAATTCGCGCCAACTTCGATAAGAAAGGCGGCGCCAAAGAGAAATACATGAAGAAATTGGCCAAAGACCCCAAATCACTTCTGAAATATGGTCCGGCCGGGGTAGATAGAATGAAAAAAGGCCAAGTTCCAGAGGGATTTGACGTGCATCATAAAAAGCCAATATTCAGGGGCGGCAATAATCGCCAAAGTAACCTTGAACTCATGGACAAGTCCTACCACAAAGCAAATAGCAAGGCCCTGCATTGGTATCCTGAAGGGGAAAATCCGTATGGACTCAATTAATAACGCCCGCTGCCAGCTCTGCAAAGAAACTTTTGAGCTGGACGCGAAGCAGAAACAATTCATTGCGCCACTCGTTGCAAAGGGCCAGCGCTTTATCATGATCGAGTGCCCTTCCTGCGGCTCTTCAACCCAATATGTGAAAGCTGAGCAACCCTTAGTAACAGCACTGCGGGCTGCCAATTACCGTTGTCCGATTAGCCAATGCGCTGGCTGGGTTGATCTAACTGATGAGCAATCCCCGCCCTTCTGGGGATGTGGTGAATGCGGCAGTGTTTGGTACGAAGAAAAAAATCTGCAAAAAGAAATTACAGCCATCATCAGCTCATTTCCGTACAGAGCCGGGAGCTACAAGAAGCTGAACGGCGAATGGATTCCAAGTGATTTAAATTCAGAACCTAAGGATTACGAAGAGCTCGTGGCGAAAGAACCGGCAGACGAGCATGATGAGTTGGTTAGAGGATAAAGCTGAGGCGTAAAAATGCGTTTAACGCTGTAATTACACCTTCCAATAAAAATGGGCACCCGACCCAGTCGGCGTGCCCATTTCTTTTACCGCCCCGCCTCCCTTCGAGACGGTATCGCTATTACGGGTTGACGCTGTCTTTGAGCGACTTGCCTGGCTTGAACGCAACGGTGTTGCTCGCCTTGATCTTCACCGGCTCACCGGTTTGCGGGTTTTTGCCGGTGCGGGCGCCGCGATGGCGTTGCAGGAAGGTGCCGAAGCCGACCAGGGTGACGCTGTCCTTGCGGTGCAGGGCGCCGGTGATTTCTTCGAGAACGGCGTTGAGTACGCGATTGGCCTGTTCTTTGGTGAGGTCCGCTTTTTCAGCGATGGCGGCTGCGAGTTCTGGTTTACGCATAAGTGAAGCCTCTTTGACGGTTTTTTGTTGTTATGTCCGTGCTGCTCTCTAACGGAGCAGCGCCCAAGGCGCCGCAGGCTCTACTCTGCGGCAGACGCGAGTGAGGATGGCACGCCCTCGCACGCTCCGCCAGCCTCGCGGCGACCTTTCTGAGAATAGGAAGGCGCTGATTCCGACAGAACGACCGGTATTTACGCCAGCAACGGCGGAAGCTCTTTGTTCAGGGCCATTTTTTCCATTACGGCGCTGCCAGTCAGTGCATACCCCAGCAGTCGGCCGCTGGCGTCGCGGCACAAGGCCTTGATGTCAGCGCCCTGCCCTTCAACGGTCCAAACGCCTTCGGTGCCGCGTGGCGGTGGCGAAACCACCAGCGGGCAGATCGGCGTTTTGACGGTGATCGGCATCGGCCCGTAGCTGACGGCGGTGACATTGCCGGCGAGGGTTTGGGCCAGGGCGCGTGCGCAGCTCATCAGCGGCATCACGTACAGCAGGTTCAGGCCGTCGACCTCGGCGCAGTCGCCCAGGGCATAGATGTTGGCGTGGGAGGTTTTGAGGTGGCGGTCCACCATGATCCCACGGTTGATTTGCAGGCCGGCGGCGGCGGCGAGGTCTACGCGCGGGCGCAGGCCGATGGCCGAGACCACCAGGTCGCAGTTGATCACTTCACCGTCCGATAAGTGCGCTTCAAGGCCGTCAGCCGTGCGCTGCAGGCGGTTGAGCACCGGGCCGAGGTGGAAACGCGCGCCCAGGCCTTCCAGCCCGGTTTGCACGGCAGCGGCGGCCGCCGGGTGCAGCAGGGTTGGCATGACTTGCTCGCACGGCGCCACCAGGTCGATTTCATACCCGCCGAGGATCAGGTCGTTGGCAAATTCACAGCCGATCAGGCCAGCGCCGAGCAACAGCACCCGGCGTTTGCCCGCCGCAGCCGCGCGAAAGCGGGCGTAGTCTTCAAGGTCATTGATCGGAAAAACCAGCTCCGCCGCGTCGCCTTCAACCGGCACGCGCACGGTTTCGGCGCCCCACGCCAGAATAAGGTCGCGGTAAGCCACCGCTTCCTCGCCGATCCACAGGCGTTTGTGGCCCGGGTCGATGCCGCTGATGCGCGTGTGGGTGCGCACTTCGGCCTTGAGCTGCTCGGCCATGGCACCCGGTTCAGCCATGCTCAGGCCATCGGCTTCCTTGTTCTTGCCAAAGCCGGTGGAGAGCATGGGCTTGGAGTAGGAGCGCCCGTCGTCCGCGGTGATCAGCAGCAACGGGGTCTCGCTGTCGAGCTTGCGAAACTCTCGGGCCACGTTGTAGCCGGCCAATCCTGTGCCGATGATCACGACAGGTGAGTTCATTCCTTTCTCCTTGTAAACCATTTCTTAAAATCAGATCAGCCGATTTCGATCATTTCGAAATCCATTTTGCCCACGCCGCAATCCGGGCAAAGCCAGTCTTCCGGGACGTCCTGCCACAGGGTGCCCGGCGCGATTCCGTCATCCGGCCAGCCGTCTTTTTCGTCATAGATCAGGCCGCAGACTACACATTGCCACTTCTTCATTTCTTGCTTCCTCAGGGTCCAGGCATCTTGGCCGGCGGTCGATAGACCCACGTTGCCGCGCGGCTCAGGGCGTTTTGTACTGATCGGGGCCGCCAGATGCAAGCGTGATCGACGCATGGGGCCGGTTCGGCTCGGCAAAACTCCAGGGCGCCATGGTAAGCTCGCCGCCTCTTTTGCTGCCGATACTGACTCACCGTGCCGCACTCAATCGTCCCTACCGATGCTTGCCAATGGCTGACCCAGAGCCTTCTGAGCCCCCTGCCTGCGCCCTTGACTCTCAACTGGCTGTTCGATGAAGGTTCGCTGACGCGGCGGCTGACGTGGCTGTCAGACGACGGTTTCAGCGTGACGCCGTTGCTCGAAGGCTGGCAGCCGCTGCGTGATGATGAATGCGCCGCCCTGAACCTGGCGCCGGCCACTGTCGGTTGGGTGCGTGAGGTGTATTTGCGCGGGCATGGTCAGCCGTGGGTGTTTGCCCGCAGCGTTGCATCGCGCAGTGCCTTGCAGGGCGACGGCTTGCACATGGATGCGTTGGGCAGCCGCTCCCTGGGTGAATTGCTGTTCTGCGACCGGGCGTTCACCCGCCAGGTGATCGAGGTGTGCCATTACCCTCGGCAATGGCTGCCCACGGCAGATCAGGCCGATGGACTGTGGGCCCGCCGCTCGCGCTTTGATCGCGGGGCGTTGAGCGTGCTCGTGGCGGAAATCTTCCTGCCGAGCTTCTGGCACGCGTTGCACGACCATCCGGAGAACCGCTGATGTATCAACGCTTGCTCAAATCCCTGAATCGCCTGAACCCACGGGCCTGGGATTTCATTCAGTTGACCCGCATGGACAAGCCAATCGGCATTTACCTGCTGCTGTGGCCGACGCTGTGGGCGCTGTGGATTGCCGGCAAGGGCTCACCGTCGTTTATCAATATCGTGATTTTTGTGCTGGGCGTGGTGCTGACCCGGGCTGGCGGCTGCGTGATCAATGACTGGGCCGACCGCAAGGTCGACGGCCACGTGAAGCGCACCGAGCAGCGCCCGCTGGTCAGCGGCAAGATCAGTTCGAAAGAGGCGCTGGTGTTTTTTGCGCTGCTGATGGGTATCAGTTTCCTGCTGGTGCTGCTGACCAATGCCACGACCATTCTGCTATCCCTCGGCGGTTTGGCGCTGGCGGCGAGCTATCCGTTCATGAAGCGCTACACCTATTACCCGCAGGTGGTATTGGGTGCGGCGTTTTCGTGGGGCATGCCGATGGCGTTCACCGCCGAAACCGGGCATTTGCCTGCCGCAGCGTGGCTGCTGTACATCGCCAACCTACTGTGGACTGTGGGTTATGACACGTATTACGCGATGACTGACCGTGATGACGACCTGCGGATCGGGGTGAAATCTACAGCGATTTTGTTTGGCGATGCCGATCGCATCATTATCTTGAGCCTGCAGGGTTTGTCGCTGGTCTGCCTGTGGCTGGCGGGCCTGCGGTTCGAGCTGGGCGGTTGGTTTCACCTGGGGTTGCTGGCGGCGGCTGGGTGTTTTGCCTGGGAGTTCTGGTACACCCGGGACAAGGACCGGATGAAGTGCTTCAAGGCGTTTTTGCACAACCACTGGGCAGGGCTGGCGATTTTTGTGGGGATTGTGGCGGATTACGGGTTTCGCTGAGCCGGGCTGTGAGTCTTGTTGTGGCGCGCGGGCTTGTTGTGGCGAGCGGGCTTGCCCCGCGTTGGGGCGCGAAGCGGCCCCTTTCAGGACCACCGCGCTGTTTCAGATTAACCGGGTTGCCTGGTCTCAGGGCCGCTTCGCAGCCCAACGCGGGGCAAGCCCGCTCGCCACAACAAGCCCACTGGCCACGGCAAGCCCACTGGCCACAATAAGCCTACTAGCCACAACAGGCCCGCTCGCCACAGGAATCACCTCAGGGCTTGATGATGTGCCACGCTCCGCCCTTGCCATCACCGGTCTTTTCACCGGCCTTCGTGTCTTCCTTGTAGGTGTACACCGGTTTGCCGTTGTAAGCCCACTGACTGGTCTGGTCATCACGGGTGATCACCGTCCACTTGCCCGCAGGCTTGTCGGTAGACTCCGCCTTCAGCGGCGGCCAGTTGGTCGCGCACTGGTCTTTGCACACTGATTTGCCGTCGGCGTCCTTGTCGAAGGTGTAGAGGGTCAGGCCCTTGTGATCCACCAACATACCGTCTTTGGTCATTGCCGGCTCTGCGGCGAACGCCAGGGTTGGCAGTGTCAACGCAGCCGTCACCAGCAGGGCTTTCCAGGAAATAGTGCGGTAAGTCATCGGAACCTTCCTTTTTTGGTTGTCAGGATTCGGACCCAAAGGGTAGTCCAGAGTGCCGTTATTTGCCCGAGCGACTAAATTACTGTCACACGACTGCAATAATTCCGTTATCTAATGCGGCGCAAGACAGTTAAATGACAAGAGGATTTAGGCATGGTTGGCAGGAGCATTCTGATCGTTGACGACGAAGCGCCCATTCGCGAGATGATCGCCGTTGCGTTGGAAATGGCCGGCTATGACTGCCTGGAGGCGGAGAACTCCCAGCAGGCCCATGCCATTATCGTTGACCGCAAGCCGGACCTGATCCTGCTTGACTGGATGCTGCCTGGCACCTCTGGCATCGAGTTGGCGCGCCGCCTCAAGCGTGACGAGCTGACCGGGGATATCCCGATCATCATGCTCACCGCCAAGGGTGAAGAGGACAACAAGATCCAGGGGCTTGAAGTCGGCGCCGATGACTACATCACCAAGCCGTTTTCCCCACGGGAACTGGTCGCACGTCTGAAAGCTGTACTGCGCCGCGCCGGCCCTACCGATGGCGAAGCGCCAATTGAAGTGGGCGGCCTGATCCTTGACCCGATCAGCCACCGCGTGACCATCGACGGCACGCCGGCTGAAATGGGCCCCACCGAATACCGCCTGCTGCAATTCTTCATGACTCACCAGGAACGTGCCTACACCCGTGGCCAATTGCTCGACCAGGTCTGGGGCGGCAACGTGTACGTGGAAGAGCGCACCGTGGACGTGCACATCCGCCGCCTGCGTAAAGCCTTGGGCGATGCCTACGAGAATCTGGTACAAACCGTGCGCGGTACCGGCTACCGGTTTTCGACCAAGGGCTGAGCCGGTCGCTGCCTGACTTAACTGCTGACAAGGACGCGTGTTCAAGTGAATCAAAACTGGCATGGCACCCTGATCCGCCACATGCTTCTGTTGATCACCGGCTGCCTGGTGGTTGGCCTGGTCACTGGCCAATATGGCTGGGCGCTGGCCGTGGGCATCGGCCTGTACCTGGGCTGGACGCTCAAACAACTGCTGCGCCTGCATGAATGGCTGCGCAAGCAAAAACACGACGAAGCACCGCCCGATGGCTATGGTTTGTGGGGCGAGGTGTTTGACAGCATCTACCACCTGCAACGTCGCGACCAGCGTGTACGCGGGCGCCTGCAAGCGGTGATCGACCGGGTGCAGGAATCCACCGCCGCGCTCAAAGACGCGGTGATCATGCTCGACAGCGACGGCAACCTGGAATGGTGGAACCGCGCCGCCGAGACGCTACTGGGTCTGAAGACGCCTCAGGACAGCGGCCAGCCGGTGACCAACCTGGTGCGCCACCCGCGCTTCAAGGAGTACTTCGAACAGGAGAACTACGAAGAAGCCCTGGAGATCCCCTCGCCCGCCAATGACCGCGTGCGCATCCAGCTCTACCTGACGCGCTACGGCAACAACGAACATTTGATGCTGGTGCGCGATGTCACACGCATTCACCAGCTGGAACAGATGCGCAAAGACTTCGTCGCTAACGTATCCCACGAACTGCGCACGCCGCTGACGGTGATCTGCGGTTACCTGGAGACGCTGCTGGACAACGTCGACGAGATCAACCCGCGCTGGAGCCGTGCCCTGCAACAGATGCAGCAGCAAGGCTCACGCATGCAGACCTTGCTCAATGACCTGCTGCTGCTGGCCAAGCTGGAAGCTACGGACTACCCGTCGGACAACCACCCGGTGGCGGTGCAAAGCTTGTTGCAGACCATCAAGAACGACGCCCAGGCGCTCTCCGGCGAACGCGGGCAGCACATCAGCCTGGAAGCCGATGCGTCGATCCTGCTCAAGGGCAGCGAAGGCGAATTGCGCAGCGCGTTCTCCAACCTGGTGTTCAACGCCGTGAAGTACACACAGGACAAGGGCAATATCCGCATCCGCTGGTGGGCCGACGAACACGGGGCGCACCTGAGCGTGCAGGACTCCGGCATCGGCATCGACGCCAAGCACTTGCCACGCCTGACCGAGCGTTTCTACCGCGTTGATTCCAGCCGCAACTCCAACACCGGCGGCACCGGCCTGGGTTTGGCCATCGTCAAACACGTGTTGCTGCGCCACCGCGCACGCCTGGAAATCAGCAGTGTGTTGGGGCATGGCAGCACCTTTACCTGCCATTTCCAGCCGGCGCAGATGACCCGTTCGCAGGAGCTGGGGAATGATGAGTAACCCAAAGAAGACGCAGCGCTAAATGTGGGAGCGGGCTTGCTCGCGAATGCGGTGGGTCAGCCAACACATCTATACCTGACCCACCGCATTCGCGAGCAAGCCCGCTCCCACATTGGATCTACATCGTTTTTGAGAGCGTATTCCAGGGCCCGCCCGGCAGCAGGCACTAGGCAAGCGCCCCGTCAGCCGCTACATTGGCCGACTTGCGCCTGCCTTTCAGGCCCTTCTGTCACTCCTTATTGAACACACGGAACCTGCAAAACCCCATCATGGACCCTTCCCCTGGCATCACCCTCGCGACACTCTTTGCCGACTTCGGCATGATTCTTTTTGCACTGATCCTGGTACTGCTCAACGGTTTCTTCGTTGCGGCGGAATTCGCCATGGTCAAACTGCGCTCGACCCGGGTCGAGGCCATCGCCCACACCAACGGCTGGCGCGGGCAGATCCTGCGCACCGTGCACAGTCAGCTCGACGCCTACCTGTCGGCCTGCCAGTTGGGTATCACCCTCGCCTCCCTGGGTCTGGGCTGGGTCGGTGAGCCGGCGTTTGCGCACATCCTCGAGCCGCTGCTGGGCGCCGTCGGCGTGCAGTCGCCTGAAGTGATCAAGGGCGTGTCGTTCTTTGCCGCCTTCTTCGTGATCTCCTACCTGCACATCGTGGTCGGTGAATTGGCGCCCAAATCCTGGGCCATTCGCAAACCCGAGCTGCTGTCGCTGTGGACGGCGGTGCCGCTGTACCTGTTCTACTGGGCCATGTACCCGGCGATCTACCTGCTCAACGCCAGCGCCAACGCCATCCTGCGCATCGCTGGCCAAGGCGAGCCTGGCCCGCACCACGAACACCATTACAGCCGGGAAGAACTCAAGCTGATCCTGCACTCCAGCCGTGGCCAGGACCCCAGCGACCAAGGTATGCGCGTCCTTGCGTCCGCTGTGGAAATGGGCGAGCTGGAAGTGGTCGACTGGGCCAACTCCCGGGAAGACCTGGTGACCCTGGACTTCAACGCCCCGCTCAAGGAAATCCTTGCGCTGTTCCGCCGCCACAAATTCAGCCGCTACCCGGTGTATGACGCGGTGCGCAACGAGTTCGTCGGCCTGCTGCACATCAAGGATTTGCTGCTGGAACTGGCAGCCCTGGACCACCTTCCCGAGTCGTTCAACCTGGCCGAGCTGACCCGCCCGCTGGAGCGTGTCTCACGGCACATGCCGTTGTCGCAGCTACTGGAGCAGTTCCGCAAAGGCGGCGCACACTTCGCCCTGGTGGAGGAAGCCGACGGCAATATCATCGGCTACCTGACCATGGAAGACGTGCTCGAAGTGCTGGTCGGCGACATCCAGGACGAACACCGCAAGGCCGAGCGCGGCATCCTGGCCTACCAGCCGGGCAAACTGCTGGTGCGCGGCGACACGCCGTTGTTCAAAGTGGAACGCCTGCTGGGTGTCGACCTGGACCACATCGAAGCCGAGACCCTGGCCGGCCTGATCTACGACACGCTTAAACGCGTGCCGGAAGAGGAAGAAGTGCTGGAAGTCGATGGCTTGCGGATCATCATCAAGAAGATGAAAGGCCCGAAGATTGTGCTGGCCAAGGTGCTGTTGCTGGATTGATCAACAACACCTTCAGCCAATCAATGAAGATCAAACTGTGGGAGCGGGCTTGCTCGCGAAGTCGGTAGATCAGTCGATACATTCGGTGACTGATAGTCCGCCTTCGCGAGCAAGCCCGCTCCCACATTAGTTAGACGGTGCTCTTTAGATCATGCACCCGGCACAAAATGCTTCTGCGCCGTGCCGCGCGCGATCAGGCGGGAGATGTAGTCGAGCTTTTGCGCATCCTGGTCGATAAACCGGAAGGTCAGTTGCAGCCAGTCGCTGTCGGGCCTGGGCTCGTAGGCGACGATGGCGTGCAGGTAACCGTTGAGGCGGGCGACTTCGGCGTTGTCGCCCTGCTCAAGGTCGAGTACGGCACTTTCCAGTACCTGAGGCAGCACGTCAGTGCGACGCACCACCAGCAGCGCTTCCTTGATGCTCAGCGCCTTGATCACACACTGCTGAGTACCACTGGATAGACGCAGTTGGCCCTGGCCACGACCGCTGGCCGGCGATGCAGAAGCCGGCGCTTGCACGGGAGGCGTGTTAAGCAAGCCTTTATTAGGCGCTGCCGCGACCGGGGCCGGGGCTGACTTGACCGCTTCGGGTTTACCGCCCGTCAGAGCGCTCAGGGAATCGTTGCCGAACGCCGAGTTCATTTTGGTCGGCGCACTGGCGATCAGGGCGTCGAGACGGCCGATCTTGTGCAGGGCCTGCTTGACCTTGTTCAGCAGCTGTTCGTTGGTGAACGGTTTGCTGACATAGCCGGAAACCCCGGCCTGGATCGCCTGCACCACGTTTTCCTTGTCGCCACGGCTGGTCACCATCACAAACGGCATGGCCTTCAGGTGCGGTTGTTCACGGCACCAGGTCAGCAGCTCAAGGCCGGACATCTCGGGCATTTCCCAATCGCACAGCACCAAGTCGAAGGTTTCGCGCATCAGGACGGATTGCGCCTTCTTGCCATTCACCGCGTCTTCAATCTGGATCCCCGGGAAGTAGTTGCGCAGGCACTTCTTCACCAGGTCGCGGATAAACGAGGCGTCATCCACCACCAACACACTGACTTTACTCATCGACCCTTCACCCTATAAAAACGTCGGCACGCAAACGCCTGACCGATGGCATTTTGCCAAAACTCGCGGTTCACAGAAGGACTTTATGTCGCCTGCCGTGCAAATAATTCAGAGGCCACAAACGAAAACGCCCGGCCAATGGCCGGGCGTAAATTTCTCGGGCAACCTTACTTATCGTCAGTTTCGCCCGAAACATTAGGGATTTGGTCGGCTGTGCCCTCAACTTCGGCTTTCATGCGCTTGAGGCCCATGTGCCGCACGTCGGTGCCGCGTACCAGATAGATGACCAGTTCGGAGATATTGCGCGCGTGGTCGCCGATCCGTTCCAGGGAGCGCAGCACCCAGATAATGTTCAAGACGCGCGAGATAGAGCGCGGGTCTTCCATCATGTAGGTGGCCAGCTCGCGCAGCGCGGTTTTGTATTCGCGGTCGATGATCTTGTCGTACTGGGCTACCGACAACGCCAGGTCGGCGTCGAAGCGGGCAAACGCGTCCAGGGCATCACGCACCATATTGCGCACCTGGTCGCCGATGTGACGCACCTCCACGTATCCGCGTGGCGCTTCGCCTTCCTCACTCAACTGGATGGCGCGGCGGGCGATCTTGGTGGCTTCGTCGCCGATGCGCTCAAGGTCAATCACCGACTTGGAAATGCTGATGATCAAACGCAGGTCGGACGCCGCCGGTTGGCGACGGGCCAGAATGCGCAGGCATTCTTCGTCGATGTTGCGTTCCATCTGGTTGATCTGGTCATCAATTTCGCGCACTTGCTGGGCCAGGCCCGAGTCGGCCTCAATCAGCGCAGTCACGGCGTCATTGACTTGCTTCTCCACCAGCCCACCCATCGCCAGGAGGTGGCTGCGCACCTCCTCAAGCTCGGCGTTGAACTGCGCGGAGATGTGATGGGTAAGGCCTTCTTTGCTGATCATGTGGGTGTCCTTGGAGCGTCCGGTAAGGTGCGGGAAGCCGCAGCATTCAGTGCAATCAGAACCACCGCGGGCTAGCCGTAACGACCGGTGATGTAGTCTTCGGTCTGCTTCTTGGCCGGGTTGGTAAACAGGGTGTCGGTGTCGCCGAATTCCACCAGTTTGCCCATGTACATGAACGCGGTGTAGTCGGAAACCCGCGCCGCCTGTTGCATGTTGTGGGTCACGATAACGATGGTGAACTTGGATTTGAGCTCGTAAATCAGCTCTTCGACTTTCAGCGTCGAGATCGGGTCGAGTGCCGAGCACGGTTCGTCGAGCAGCAACACTTCCGGTTCCACGGCGATAGTGCGCGCGATCACCAGTCGTTGTTGCTGACCACCGGACAGGCCGAGTGCCGATTCGTGCAGGCGGTCTTTGACCTCGTCCCACAGCGCCGCGCCTTTCAGAGCCCACTCAACGGCTTCGTCGAGGATGCGTTTTTTGTTGATGCCCTGGATGCGCAGGCCATAGACCACGTTTTCGTAGATGGTCTTGGGGAACGGGTTCGGCTTCTGGAACACCATGCCGACGCGGCGACGCAGCTCGGCTACGTCTTCGCCCTTGCGGTAGATGTTGGTGCCGTAGAGGTTGATAGCACCTTCTACGCGGCAGCCGTCAACCAAGTCGTTCATGCGGTTGAACGTACGCAGCAGCGTGGACTTGCCGCAGCCGGACGGGCCGATAAAGGCGGTCACGCGCTGCTTGGGGATGTTCATGCTGACGTCGAACAGCGCCTGCTTTTCACCGTAGTACAGGCTCAGGCCCGGCACTTCGATGGCCACGGTTTCCTGGGCCAGGCTCAGGCTCTGCTTGTCGCGACCCAGTGCCGACATGTTGATGCCGTGGGTGTGGGTTTCATGTTGCATGGGATGCTCCCTGTGCTACCAATTCGTTGTGTTGGACCGCCGGGGGCGGTCTACTCGAAAATCTGTGTGTTACGCGATCCATGTGGGAGCGGGCTTGCTCGCGAAAGCGGTGGGTCAGCAGCACCTGTGTTTCTGATACGCCGTATTCGCGAGCAAGCCCGCTCCCACATTTAGTCCGCGTTCACTTCAATCAGCTGTCCAGCGCTTTGTATTTCTCGCGCAGGTGGTTACGGATCCACACCGCCGACAAGTTAAGCGTCGCAATCACCAGCACCAGCAACAGTGCAGTCGCATATACCAGTGGCCGTGCTGCCTCGACGTTAGGGCTCTGGAAGCCTACGTCATAAATATGGAAGCCCAGGTGCATGATCTTCTGGTCCAGGTGCAAATACGGGTAGTTGCCATCCAGCGGCAGCGACGGCGCCAGTTTCACCACACCCACCAACATCAGCGGCGCCACTTCACCGGCGGCACGGGCCACGGCGAGGATCATGCCGGTCATCATCGCCGGGCTGGCCATCGGCAGCACGATCTTCCACAGCGTTTCCGCCTTGGTAGCGCCCAATGCCAGCGAGCCTTCACGCACGGTGCGAGGAATTCGCGCCAAGCCTTCTTCGGTAGCCACAATCACCACCGGCACCGCCAGCAGCGCCAGGGTCAGCGAGGCCCACAGCAGACCCGGCGTACCGAAGGTTGGGGCCGGCAGGGCTTCGGAGAAGAATATACGGTCAACCGAGCCACCCAATACATACACGAAGAAGCCCAGGCCGAACACGCCGTAGACGATGGCTGGAACACCCGCCAGGTTGTTCACCGCGATGCGGATAATGCGCGTCAGGGCGTTCTGTTTGGCGTATTCACGCAGGTACACCGCCGCCAGCACGCCGAACGGGGTCACGATCATCGCCATGATCAGGGTCATCATCACGGTGCCGAAAATAGCCGGGAAAATCCCGCCTTCGGTGTTGGCTTCCCGTGGGTCATCGCTGAGGAATTCCCAGATCTTGCTGAAGTAGAAGCCGACCTTGGTCATGTAACCCATGGCGTTCGGCTGGTAAGCGTGTACCACTTTGCCGATGCCGATTTCCAGTTCTTTGCCGTTGGCGTCGCGGGCGGTCAGGCTGTCGCGGTTGAACTGGGTGTGCAGGTCTGCCAGGCGCGCCTCGATGTCCTGGTAGCGAGCATTCAGCTCGGCACGGCCGGCATCCATGTCCGCCTGTGCGGTGGCGTCCAGCTTGCCTTCCAGCTCGAGCTTGCGACCGTGCAAGCGGATGCGCTCAAGCCCGGCGTTGATCGCGCCGATGTCGGTTTTTTCCAGGCTCTTGAGCTGGGCAGCCAGCTTGTTCACGCGGTCGACGCGGGCTTGCAGCTCAGGCCACGCGGCCTCGCCTACTGCGATGACTTTGCCATCCTGCTTGACGTTAACCAGGGTGCCGTAGAAGTTACCCCACTCGCGGCGCTCGATGGCCATCAGCTCCACGGGCTTGGTCTGGTCCTTCAACCACTCGCCGACGATCCAGGTGAAATCGTTGCCGTTCAAGTCACGGTTGCCGACCTTGATCAGCTCGCGGGTCATGAATTCCGGGCCTTGGTCCGGCACCGGCAGGCCAGCGCTTTTCAGGCGCTCGCGGGGCACTTCTTCTTTCTGCACCACTTCGCCGACGACGATATGGTTTTCCTGGCCCGGCACGCTGTAGTTGGCCTGGATCAGGTCAGCCGGCCAGAAATGGCCCAAACCACGCACGGCAATCACGGCCAGCAAACCAATGGTCATGATGACCGCGATGGACACCGCGCCACCACTGATCCAGACGCCGGGGGCGCCGCTCTTGAACCATCCATTCAGGGAGTTCTGTTTCACAGACTTCTACCTTTCTTAAAGCGACGAGTATTTCTTGCGCAGACGCTGACGGATCAGCTCGGCGAGGGTGTTCATGATGAAGGTGAACAGCAGCAGTACCAGTGCCGAGAGGAACAGCACGCGGTAGTGACTACCGCCCACTTCCGACTCAGGCATTTCTACCGCGACGTTGGCCGCCAGGGTGCGCAGACCTTCGAACAGGTTCATCTCCATCACCGGCGTGTTACCAGTGGCCATCAGTACGATCATGGTCTCGCCAACGGCGCGGCCCATGCCGATCATCAGCGCCGAGAAAATCCCCGGGCTGGCGGTCAGGATGACCACGCGGGTCATGGTCTGCCACGGTGTGGCACCCAGAGCCAGCGAGCCCAGTGTCAGGCCGCGCGGCACGCTGAACACGGCGTCTTCAGCGATGGAGTAGATGTTCGGGATCACCGCGAAGCCCATGGCCAGGCCGACGACCAAGGCGTTGCGCTGGTCGTAGGTGATGCCCAGGTCGTGGGAAATCCACATGCGCATGTCGCCGCCGAAGAACCATGTTTCCAGGTACGGGCTCATGTACAGCGAGAGCCAGCCCACAAACAGGATCACCGGGATCAGAATCGCGCTTTCCCAACCATCGGGAACGCGCAGGCGGATCGATTCAGGCAAGCGGCTGAACACAAAACCGGCGACCAGGATGCCAATCGGCAACAGCATCAACAGGCTGAAAATCCCCGGTAGATGCCCTTCCACATACGGCGCCAGGAACAGGCCGGCGAAGAAGCCCAGGATCACCGTCGGCATCGCTTCCATCAGTTCGATCACCGGCTTGACCTTGCGGCGCAGGCTCGGGGCCATGAAGTAAGCAGTGTAGATCGCGGCGGCAACGGCCAGTGGCGCGGCCAGCAGCATGGCGTAGAACGCGGCCTTCAAAGTACCGAAGGTCAGCGGGGCCAGGCTCATTTTAGGTTCGAAGTCGGTGTTGGCGGCGGTCGATTGCCAGACGTATTTAGGCTCGTCGTAGTTCTCGTACCAGACCTTGCTCCACAACGCGCTCCACGAGACTTCCGGGTGCGGGTTGTCCAGCAGCAACGGTTGCAGCTTGCCGCCGGCTTCCACGATCACGCGGTTGGCCCGTGGCGACAGGCCGAACACGCCTTGGCCGTCGACCACCGGGTCGACCAGCAAGGTGCGGTGGGCGGTGCTGTGGAACACGCCGAACTTGCCGGAGGCGTCGAGGGCGGTGAAGCCTTTGCGACGTTCTTCGGCAGTGATTTCAACGATGGGCGCAGTGCCCATCTGGAACGTACGAATCTGCTTCAGGCGTTGCTCGCCATCCGGGTCGCGGGCCATGAACCACTGGGCCAGGCCACCTTTGGAGTTACCGACGATCAGCGAGATACCGCCCACCAGCTGGGTGCTGGCGGTGATTTCGGAGTTGCCGTCTTCGAGCAGTTTGTAGCGACCGTTGAGGCTCTTGTCGCGCAGGCTGAAGACGTCAGCAAGGGCGCGACCGTTGATCACGTATAACCACTGCTGACGCGGGTCGATGAAGATCGCCTTCACCGGCTCGGTCATTTGCGGCAGCTCGATACGCTTCTGCTCGCTGGTGACTTCGCCGGTCATCATGTTTTCTTCGCGGCTCAGGCTCAGCACGTTCAAGTAGGAACCTGCGGAACCTGCAACCACCAGCGAGGAGTCGGTGGCGTTGAGCGCGACGTGCTCCAGCGGGCGACCCTGCTCGTCAAGGACGATCGGCGTTTCGCCGTAAGGGTATTCAATCGCTGGCGTAATGGTTTTCTTGCCGTCCGGGTAGGACACCTTATAGGTGTGGCGGAACACCAGAGACTGGCCATTCGACAAACCCAGGATCACCAGCGGGCTGCCCGGCTGGTCTTCACCGATAGAGGCAACGCTGACGCCCGCCGGGAGCGGCAGGTCGACACGCTTGAGCTCGGCGCCCGTGCTCACATCAAAGAACAGCGCCTGGCCCTTGTCGGAAACCCGCATGGCGACCTGGTTCTGTTCTTCGAGGGAGATCATCAACGGCTTGCCGGCGTCCTGGATCCACGCTGGGGTCAGCGCCTCTTCCTTGGTCAGCGAGGCGCCTTGAAACAGGGGCGCGACAACATAAGCCAGGAAGAAGAAGATCAGGGTAATGGCGCCGAGGACGGCGAGGCCGCCGATCAACACGTACCAACGGGTCAGGCGATCTTTGAGCGCGCGAATGCGGCGCTTGCGTTGCAGCTCAGGCGTATTGAAATCAATGCGCTTGGGAGGAGAAGTCGTCGTCATGGTGGAATTGGCCAGATCATTCATGCGCACACCCTAACGGTCCTGTATGACAGAAAGATGACAGTGCAGTGACGCAACAAAGCCGCCGCGTAGCAGAGCTGGCAGCGGGCTAAAAAATTTGAGTGGCGGGGCCGGTGAGCCGGCCCCGCGCAGGCAACTTAGTTGCCTTCTTTCAGACCCAGGTCAGCCAGTGCCTTGGCGGCAACTTTGGCTGGCAGAGGGATGTAGCCGTCCTTGACTACAACTTCCTGGCCCTGTTTGGACAGAACCAGTTTCACGAACTCAGCTTCCAGCGGGGCCAGAGGCTTGTTCGGGGCTTTGTTGACGTACACGTAGAGGAAACGCGACAGCGGGTATTTGCCGTTCAGGGCGTTTTCTTCACTGTCTTCGATGTAGTCAGTGCTGCCTTTCTTGGCCAGGGCTACAGTCTTCACGCTTGCAGTCTTGTAGCCGATGCCCGAGTAACCGATGCCGTTCAGCGAGGAGCTGATCGACTGCACGACCGAAGCCGAGCCTGGTTGTTCGTTCACGTTTGGCTTGTAGTCGCCTTTGCACAGGGCTTCTTCTTTGAAGTAGCCATAGGTGCCGGATACCGAGTTACGACCGAACAGTTGAACCGGCTTGTTGGCCAGGTCGCCGGTCACACCCAGGTCACCCCAGGTTTTCACATCGGCTTTGCCGCCGCACAGACGCGTCGAGGAGAAGATTGCGTCGACCTGTTCCATGGTCAGGTGCTGGATCGGGTTGTCTTTGTGTACGAAGACAGCCAGGGCATCCACAGCCACCGGGATAGCGGTTGGCTTGTAGCCATACTTTTGTTCGAAGGCCGCCAGTTCGGTGTCCTTCATTTTGCGGCTCATCGGGCCCAGGTTGGAGGTGCCTTCAGTCAGCGCAGGTGGCGCAGTGGCGGAGCCAGCGGCCTGAATCTGGATGTTAACGTTCGGGTATTCCTTTTTGTAGGACTCAGCCCACAAGGTCATCAGGTTCGCCAGGGTGTCGGAACCAACGCTGGACAGGTTGCCCGATACACCGGTGGTCTTGGCGTAGGCCGGAATTGCCGGGTCAACACCAGCGGCTACCGCGTTAGCGGTCGCAACGCCAGCAGCGACAAAAGTCATTGCCGCCATCAAACGTTTCAGTTTCATGCCTTGCTCCTAGCAGATAAGGATAGTTGGATCGGGGCCAAGTATCGGTAGGCCGTGTGAACACTCTATGTCCGCAATGTGACAATTAGATGAAAGGCCAGCATTTATGAAAACTCTGACAGAAAGGGGGAAGATCAGTAAAAACGGGGCGTGCGAGGAGGTTGAGGCGCTATTTCAGAAACACTCTGTAACCGTTGGCAGAATACAAAACCTGTGGCAGGGAGCTTGCTCCCGTTGGGCTGCGTAGCGGCCCCAGATAAGGCGGGAGCGCTACGCACTCCAGCGCGAGCAAGCTCGCTCGCCACAACAAGCTCGCTCGCCACAGGGTTATCAGTGAATTAACGCCCGCGCTTCCACAGGTAACCACCCACCAACATCCCCATCACGCACAGCACGGCGACATAGTAAGCAGGGCCCATCGGGCTTTCCTTCATCAGCAGCGACACCGCCAGCGGCGTCAGACCGCCAAACACGGCGTAGGCGACGTTGTAGGAGAACGACAACCCACTGAACCGCACCACCGGCGGGAAGGCTTTCACCATCACGTAAGGCACCACGCCGATCACGCCCACAAACAGGCCGGTCAAGGTGTACAGCGGGAAAAGCCAGTTCGGGTGGTCAATGAGGCTGTGATAGAGCGTCCACGAGGTCGCCAGCAGCAGCAGGCAACCCACGACCAGCACGCGGCCTGCGCCAAAGCGGTCGGCCAGGGCACCGGAGGCGATGCAGCCCAGGCTCAAGGTGACGATGGCCATGCTGTTGGCTTGCAGCGCTATGGTCGGGCTGAAGTGGTAGACGGTTTGCAACACGGTCGGGGTCATCAGAATGACCACCACCACACCGGCCGACAGCAGCCAGGTCAGCAGCATCGACAGGACGATGGCACTGCGATGGTCGCGCAATACCGCGCGCAACGGCAGTTCGGCCGCCAGGGTTTTGCGTTGCTGCATCTCGGCGAAAATCGGCGTTTCATGCAACCAGCGACGCAGGTACACCGACAGCAGGCCGAACACGCCACCCAGCAAAAACGGGATGCGCCAAGCGTAATCCGAAACCTGTTCCGGGCTGTACAAGGTGTTGATCGCGGTAGCCACCAGCGAGCCCAGCAAGATGCCGGCGGTCAGGCCGCTGGTCAGCGTGCCGCAGGCGTAGCCGATATGGCGCGGCGGTACGTGCTCGGAAACGAACACCCAGGCGCCCGGTACTTCGCCGCCAATCGCTGCGCCCTGGATGACGCGCATCAGCAGGAGCAACAGCGGCGCCCACAGGCCGATCTGCGCGTAGGTGGGCAGCAGGCCCATGATCAGGGTCGGCACGGCCATCATGAAAATGCTCAAGGTGAACATTTTCTTGCGGCCCAGCAGGTCGCCGAAGTGCGCCATGATGATGCCGCCCAGCGGGCGCGCCAGGTAGCCGGCGGCGAAGATGCCGAAGGTCTGCATCATGCGCAGCCATTCAGGCATGTCGAGGGGGAAGAACAGTTTTCCGACCACGGTGGCGAAAAACACGAAGATGATGAAGTCGTAAAACTCCAGCGCCCCGCCCAAGGCAGACAGCGACAGGGTTTTGTAGTCGTTGCGGGTCAGCGGGCGCGAAGGTTGCGCACTGCTTGCGGGCACGGAGGACATGGCAAGGCTTCTCTTATTGTCAAAATTGCGAACGCGAGACCCCGGCACGTGCCAGGGTCGGTTTGGCACGATAGCAAATCGCCCGCAAAAGCACAGCGTTGCTTGACGCCCGCGGTTGCACAGGTAAGCGCCGACACACAGGCGCCACGGAGTAAGCCGGACCCATCGGGCTCTCTTGAAACAGCACCTCACAGACTGCCAATACTGCCGCCATGAGCACAGTTGCGGGAAAAAGCCGCCATACAGCCGCGATTAGCCGACCAAATGAGCCCCGAGAGGTCGTCGCGGCGCCAGCGTCTCGATATACTCGGCCCTTGCCAGCGCCAAACCCGCTGGCTTGAGGGGCTGCTGCGCCAAAGCGTCGTTGGGTGCCACCCAGCCGATTTGGCAGAGTTTCCCTTTAGTTCGCCTTACGAGAAACGCATCACGCGGTGTATGTTGGTGCTGAAACGTTTTTCCAGAAGACGGCTATCCACTTGAAGTACCCGAAGCGTCACGGGTCAGAGGCACCCTCGGCATGATCGAACTCGAACAAGAAGATCCAATCCCGCAAGGCGATCTCGCCCTGCAAATCACCGCGCTCCCGCGTGAAACCAACGGTTTTGGCGACATCTTTGGCGGCTGGTTGGTCGCTCAAATGGACCTCGCCGGCACAGCAATGGCCAGTAAAGTAGCGGGCGGGCGCGTGGCGACCGTGGCGATTGATCGCATGGCATTCCTGGTGCCAGTGGCCGTGGGCGCGCAGCTTTCCTTTTATACCCAGGCGCTGGAAATCGGCCGCAGCTCGATTCAGATGATGGTCGAAGTGTGGAGCGACGACCCGCTGTCCAGCGAATGGCGCAAGGTTACCGAAGCGGTGTTTGTGTTCGTCGCCATCGATGGCAGTGGCCGTACGCGTTCAGTGCCGTCGCGCGCGCGTTAAACATCGCCGGGTTTTGACGGTCAATTGCCCCATTGCCTGCCATAAAGAGTGCTCTGTATGCCTGTGCCCCACGTTGAAACCGTGAAAACCGACGAACTGGACTGCTGGCGCATCCGCCACAACGGCGCTGAATTGATGGTTGCCCAACAGGGCGCGCACATATTCAGTTATCAGCGCCAGGGCGAGCAGCCGCTGATCTGGCCGAACCCCGAGGCGGTGTTCAAGAAAGGCAAAGGCATCCGCACCGGCGTCCCGGTGTGCTGGCCGTGGTTTGGTGTATTCGACCGCAACCCCGATAGCGTCAAGGCGATGCGTCAGAGCGAACAGCCTGCCGGCGCCCACGGTTTTGTGCGCACGGCGATCTGGAAACTGGATGAGGTGATTCCGGTTGCCGATGCGTTGCAACTGGAGTTCTCGCTACCGGTGCCCGCTGGCGGCTTTCCCGGCTGGCCCCATCATGTCGACCTGACGTTAAGCCTGCTACTGGACGACCAGTTGCATATTCGCCTGACCAGCCACAACCGTGGCACCGACACCGTGACCTTAAGCCAGGCGCTGCACACCTATTTCGCCGTGAGCGATGTGCGCAACGTGCAGGTCGAAGGTCTGGACGGGTTGGCGTATATCGACACTGCAGACGGCTGGAGCAAAAAGACACAGTCGGGGTTGCTGTCGTTCACCGCCGAGACTGATCGCATTTACCTCAACACACCGACGCAGTTGAATATCGTCGATAAAGATTGGCAGCGTCGGATCCAGCTCACCAGCGAAGGTTCGAAATCGACCGTGATCTGGAATCCCTGGACCGAACGCGCCAAAGCGTTCGATGACATGGCCGATGATGGCTGGCAGGGAATGTTGTGCATCGAAACGGCGAATGTGCTGGATGATGTGGTGACCCTGGCGCCCGGTGAAAGCCATACCCTGGCCGTAAGCATCACCGGTATTACTCTGTAAACCCAATCAAAATGTGGGAGCGGGCTTGCTCGCGAATACGGTGTATCAGCTACATATACAGTGGCTGACACTCCGCTTTCGCGAGCAAGCCCGCTCCCACATTGGGTTCTTCGTCAATTTAGAGATCGGACTCTTTCACGGCCCTTACCTTCCCCGCATCCAGCGCATACGCCGCATCCGCGAGATCGTTATTCACCTTCTCCACTTTCAACGTGCCCGTGACCCACAGCGGCGTGTAGATATCATCCAGCTTCAAGCCCTTGGGATAACGCACCAGCACCAACTGGTTAGGCGGCGGTGGCGGCACGTGGATGCAGGCGCCCGGATACGGCACCAGGAAGAACAGCGTGCTACGGCCCTTGGCATCGGTTTCCAGCGGCACCGGATAACCGCCGATGCGGATGTTCTTGCCGTTCATGGCGGCCACGGTCTTGGTGGAATACATCACCGCCGGTAAGCCTTTGCTTTGCTTCAAGCCACCTTTGTCGGTGAACGTGCCTTGTGCTTCGGGGGAGTTGTGGTCAATTTCGGGCATGGCTTCGAGGGCTTTCTGGTCGGAAAGCGGCATCAGTTCGAGCCAGTCGGTTTCCGGCAGTTCGCCGGCGTGCGCCAGGCCTGAGCCCAGCAAGAGGAGAGTCAAAATAAGACGGCGCATGGAGAGGCTCGGCAAAGTCGGAAGCCGAGCATTCTAGCCCTCTGCGCCTGCGTAGCGCAGAGGGCTTCGTCGCTAAATTACTTTTTGCGCAGCAAGCCGTAAATCACCAGCAGCACGACGGCGCCGACCAGCGCACCGAGGAAGCCTGCGCCCTGGCCAGCCTGGTAGATGCCCAGTGCCTGACCACCGTAAGTGGCAACCAGCGAACCGGCAATACCCAGCAGGATGGTCATGATCCAGCCCATGCTGTCGTCGCCTGGCTTGAGGAAACGCGCGAGCAGACCGACGATCAAGCCGATGAAGATGGTTCCGATGATACCCATGGCATTTCCCTCTGTATGAAGTGAACTACGCAAAAGCCTAGTCAGACTTTAGCGTCCTGCAATGAGAGAGGCGGCGGCAACCAATGGTTCCCGCCGATTCCTGGATTACTGCTCGGCGATCAGCGCCTGGACCTTGAGGATTTGCGCGTCAAGTGTCGCGCGGTCCTTGCAACGCAGGTTGGCGTGGCCGACCTTGCGCCCGGCCTTGAAGGCTTTGCCGTAGTGATGCAGGTGGCAGTCGTCGATGGCGATGACTTTTTCCACCGCCGGCACCACACCGATGAAGTTGAGCATTGCGCTCTCGCCGACCTTGGCCGTGGAACCCAGCGGCAAGCCCGCCACCGCCCGCAGGTGGTTTTCGAACTGGCTGCACTCGGCGCCTTCGGTGGTCCAGTGCCCGGAGTTGTGCACGCGCGGGGCGATTTCGTTGGCCTTGAGGCCACCGTCGACTTCAAAGAACTCGAACGCCATCACGCCGACGTAATCCAGCTGCTTGAGCACACGGCTGGAATAATCTTCGGCCAGGGCCTGCAACGGGTGATCGGTGCTGGCCACGGACAACTTGAGGATGCCGCTGTCGTGGGTGTTGTGCACCAACGGGTAGAAGCGGGTTTCGCCATCACGGGCACGCACCGCGATCAGCGAGACTTCGCCGGTAAACGGCACGAAGCCTTCCAGCAGGCAGGCGACGCTGCCCAGTTCGGCAAAGGTGCCGACCACATCGGCGGCAGTGCGCAGGACTTTCTGGCCCTTGCCGTCGTAACCCAGGGTGCGGGTTTTCAGCACGGCCGGCAGGCCGATGCTGGTGACAGCGGCGTCGAGGTCTGCCTGGGACTGGATATCGGCGAAGGCCGGGGTCGGAATGCCCAGGTCCTTGAACATGCTCTTCTCGAACCAGCGGTCGCGAGCGATGCGCAGGGCTTCGGCGCTCGGGTACACCGGCACGAACTGCGACAGGAAGGCCACGGTTTCAGCCGGGACGCTTTCAAACTCGAAGGTCACCAGGTCGACTTCGTCGGCCAGTTGGCGCAGGTGGTCCGGATCGCTGTAGTCAGCACGCAGGTGTTCACCCAATGCCGCCGCGCAGGCGTCCGGCGCCGGGTCCAGGAAAGCGAAATTCATCCCCAGCGGAGTTCCCGCCAGAGCCAGCATGCGGCCCAGTTGGCCGCCACCGATTACACCGATTTTCATCAATCAACCACCTCAGGCGATGCGTGGGTCTGGATTGTCCAGGACGCTGTCTGTCTGCTCGGCGCGGAATTTTTTCAGCACCGCGTGGAACTGCGGGTGCTTGGCGCCCAGGATGCTGGCGGACAGCAAGGCGGCATTGATCGCGCCAGCCTTGCCGATTGCCAGGGTCGCCACCGGAATACCGGCCGGCATCTGCACGATCGACAACAGCGAATCGACGCCCGAAAGCATGGCCGACTGCACCGGCACACCGAGCACCGGCAGGTGGGTCTTGGCCGCACACATGCCTGGCAGGTGCGCCGCACCGCCGGCACCGGCGATGATCACCTCGATGCCACGGGATTCTGCTTCATCGGCATACTGGAACAGCAAATCCGGGGTGCGGTGGGCAGAGACCACTTTCACTTCATACGGAATGCCGAGTTTCTCCAGCATATCGGCGGTGTGGCTAAGGGTGGACCAATCGGACTTGGAGCCCATGATCACGCCAACCAATGCACTCATCGTCGTGCCTCTTCTCTCTGGGCGCCCGCAGGCGCGTCAAAAAACAACAAGCCACGCGGGAAATCCAGCGTGGCTTGTTGTACGAATTCTGGCCGATTGGACCGGCCGAAGGCCGCGCAGTATACCGTAATAATTCAGATAAACAGCCCCTTGGATGACCATCTGTCCAGCGGCGCAAAGTGGCGGTTTTATTGACTTACAAGTCAGCGATGAGGCCCAGTCGATGGGTCCTGGCAATGGCATCAATCATGGCGTGTGAGACGCCCGCTTCGGTTGCGATCACCGGCCACTGCGAAACAGCGTCATGCACCTCTCGGATGATCTGCCTGGCTTTCATTCCCTTGATCTGCTCTCCCACCTTGAGGAGATCTTCCACCGCAAAATGGTCGCGCTTGCCGTTAACGCTCATCTGATGGCTATCGACCCAGAAATTTCCAGGCAGATAGGACCACGTCACGTCATAGGCGGGCGACAGGTACCAAGTGCCATCGGTGTCCAGCAAAAAGCTGATGTTCTTGGTGTGGTCGTCCTGATTTCGAGCGATCACGTTGAACACCATCCGCCGGAAAAACTGCTCGGCTTCTCGACGCCCCAGTTTCAATACCCTGAGTACGCTTAACGCTTCAGCGTAAGAATATTCCCCGGGTTTTTTGTAGTCGGCATGATCAAGCGCACACAACGTGGCGGTATGGATTTTATCGCCTTCATCGGTGCGGTCGAATCGCCGGGTCATGAAGTGGGCGCGCCCTCCTTCTTCAAGCAGGCGGCATTCGGTCATCACCACACCGGCCTGCCTGGCCATCAAGTGATACGCGTATTCGATCCGGCCAAAACCCTGACTATCGGCAAGCACATCGGTGTTCCTGGCGACGTCAAACTTGAGCAACCAATAGCTGTAACCCTTCGGGGCCGTCACTTGACCCGACCTGACATGCCCCTCGTCATTGATCGCAATGATCGCCTTCGCGCGTGCGCCACCCGCGCTGGTGCCGACCTGGATCAAGCGTTGCAACGCGACATCATCGACCGTGGGGTCATTGGACGTCAGGCGGTCCTCCAGGCTCTCGCGCCCAGCAAGCACCTCACCGGCCAACTGGACCAACGCCTCGATCTCGATACTCTCGGCTTCGTTAGCCTCTGTTTTCATGGCAGGCCGGTACTCCAACGCCCCCATGCCGCGATTGCCCTGATACAACAGCCGATCTACCGGCGTGAAGGAACGCTTGTCGCGACCTTGCTGGGCCAACCAGGCGTCAATCAGAGCGTTACCGAAGTCATCGGGGAGAGAATCGGCAAAGATCGCTGGAAGTGCCTTATAGGTTTCTCGGTTCAAGTGAGTAAACGCGTACGTGTAACCGACACGAGCGGGCATGTGGATGGGCGAGATTTCCAGCCCGGTTGCCACAAACTCGGGAGAAAACTCGAACTCACCCACCAAGGTTGCCTCATCCCAATTGAGCGCGCCGACGTACAGGCCCCACAGGTAGATTTGTGCGATCACCAACGAGTGTCCTTTTTGGCTGCATCGGGAGCGATGAGTTTTTTCTGGCCGGTCACCGAAGCATCTGGGGATAGATTTTTGCGGAGGGTGTAGGCGCGCTGCCGTTTTTTACCGGCCATCTTCGCCATCTGGATAGGACTTGAACGTACCTCCTCGACCAGAGAACTCAAGCGGTCCAATTCCCCGATCACCCGCAAGACCGAAATCAGGTTGAGCAAAGTGCCCTTACCCGCCATCAACTGGCGTAACGTCGTTCGGGAAATGCCCGCCTCCTCAGCGACCGTTTCCTGATTAATGTTTTTTTTCACCCTTAAGGCTTCAAGGCGAGAGCCAATCGCTTGTGCGATAGCCTCTTCACTCATCGCAGTCATCCGCATTTTGTCTATTTTCCTGATCGAAAATTTAACTTTTACCAAGTATTGATCAGTATTCCAGTCAATAATCCAGCAGCCAGTAATTTGTGTATTAAACTTGATTTTTTGAATAGAAAAATGATCAAAAAATGACTATAGTCGCTTTATTGATCAGATAACTATCCAATTCATCAATAATCAAGCCGGGCCACGCTCATTCACCGGACTCTGCGCCGCGCCACCTTCCAACTTGCGCCACAACAACCGCACGTTCGCCTTGCGCACCAGCGCGCAGCGATACAGGCGAATCTCCAGCGGCACATGCCATTGCGGCCCGCCGCACACCACCAGTTCCCCGCGCGCCAATTCAGCGCGCACACTGAGTTGCGGCACCCAGGCGATGCCCAGGCCCTCCAGCGCCATGCTTTTCAGGCTGTCGGCCATTGCGGTTTCATACACGGTGGTAAAGCGCAACGCACGCTGGCGTAATAACAGATGAACAGAACGCCCGAGAAAAGCGCCTGCGCTGTAGGCCAGCAACGGCACACTGCCCTCGCCTTCCAGGTCGAACAGCGGCTTGCCGTCGGCATCGGCGGCGCACACCGGGAGCATTTCGGTGTTGCCCAAGTGCAGCGAGGGGAAAATTTCGGGGTCCATCTGCATGGCGGCGTCCGGGTCATAAAACGCCAGCATCAAGTCGCAGCCGCCTTCACGCAGGGCGTGCACCGCGTCACCCACGTTGGTGGCGACCAACCGCGTGGCAATGTTCAGCCCCTCATTGCGCAGTTGCGCGATCCAGCGCGGGAAGAAGCCCAACGCGAGGGAGTGAGCGGCGGCCACCTGCATGACTTCACCCTGCCCGCCTTCCAGATGATGCAAATGGCGCAGCACCTCACCGAGCTGTTCAACCACGGTGCGCGCGGTCACGAGGAACAACTGCCCCGCCGCCGTCAGCTCTACCGGGGTGCGCGAGCGATTGACCAGTGTCAGACCCAACGCGGCTTCCAGGCTGCGAATACGTCGGCTGAACGCCGGCTGGGTCACAAAGCGCCGCTCCGCTGCCTGGGAGAAACTGCGGGTCGCCGCCAGGGCGCTGAAGTCTTCCAGCCATTTGCTCTCAAGGTTCATCAGTTCCTCCCACGGATACGCACCATTTTGGTACACACGCCCGCCATGATAACCGGGTCACAGCTACATTATGCCGTTTGTGCATAGGCCAGCGCTGAAAGGCATTGGCCCAAAATCGCCTACAAGCCTAGCATTCGCAGCGTTCCGGCCAGTTCCGGGTCCCTATCGAGATGATTTCCGTCATGTCCTCCGCTGCATCATTCCGCTCAGAAAAAGACCTGCTTGGCGTACTCGACGTACCCGCTCAAGCGTATTACGGCATCCAGACCCTGCGAGCGGTGAATAACTTCCGCCTCTCGGGCGTTCCGATTTCGCATTACCCGAAATTGGTGGTCGGCCTGGCAATGGTCAAGCAAGCAGCCGCTGACGCCAACCGCGAGTTGGGCCAGCTCAGCGATGCCAAGCACGCGGCTATCAGCGAAGCCTGTGCCCGCCTGATTCGCGGCGATTTCCACGAAGAGTTCGTGGTGGACATGATTCAAGGCGGCGCCGGCACTTCAACCAATATGAATGCCAACGAAGTCATCGCCAACATCGCGTTGGAGGCCATGGGCCACAACAAGGGCGAATACCAGTACCTGCACCCTAACAACGACGTGAACATGGCGCAGTCGACCAACGACGCCTACCCGACCGCGATCCGCCTGGGTCTGCTGCTGGGCCATGACGCGCTGCTGGCCAGCCTCGACAGCTTGATCCAGGCGTTCGCCGCCAAGGGCGTCGAATTCAGCCACGTGCTGAAAATGGGCCGCACCCAATTGCAAGACGCCGTGCCGATGACCCTCGGCCAGGAATTCCGCGCCTTCGCCACCACCCTCGGTGAAGACCTGGCCCGCCTGAAAACACTGGCACCAGAGCTGCTGACCGAAGTGAACCTGGGCGGCACCGCCATCGGCACCGGCATCAACGCCGACCCGCGCTACCAGGCCCTGGCCGTCCAGCGCCTGGCCCTGATCAGCGGCCAGCCGCTGGTGCCGGCAGCCGACCTGATCGAAGCAACCTCCGACATGGGCGCCTTCGTCCTGTTCTCCGGCATGCTCAAGCGTACCGCCGTAAAGCTGTCGAAAATCTGCAACGACTTGCGCCTGCTGTCCAGCGGCCCACGCACAGGCATTAACGAAATCAACCTGCCGGCGCGTCAGCCAGGCAGCTCGATCATGCCCGGCAAGGTCAACCCGGTGATCCCGGAAGCCGTAAACCAGGTGGCATTCCAGGTCATCGGCAACGATCTGGCCCTGACCATGGCAGCCGAAGGCGGCCAACTGCAACTGAACGTGATGGAGCCGCTGATCGCGTTCAAGATCTTCGACTCGATCCGCTTGCTGCAACGCGCCATGGACATGCTGCGCGAGCACTGCATCGTCGGCATCACCGCCAACGAAGCGCGCTGCCGCGAACTGGTGGAGCATTCCATCGGCCTGGTCACCGCACTGAACCCGTACATCGGCTATGAAAACGCCACCCGCATTGCGCGTATCGCCCTCGAAAGCGGCCGCGGCGTGCTGGAACTGGTACGCGAAGAAGGCTTGCTCGACGACGCCATGCTCGACGACATTCTGCGCCCCGAAAACATGATTGCCCCACGTCTGGTCCCCTTGAAGGCCTGACGTTTGTTGCACCGCTCACCAGGTTGAGGGACTAGACACCTCTCACCTTTTGAGGGCCTGAAGGCTCGTTCTTCAGGCCCTTTTTTTTGCCTTGAGGTTGTGAAATGACGCCAATAAGAACTCTAAAATCGCCCTGCAAACCCAACGCCCCTGCAACAGCTTGGCTGAAACCTTTAATCGCCTCGTGCAGACGGATTACTCTCGCGTAGGTATAGTGCCGCCCCTGTTCGCGTCAGTGGCCGTCGGTAACGAGACCCTGGCTGCGCGAAACCGCATGAATAACAACACCCGCAAAAGGATTGGGGTCGAAGCGTCGTGCACTGCCTGGTGCTGAGCGATGCGTCGGACCGTCCTGCGTTTGCCATTAAAAAAATCAGCGAGGAACACTCCATGCTCGAAGTCATCAACGACTTCCTCTCAGGGAAAGTACTGATCGTGCTCATTGTCGGGCTCGGCGGTTATTTCACGATCCGCTCGCGTTTCGTTCAACTGCGTCACTTTTTCCACATGTTCTCGGTGTTTAAAGACAGCCTGAAAAGCAGCTCCGGCCAACTCAGCTCGTTCCAGGCGCTGATGCTCAGCCTGGCCGGCCGCGTCGGTGCCGGCAACATCGCCGGTGTCGGCATTGCGGTCACCCTGGGTGGCCCCGGCGCCGTGTTCTGGATGTGGGTCACCGCATTGGTGGGCATGTCGTCGAGCTTTATCGAGTGCTCCCTCGGTCAGCTGTACAAGCGCACGGACGCCGAAGGCGCCTACCGCGGCGGCCCGGCTTACTACATCCAGCACGGCCTGCAAAAACGCTGGCTGGGTATGGTCATCGCGTTCCTGTTGCTGGTGACCTTCGGTTTCGCCTTCAACGGCCTGCAAGCCCACGCCGTGACCCACTCGCTGAACAGCGCGTTTGGCCTGGACACCACCTACACCGGCCTGGCGCTGGCGGTATTGCTGGGTCTGGTGTTCATCGGCGGGATCAAGCGTATTGCTTCGATCGCTGACCTGCTGGTGCCGGTCAAGACCCTGGTCTACATCGCCGTGACCCTGTACGTGATCGTGCTGCAATTCGACCACGTACCCGCCATGCTCGCGACCATCGTCAAGAGCGCGTTCGGCCTCGACCAAGCCTTCGGTGGCCTGGTGGGCAGCGCGATCATCATGGGCGTGAAACGCGGCGTGTTCGCCAACGAAGCCGGTTTGGGCAGTGCGCCTAACGTGGCAGCGGTGGCTTCGGTAGAACACCCGATTGCCCAAGGCGTGGTCCAGGCGTTCAGCGTGTTCCTCGACACCTTCGTGATCTGCACCTGCACCGCGTTGCTGATCCTGCTCTCGGGTTTCTACACCCCGGGCTTTGAAGGCGACGGCATTGCCCTGACCCAGAACTCCCTGGCCGCTGTAGTGGGCGACTGGGGCCGCATGTTCATCTCCGTGGCCCTGGCGTTGTTCGTGTTCACCTCGATCATGTACAACTACTACCTCGGCGAGAGCAACCTGCGCTTCATCGTCGGCGACAACCGCAAGGTGCTGATGGGTTACCGCGCACTGGTGCTGGCGCTGATTTTCTGGGGTTCGATCGAGGACCTGGGCACCGTGTTTGCCTTCGCCGACATCACCATGACGATGCTCGCGTTCGTCAACCTGTTCGCCCTGGCGTTCCTGTTCAAGATCGCCATGCGCATCCTGAACGACTACGACAACCAGCGCGCAGCCGGCATCAAGACGCCCGTGTTCGACTCCAGCCAGTTCCCTGACCTGGACCTGGACCGCAAGGCCTGGCCGGCGAATCCGGCAAAACCGCAAGCAGTCGCTTCGGCTGAACTGAACGCTCAAGCGCAACGCTAAGCGTAGATAGATGACACGCCGCCCGGCCTTGGGAATGCTCTGGGCCCGGCGGCGTTTTTCGTTCAGGAGAATCTTAATGTCACCCTCACACAACGTCATGGTGCTCTACACCGGTGGCACCATCGGCATGCAGGCCAGCGCCAACGGCCTGGCGCCCGCATCCGGTTTCGAAGCGCACATGCGCGAGCAGCTTGCGGATCAAGCGGTTCCCGCCTGGCGTTTCCAGGAAATGGCTCCGCTGATCGACAGCGCCAACATGACCCCCGCCTACTGGCAGCGCCTGCACACGGCCGTGATCGACGCCGTGGACCTGGGCTGCGATGGCGTGCTGATCCTGCACGGCACCGACACCCTGGCCTACAGCGCGGCAGCCATGAGCTTCCAACTGCTCGGCTTGCCCGCGCCCGTGGTGTTCACCGGTTCGATGTTGCCGGCCGGCGTGCCCGACAGCGATGCCTGGGAAAACGTCAGCGGCGCATTGGCGGCGCTGGGTGCTGGCCTTGAACCGGGCGTGCAGCTGTACTTCCATGGCGCGCTGATGGCGCCGACCCGTTGCGCGAAGATCCGCAGTTTCGGCCGCAACCCCTTTGCCGCGCTGCGACGCAACGGCGGCGTGGCCCAGGCCGACATGATCCCGGCAGCCCTGCACTACCGTCAGCCCAAGGCCCTGGCCAATGTTGGCGTGCTGCCGCTGGTGCCCGGCATCGCTGCCGTGCAACTCGATGCGCTGATCGACAGCGGCATTCAGGCGCTGGTGCTGGAGTGCTACGGCAGCGGCACCGGGCCGAGCGACAACCCTGCCTTTCTCGCCAGCCTCCAGCGCGCGCAGGAGCACGGGATTGTGGTGGTCGCGATTACCCAATGCCATGAAGGCGGCGTGGAACTCGACGTCTACGAAGCTGGCAGCCGTTTGCGCGGCGTCGGCGTGTTGTCCGGTGGCGGCATGACCCGCGAAGCTGCATTCGGCAAGCTCAACGCGCTGATCGGCGCCGGGCTCGACACTCAGGAAGTCCGTCGACTGATGGAGCTGGACCTGTGCGGCGAATTGCGCTGAGCACCAATACCGACGCTACATAAGCACCACCGTTCCTGACCGTGCGTTTTCTAGCATGACCACACCCCAGGGTTGCTCTGGGGTCGTTGCCATTCTTACGCACGCCAGGACGCTCCATGACCGCCACCCTTTCCACGGCTCAACCGCACACCCTCACCGCAGCCTTGATCACGCAAATGTCCCTCGGCCCGGCGTTTCGCGAAGTCGCCGCCGAGTTGTTGCGCGAACAGTTGCACACGCTCTATCCGTCACTGGACATCGACCCGAACATCGCCGTGGTCGTTACCCCGATATGGGAGATTGTCGATGATCAGGTCGTCGCTGCCGGCCACTACTACCAGGCACTGACCGACATTCTGGCCGTCCAGTCAGTGGTGGCGACGCCCGTGCTGTACCTGGAAGGTGAACACTTCCTGACCCAATTGCCGATCGTTTTGCCGGCGGTGCACCTTCCGGTGCGCATCCTCGACATTGCCGGCATGCTCAACACCCTGGCGCCCGTGATCTTGCCCGGCTATCAACAGACGCTGCTGACCTACTGGAACGGCGCCGAGGGTGAAAGCGGTCCGCGCTGGCAGTCGTTGTCCGCTGCGTTGCGCGAATTTTGGGATGCTGAAGAGTTATCCGGCTGGACCGCCGCAGACCGGCAAATGGCGAGTGAGCTGTACCGCACGCCCGACCTCGCGACACGCCTGCTCAGTGGCCCCAATGCTGTGCGGGCCTATGTGATCGATATCGACGAGATCGACGACGCTGGCAACGTTACGCACCTCAACGAGCATCTGATCAGCGTCGTCATCGGTCAACAGGAGGGC
Organism: Pseudomonas sp. AMR01; assembly: GCF_041946035.1. Classification (NCBI taxonomy): domain Bacteria; kingdom Pseudomonadati; phylum Pseudomonadota; class Gammaproteobacteria; order Pseudomonadales; family Pseudomonadaceae; genus Pseudomonas; species Pseudomonas sp. AMR01. Next base: position 152,729 of record NZ_JAUTYR010000003.1, read on the forward strand.
AGCGACGTAATCCTCACGCACTCACTGCTCCTGGGCTTCAAAAAATACAGCAGCCTGGAACAACTCGCCCAGGACCTGCCCAACCTCCTGGATAACGCTACCACCCACAAAACCATTCAGTGGCGCCTGCTTGAACCCGATGGCGATTTTTTTGACTACCTGGCGTGTGCCTTCATCAGCGTGCAGATTGCCGCCATCGGCGCCATCGATTTTTCGTATTTACGCGAATCCCAAGCCACTCAAACATCCCTGGTGTCACCGCCAGCCCCCCAATCCACCGTGGCAGCCCCCGATCTGCAACCGTTTATCCAGGCCCTCCCCGATTGGCTCACCAGCGCCTCCAGCTCCGATCAGAATGTCTATTCGCGCTACCTCAAGGACCTGGCGAACTTGCACAGTTCCAATCAGGGCCAGTCCTATCAGGATGGCATCAGCCCGATCAAGCAATACGCACTGGATGTGCTGAACGCCGAAATGCGCAAAGACCACCCCGACGCTGCGGCGCTGCTTCTGGAAGACCTCGATATCGTGGTGAAAAGCCCGGTGATCTGGGGATTGTTCCCGATACCCGGGCAATTCGACATCGCCGTGTTCAGCCTCGCAGAGCTGGCGCTGCAGAACTTGATTGCCTTGCCTCTGGGCGTCACCACGTTGCGCAAAAGAAGCCCTCAACCGCTTCCCGACTGGCTGACCGTCGAGTACCTGAAAACGCTGATCAGCCGCGTAGACATCGGCAACGCCTACCCTGCGTTGATCAAGCAAAAACTCATCGCTGATCCCCAGGAATCCAGACGCCGCCAAGCGCTCTATGCACAACACCTGCGCCTTCAACTGCCGATGCTCGCGCTGCAGTGCAAGATTCGCGATGAAGCCGGGATTGATGAGCTGGGCTATCGCTATGTGGCGGCGGCGATGCAGGCCGATCCCGCCGACCGCCAGGTGCAGGGCCAGGTGATCGTCATACGGCCGCTGGCGTTCGAGCCGCTACGGCGACCGAGTAAAACCCTGGACACCGTCGCCAACATGTTCGTCATCGGCCCCCAGGACCCGGCCGCTGGCCCTTGTTTGCTGTATCGGCCGCTGCTCGACCAGCCGTTGAGCCAGTACCCGTCACCCACCAACTTGATCTACGCCCTGCAACAATCCACGAGCCTGCGAGACTCGGTGCTTGCCTGGCTGCCGGATGACGCGCGCCATGATTACGCCCAGTACGTGTTCCCCGGTGAGCTGCCCTCGCCTTGGACGGTGGTCGACTTCATGGTCGACCCCCTCAAGCTGCTGATCATGAGTGGGCCGATGGCGCTCGGTACGCAGGCGCTGACGGGCGATCAGTTCGTCACGCTGTATAACGCCAATGCCAACGCTCTGGTCGAACTGGCCGACCGCCAATCAGTGTCCAACAGCGATGCGCGATGGGCCACGTTCAAGCGCGCCGGCTGGATGATCTTCAATGCTGCCCTGCCATTCCTCGGCAGGACTGTCGGCGCCGCTGCCTGGATCTGGCAAATCATGGATCAGCTGCAACACGTGGTCGACGCCCAGGCCCACCCTGAACAGGCGTCACCCTGGGCGGCCCTTGCCGACCTGCTGCTTAACATCGGCATGGCACTCACCCTGCACAGCGTCACCCGCAACGCGCCACGCCGGGAAATCGACGCGCCCAACATGGCAGAGCTGCCGCGTCCCACCGTCAAGACAACACCCTTGTCCATCAACAAACTGGCAACCATCACCTCGGACGCGCAAAGCAACCACGACCAGCCCTTGCATACCAGTGGCGCAATAAACCGTACGCCCTCACGCCTGGCGGTCGTGCTGGACAGTTTCAAGGTCGCCAAGCCCGACGCGCTGGGTGAAGCCAACACTGTCGAGGGCGCACATCAGCATCTCTATCGCAGCGGTCAAAACTGGTACGCGCCCGTGGGCACGCGCTGGTTCCAGGTGCGGGTGGATGAAAACGACAGTGTGCTGATCGCCGACCCTGCGCAGCCCGAGCGTACCGGCCCGCCGTTGATCAACAACCGAAAAGGGCAATGGTTTGTGGATACCCGCCTGCGCCTGCGTGGCGGCGGCCCCAAGTACCTGACCCGCAAGGCACAGTCCTTGGCGCTCAAACGCGCGCAAGAGCTGCGCGTACAGTTGGATGCGTTCGAGAACACCAAAAAAGCCGCCCAGCGCCAGCTGGAACAAACGCGCCAGGCCATGGAAGCTGGCCCCTCAACGTCAGCCGAGGCGCGTCGACAAACCTACCTTCGAACCCTGGAGAGCCAACGCAAGGATTACGAATCGGCCCTGCAAAAACTCAAGGAATTGAGTGTTCACGCTCCGACTTCCGATTACCCGCAAAAAGCCATGAGCTACATCAAGGCACAAACCAAAATGACGGGCGAAAGTTTGCGCGAAATCCTCACGCTTTTTACCCCGAAACTGCGCGCCGCCCTGGATCGAATCGAACGCCAGGCCGAGTCGCCACAAGACCGCCAGATCGAAGAGGACCAGAGCCTCAACGAGCTGATCCCGGTCACCATTGAACACCTGGAATACATGCAGAGCCGTTTCAGTGAGCTTGACCAGTTGGGCAGGGATGGCAAGCACCTGATCAGCATCATCCAGGGTACGCTGCCCGCCTATAACGTCGACCAATTGAAAGCATTACGCGTGTCGATCTCGCGCAACTTATGCCTGTCGCCGACCAGCATTCAGGCGGCGCCTTTGGCCTGGACGACGCTCGATCAAATTGTGAACAGCGCCGAAATCTCGATTCAGTGTTTGCAGGAAACCTTGCTTGCACAAAGCGAGTCGCAACTCGACGCACGAATCGACACCCTCAACAGCCTGATCGATCAATTCCAGACGCAGGACGAACAGCTGCAGGATTTTGCCGTCGACTTTTCGGAGCTCGTGCTGCCAAAGCCGCTGCAAACCCTGCGCAGCCAACTCGCCGGCTATCAGCGCCGGGCCATCAGCAACCTTGGCGTGTCGACGACCGAACGAGACCGCGTGCGCAGCCGTCCGACTCCGCCGCCAAGCCTGCCCAGGCCTCATAAAAAATACATCCGCACGCGCTTTCATGGGCAGCTCATTGGCGAACCGCGGTTGACTGATCTAGCAACGGAAACCTGGCTGGTGGATATCACCTCGCCGGTCACGAACAAAGTGATCGCCACCTTCCATGAAAAAACCAAAGGGGTCTGGGCCTTGCGCGTGAAAACGCCGCCCACGACACCGTCGCCAGTGGATATCCAAACCACCATTCGACAGGGCCAGGCACTGCTCGACGAACTGCCGGCATTCCAGCTGCGCGCCACTGCCCGAGCGAGTCGGCCAGACCGAACCCCTGTGAGCATCGAACAGCTTTACCACCATCAGGCGGCGCGCCTGGAACAGGCCGCCAATGCCATCGAGCACACGCTGACGTTAAGCAACGACACCGAAAGTGAAACGCTGCCAGCGAGTACCGTGAAAAAGGCCTTGGTCGATGCTGTAGAAGCCCTTTATAAGACCAGCAACACGTGCGTGCTCAGCGCGATCAAGCAACATCCGCCCACCGCCTGGGCGCTTGACTGGCTCCAGCAGCATGATGCGATCACCCTCAAAAAAACCCTCAACCGCCGACAGCGGGGGCATAAGGCCCACTACGTTTCGGAATACAGCATCAGTGATCGCTCAACCCATGAAGTGCTTTGGTATGCCCAGTTTCATTACAGCGCCAACTGGACACCCGACAAGGCGTTCCTGTCAGCGCGCTTGAAAACCGTCGAGGAGCTTCGCATGGGCGCAGCCGCTGACGTCTCCAAAGGCTCGACCAGCAAGCAGAGAGTCAACTTTTTGCGCAGCGAGATCAGCCAGGAACAAGCCCAACGCGTGTTTTTCGACCGCCCGAAATCTGAATCCGGTAGCTGATTCAGCCTTGCCAGGCCTGGCGCAGCCGCGCCAGCGCCAAGGCAATCCCCGCTTCGGGCACGGCGGCGAAGCCCAGTACCAGACCGGCGCGCTGATCCTCGGCAGGGCTCGACTGCGCCAGCCAGTACGTGCTCAAACCGTTGACCTCCACACCCACCGCGCACGCTTGCTCAAGCAATTGTTGCTCACGGGCCAGGCTGTCGACACGCACCGTCAGGTGCAGCCCCGCCGCCACGCCGGGCAACTCCCCCACACCCGGCAACCCACTGGGCCAGCCCGTCAGTAACGCGTTGCGTCGGCTCAATGCGGCGCGGCGCATGCGCCGAATATGCCGCTGAAAATGCCCGGCCGCCATGAACTCGGCCATCACCGCCTGGGTGCTGACTTCGGAGTGGCGCATGTCCACAGCGCGCCGCCTGGAGAAAGCGTCCACCAAACCCAGGGGTAATACCAGATAGCCCAAACGCAACGCCGGGAATGCCACCTTGCCGAAGGTGCCGACGTACAGCACTCGGCTGCTGCGGTCCAATGCCGCCAAAGGCGACAACGGCGCGCCGCTGTAGCGGTACTCGCCGTCATAGTCATCCTCAATGATCCAGCCCCCCGCACGCTCGGCCCAGGCGAGCAACTCCAGGCGCCGCGCCAGGCTCATTACCACGCCGAGCGGGTATTGATGAGACGGCGTTACGTAAGCCACGCGGCAATCGTCCAGCGAGTTGAGTACCTGGCAATCAATGCCCTCGCCGTCCACCGGTACGCCATGCAGTTTGCCGCCCGCCAAGGCGAATGCATGCCCGGCCGCGCGATAGCCGGGGTTTTCCACCGCCACGCCGTCTCCAGGCTCCACCAGCAGCTGTGCACAAAGGCTAATTGCCTGCTGCGCGCCACTGGTGATCACTATTTGCTCAGCCGTGCACTGCATGCCCCGCGAGCTGCGCAAGTAAGCGGCGATCAAGCCGCGCAGGCGAGCGTCTCCCGCCGGGTCGCCGTAGCAGAGCTGCTCCAGGTCCGGTTTGCGCCAGAACGCCCCGTTCAGCTTGGCCCACACCTCAAAGGGAAACAGGTCGAAGGCGGGTACACCCACCCGAAATGCCCGCGGCGGGCCGGACGGTGTTTGTGAAAGGTGGTTGTTTTTTATCCGTGCCAGGCCGCCGCTGTGGATAACTTCACTGTCCAGATTTTCGGGCAAATTCTCCCATTTTGTGGATAAGGCTGGGGATAAGCCTGTTGATAACCCTGTGGATGGTTTTGTGGATAGTTTTTTTGCCGTGGGCAGTTGAGCCACATAAGTGCCATCGCCGACCCGGCTCTCGATAAACCCCTCTGCATACAGCTGGTCGTAAGCCCGCACCACGCTGTTGCGCGAGATCGACAGCGCCGCTGCCAAGTCGCGGGTGGCCGTCAGCCGTGTGCCACTCACCAGCCGGCCGTCCAGCACGCGCTGGCGCAGAGCCTCATACAACTGGCGAGTCAGGCCCTGGCGACGATCCAGCTCAATGCCGGTGGGGTTGAATGACAGTGGCGGCGCGATGGGCGGCATATTGGACCTATGAAATGGATGCCAGATGGCTCTTTCAACGAACCATTAGCCTGCCTAGGATGCAGGCATTCGCCAAGGAATATTTCCATGTACACACCCCGCGCCTTTGCTCTCGACGATTTGCCCGAACTGCATCAACTAATCCAGCACACCCGCCTGGCGCAGCTGGTTACTTTCGGTGAGCAAGGCCTGCTGGCCAGCCACTTGCCGCTGCTGCTTAACCCCGATGAAGGCCCGAACGGCACACTGTACGGGCACTTGGCCAAAGCCAACCCGCAGTGGACAGACCTGCAAAACGGCAGCGAAGCCCTGGTGATTTTCGCCGGCGCCGAGGCCTACATCAGCCCGGCGTTCTACCCGGCCAAGGCCGAGCACGGCAAAGTGGTGCCGACCTGGAACTACATTGCCGTACACGCCTACGGCAACGCCGAGGTGTTCAGCGACGCCGAGCGTTTGCTCGGCGTGGTCACGGCGCTGACCGACCGCCACGAAGGCGAGCGCGCCGAACCGTGGAAAGTCAGCGACGCACCGGCGGACTACATTGAAGGCATGCTCAAGGCCATCGTCGGCTTCGCCCTGCCAATCGACCGTCTGATCGGTAAACGCAAACTCAGCCAGAACCGCAGCCCGGCCGACATCGCCGGCGTGCGCGACGGCCTGGCCGCCAGCACGGATGTGCGCGACCAGACCCTCGCGCGCTTTATTCCACGAGGAGCTTCAGAATGAGCCAGATCGATATCCGCCAAGTCACCGCCGCCGACCACACCGCCTGGTTGCCGCTGTGGCAGGCGTATTTGAAGTTCTACAACACCGAGCTGCCGGACGCCGTCAGCCAAAGCACCTGGCAACGCTTGATCGACGCCAGCGAACCCACCCATTCGGCGCTGGCGTGGCAAGATGGCAAGGCGGTGGGCATGGTCAACTTCATCTACCACCGTTCCAATTGGAGCATCGAAAATTCCTGCTACCTGCAGGACTTACTGGTAGACCCAAGCCAACGTGGCACCGGCGTCGGCCGCCAACTGATCGAATTCGTCTACGCCACCGCCAAGGCGGATGGTTGCGCCAAGGTTCACTGGCTCACCCACGAAACCAACGCCACCGCGATCCAGCTGTACGAACGCATTGCCGAACGCCCGGGTTTCATCCAATTTCGCAAAGGTCTTTAAGGAGCGCAGCATGTCCACTTCCCTCGCCGACTGGAAAGGCGTTCCCGAGCCAACCGTGCAACTGCTTGAAGGGCGCTTTATTCGCCTGGAAAAGCTCGACCCGGCGCGCCATGGCGACGACTTGTTTGAGGGCCTGCATGGTCCCAATGCCGACCCCAAGCTTTGGGATTATTTGCCCTACGGCCCCTTCCCCGAGCGCGCCGCCTTTGATGCATGGCTCAACAACCATGCCCAAAACAGCGACCCGTATTTCTTCAGCGTGGTCGACCGCGCCAGCGGCCAAGTGCAAGGCTTCATCAGCCTGATGTCCATCGTGCCGGCCCAGGGCCGCATCGAAATCGGCCACGTCACCTTCGGCGCATCGATGCAGCGCTCACCCAAAAGCACCGAAGCGGTGTACCTGCTCGCCAAATACGCGTTCGAGCTGGGTTATCGCCGTTTGGAGTGGAAGTGCAACAGCGGCAACAGCCGCTCCAAATATGCGGCAGAGCGCTTGGGCTTCAGTTTTGAAGGCGTGTTCCGCCAGCACATGGTGGTCAAGGGGCAGAACCGTGATACGGCGTGGTATTCGATCATCGATACCGAATGGCCGGCGATTGGGGCAGGGTTTGAGGCGTGGTTGGCCGAGTCTAACCAGACAGGTTCAGGCCAGGTGAAAAGCCTGGCCCAATGCCGAGCGTAAATCTCCAAAACACCCGTAATCACTGTGGGAGCCGGGCTTGCCCGCGATAGCGGTGGATCAATGGACACATCCATTGCTGAAACACCGCTATCGCAGGCAAGCCAGCTCCCACACTGTTGACCGGTGTTGGCTTAACTACCCCAGCTTCTGGGCCAGCACCGCAATGTGCTCCGGCCCAATCCCGCAGCAACCGCCCAAATGACTGGCGCCACGTGCCTGCCAATCCGCAGCCCATTGCAGATAGCCGGGCGGGTCCAAGTCGTCGCGTAACGGGTCCAGGCCATCGTTGGCCGTGGCTTCCTTGGGTTGCGGCGGAAAGGCATTGGCGTAAGCGCCGATTTGAAGGGTCACCCCCAAGCGCTCAAAGGTCTGGCGCGCCGCGTCGATGGCAGCGCCAATCACTTCCGGCTGGCTGCAATTGAACAGCAGCACTTGCACACCCAGTTGCGCCGCCGCTTCGGCAGCCTGCGCCACCGGCTCGCCGGAACGCAGGCGCGGTACGTCGTCAGTGTCTTCATCTTTCAACGTAAACGACAACCAGAGCGGCTTGCCGTCCTCTGGCAACCCGGCGTGGATGGCGCGAGCTTCAGCAATTGAACTCTGGGTTTCAGCCAGCCATATGTCGACATACGGCGCGAGGCCCTGCACCAACGGCGTCAACAATTCTGTCACCCGGCCAGCCTCAAACAAGTCGGGGCGGTAAGACCCGAACAACGGTGGCAGCGACCCGGCCACACGTACCGTCTTGCCTGATGCCTCTACTGCCCGCCGCGCCAACTCACCGGCCAGCGCCGCCAGCACTTCGCCCTCGGCAGCGAACCGCGCCTCGCCAATGTGAAACGGCACCACGGCATAGCTGTTAGTGGTAATGACGTTGGCGCCGCTCTCAATGTAGGCCGCGTGCACCGCTTCAACTGCCTGAGGGGCTTCACTCAGGGCCAATGCTGACCACTCGGGCTGACGAAATGGCGCGCCACGGCGCTGCAGTTCACGTCCCATGCCGCCATCGAGAATTACTGTATTTGCTGCGCCCATATGCAATTCACTCATAAGCTTATGAAAATAACTCACTATCAGAGTCGTTCTTATAACTATTTAATGCGTACCATCCAGTTAATAACAACCTCTTTTTTCGGGAATCCACCGTGAGATTTAAACCACTGTTGGCCTTGGGCCTGACGATATTGGCCGCCTCCACTCAAGCCTTCGGCGGTGCCACCCTGGACCGCATCGAGCAAAAAAAGGAGCTGGTAGGAGTGCTGATGGAAAGCTATCCACCGTTCTCGTTTCTCAATGAACAAAACCAGCTTGATGGTTTTGACGTTGATGTCGCCAAGGCAGTGGCGCAAAAGCTCGGCGTGAAACTGCGCCTGGAAACCCCGTCCTGGGACGTGATAGCCGCTGGCCGCTGGAGCGGGCGCTATGACATTTGCATCTGCTCCATGACCCCGAGCAAGGCCCGCGCTGAAGTCTTCGATTTCCCGGTGGAGTACTACGCTTCGCCGGCGGTTATCGTCGTCAACGCCAAGGATGACCGCATCCACGGCGCCAAGGACCTGAGCGGCAAAAAAGTCGGGCTGACCAGCGCTTCCAGTTACGAAAGCTACTTGAACAAGAACCTGGTGATCGAAGGTGCTGAGGAGACTCAGCTGCAGTATCCGTTCGAGGATGTACAGATCGCTCCCTACGATACCGACAACGTGGCTTTTCAGGACCTCGGCCTGGGCGCAGGCGTACGCCTCGACGCGATCCTGACCAACCTGGTCACCGCCCAACCGCGCCTGACCCAGGACAAGCGTTTCAAACTCGCCGGTGAACCGCTGTACTCAGAACCCAATTCGGTCGCCATCGAAAAAGGCGATCCGCAGTGGGATAGCAAGGTGCGTGAGGTCTTCGCGCAGCTCAAACAGGACGGAACCTTGAGCAAGCTGTCGCAAAAATGGATCGGCGCCGACATCAGCCAATGAACGCACTCCCTAAACCTCCCAGACCTGCGGTGAGCGAGTCGCGGTTGCGGCGACTTTTGGGCTTTCGTACGCGGCTGTACCTGACGTGGGCGGCCCTGCTTTGCCTGTTTGCCAGTTTTTTCCTGAGCTTTGACCTGAAGTTTTCGATCATCCTCGACAAGCTGCCCAACCTGGTTGGCCTGCACCTGGCACCCAACGGGTTCCTGCAAGGTGCGGCGCTGACTGTGTTCCTGTGCCTGTGCTCAATGCTGGCGTCGTCGATGCTGGGCTTTGTTACCGCGCTTGGGCGCTTGTCAAAAAGCGCGGTAGCCTTCGGCATCGCCAGCTTTTATGCCTCGTTCTTTCGCGGTACGCCGCTGCTGATTCAGATCCTGCTGATCTACCTCGGCCTGCCGCAACTGGGCCTGGTACCGGGCGCCATCGTCGCCGGGATTATTGCGCTCTCCTTGAACTACGGGGCGTACCTGAGTGAGATCTTCCGCGCCGGCATCCTCGGCGTAGCGCATGGCCAACGCGAAGCCGCGCTGGCCCTGGGCATGCGCGACAGTGCGATCTTCTGGCACATCACCTTGCCCCAGGCGATGCGCACCATCGTCCCGCCCGCCACCAACCAATTCATCTCAATGCTCAAGGACTCGTCACTGATCTCGGTGATGGGTGTGTGGGAGGTCATGTTCCTGGCGCAATCGTATGGGCGCTCGAGCTACCGCTACATCGAAATGCTGACCACCGCAGCAATCATTTACTGGGTCATGTCGCTCGGCCTGGAACTGATCCAGTCCCGCATGGAGCGGCATTACGGCAAAGGGTACGTACGACAGCGCTGAGAGTAGTGCCGCTTGCTACCGTGACGGTTTGAAACTCGACCGATAGCGGGCGGGCGTACCTCAATTCAAATGTGGGTGTGGGCTACACCACGCGTTGGTCGGCCAACGGCAGATGCGTTTTTATCGCTGCGCACTAAGGACAACTCCCGCGAATCAGGGGTCGATGCCCTGACAGTTTTCAACCCGCTACCTCGCTAAATTCCCGGCCTCATCCATAAGAGGTCGGGAATTCATGCCCTTTACACTCCACAAAATTGCCTTGGTGATCAGCCTCGCGGCCGCCGCCAGCCTTCAGCAGGCTCAGGCGCACGAACCTCTCAGCCACGTTTCTCAGGCGCCTGAGTTCTACGACTGGCCTGACGATGACTGGTTATACCCGCCAGAAGCTGAAGCGGAAACGATCGAGGGTTACCTCACGCTGAAAGCCACCACGCACAATGGTTTACAGGTAGCCAGGCTGTTGGAGCCGAAGCTAAGCCAGCTGCTGCAATCCGGTCAGTTGACCTCGGAGCATATCAACGCCCTGGAAAAATTCGGCGCTCATCTGGAGCAGGAGCCGGGCGGGATTGGCGCAGCCCTCGAACAACTTGCAGGCAGCCAGCACGCCAACTTGGCCGCCGCAACGCAAAACGCCACACAGCAAATAAGCCAACAATTGCTCTCGACCCTGCGCACCCTGCCGAATGACGAAGACGGCCATTTTTGGGTGCAAGGCCTGGGCAACGACGGGCGTCTCGACGACGACCTGAAATACGGTACACAAGGTTTGATGCTCGGCGCCGATTGGTCGCTGGACCACGCCTGGCGGGTAGGCGTGCTGGGTGCAAAATCCAGCAGCCGCCTCGACGCAAAACGCTTCGCCGCCGACCTCGACAGCTGGCACCTGGGCGGTTATGCGGTGCGCAGGGACGGCCCGCTCGCCCTGCGTCTGGGGGCGATCCATAGCAGCCACGGTGGCAAGAACACGCGCAACGTCGAGCTCTTGGATGACAAGGAATCTCTCAAGAGCCGCTATGACGCGACCAGCCAAACCCTGTTCTCGGAATTGGGTTATGAGTTGGGCAGCGCGGACTTGAGTGTTGAGCCATTCGCGGGCCTCGGTTACCAGCGCTATCACCGCGATGCATTCAAGGAAAGAGGCGGCGTGACGGCGCTGAACGTCGGCCCACAAACCCAGCAAAACCTGAGCAGCACCTTCGGCCTTCGCCTGGCAACGGTGTACCGGTTCGACAACCAGATGAGCCTCACGCCCCATGTGAGCACCCACTGGAAACACCTGTACGGCAACGTGGACAGCCAGGTTCGCCAGTCTTTCGGCCTGAGCGCACTGCGCACGGATTCCTTCACCATCAACGGCACTTCACTGGATCGCAACAGTTTGAACCTGCAAGCCGGGCTGGAGCTGGGGCTGTCCACCGACCACAGCCTGGGCCTGGCCTACAGCGCTGAAAAAGGCGACAACAGCAGCGGCCACGGCCTGACGGGGCAATGGAAAATGAGGTTTTAACCCCACCAAATTCCAGGCAAAAAAAAGGAGGGCACCTGCCCCCCCGAGGATTAAACGGTAGCGTCGAAGGCTGTATCAGCCTTCGATTTCAATCAGGATTTCGCCAGGGTTGACCCGGTCGCCCTTGGCCACGTGAACAACGGTCACCTTGCCGGCAATCGCTGCCTGCACTTCGGTTTCCATTTTCATGGCTTCGGTAATTAGTACGGCCTGGCCGGCCTTGACCACGTCACCTTCCTTGACCAGTACGTCGACGATGTTGCCCGGCATCGCCGTGCTGACGTGGCCCGCCTCAGTGGCGTGCTTGCGCTTGCTGCTGCCGCTGCTGACAAATTCGTTGAGCGGTTCGAACACCACTTCTTCGGGCATGCCGTCGATGGACAGGTAGAAGTGACGCTTGCCTTCGGCCTTCACGCCAACACCGGTGATGTCGACGCGGTAGCTTTCGCCGTGCACGTCGATGACGAACTCGGTCGGCACGCCTTCACCACCGGCACGGGCAACGCCGCCCGCTTCAGGAATCGGCAGCAGCACTTCCGGCGCCAGGGTGCCGGCGTCGCGTTCTTCGAGGAACTTGCGGCCGATGTCGGGGAACATGGCGTAGGTCAGCACGTCTTCTTCAGACTTCGCCAATGCGCCGATTTCGCCGCGCAGCTTGGTCATTTCCGGCTTGAGCAAATCCGCCGGGCGCACGTCGATCACGTCTTCGCTGCCGATTGCCTGGCGACGCAGTTTCTCGTTCACGGTGCCTGGCGCTTTACCGTAGCCGCCTTGCAGGTAGAGCTTCACTTCGTTGGTGATGGTCTTGTAGCGCTCGCCGGCCAGCACGTTGAAAAACGCCTGGGTGCCGACGATCTGTGAGGTCGGGGTCACCAGCGGCGGGAAGCCTAGGTCTTCACGCACACGCGGGATTTCGGCCAGCACTTCGCTCATACGGTTCAGCGCGCCCTGCTCTTTCAACTGGTTGGCCAGGTTGGAAATCATCCCGCCCGGCACCTGATTGACTTGCACGCGGGTGTCGACGGCGGTGAATTCGCTTTCAAACTGGTGGTACTTCTTGCGCACGGCGTAGAAGTACAGGCCGATCTCTTGCAACAGCTCCAGGCTCAGGCCGGTGTCGAATTCGCTGCCTTTAAGGGCGGCGACCATCGACTCGGTGCCCGGGTGGCTGGTGCCCCAGGCGAAGCTGGAGATCGCGGTGTCGATGTGGTCGGCACCGTTTTCGATGGCCTTGAGTTGGCACATCGCGGCCAAACCTGCGGTGTCGTGGGAGTGGATAAAAATTGGCAGGTTTTGCGCGCCTTTCAGCGCCTTGACCAGCTCGCCGGTGGCGTACGGCGTTAGCAGGCCGGCCATGTCCTTGATCGCGATCGAGTCGCAACCCATGGATTCCAGCTGCTTGGCCTGGGCCACAAAGGCCTCGACGGTGTGCACCGGGCTGGTGGTGTAGGCGATGGTGCCCTGGGCATGTTTGCCGGCGGCTTTGACGGCCTCGATAGCCACGCGCAGGTTACGCACGTCGTTCATGGCGTCGAAGATGCGGAACACGTCGATGCCATTCACGGCGGCCTTGGCGACGAAGGCTTTGACCACGTCGTCGCTGTAGTGGCGATAGCCCAGCAGGTTCTGGCCGCGCAGCAACATTTGCAGGCGCGTGTTGGGCAACGCGGCGCGCAGTTTGCGCAGGCGTTCCCAGGGGTCTTCTTTCAAAAAACGCACGCAGGCGTCGAAGGTCGCGCCGCCCCAGACTTCCAGCGACCAGTAGCCGACTTTGTCGAGCTTGTCGCAGATCGGCAGCATGTCATCGGTGCGCATGCGGGTCGCCAGCAACGATTGGTGTGCGTCGCGCAGGATGGTGTCGGTTACGAAAATTTTCTTGGACATTGTTGTGTTCCTCACAGGCCTGCGTGGGCGGCAATGGCGGCGGCGATGGCCAGGGCCAGCTCTTCGGGTTTGCGCTTGATCGAGTAGTTGGTCAGTTCAGGGTGGGCTTCAACGAAGCTGGTGTTGAACTGGCCGCTGCGGAATTCCGGGTTGCGCAGGATTTCCTGGTAGTAGGCGGCGGTGGTCTTCACGCCTTGCAGGCGCATGTCGTCCAGGGCACGCAGGCCACGGTCCATGGCTTCTTCCCAGGTCAACGCCCACACCACCAGTTTCAGGCACATGGAGTCGTAGAACGGCGGAATGGTGTAGCCGGTGTAGATCGCCGTGTCGGTGCGCACGCCGGGGCCGCCGGGGGCGTAATAACGGGTGATTTTGCCGAAGCTCGGCAGGAAGTTGTTCTTCGGGTCTTCGGCGTTGATGCGGAACTGCAACGCGAAACCACGGTGCTGGATGTCTTCCTGTTTCACCGACAGCGGCAGGCCCGAGGCGATGCGAATCTGCTCGCGGACGATGTCGATGCCGGTGATTTCTTCGGTGATGGTGTGTTCCACCTGCACCCGGGTATTCATCTCCATGAAGTACACCTCGCCCTCGGCGAGCAAAAACTCCACGGTGCCGGCGTTCTCGTAGCCCACGGCCTTGGCCGCGCGCACCGACAGGTCGCCGATGTAGGCGCGCTGTTCAGGGGTCAGCTGCGGGCTTGGGGCAATTTCGATGAGCTTCTGGTTACGGCGCTGGATCGAGCAATCGCGCTCGAACAGGTGCACCACGTTGCCAAAGCTGTCGCCGAGGATCTGCGCTTCGATGTGCTTGGGATTGACGATGCATTTTTCCAGGAACACTTCCGCCGAACCAAAGGCCTTGGTGGCTTCGGATATAACACGGGGGAAGGCTTGTTCGAGTTCTTCGCGGCTGTTGCAACGACGGATACCACGACCGCCACCACCTGAGGTGGCCTTGAGCATCACCGGGTAACCAATGCGGTCGCCTTCGGTGAGGGCTTCGGCAATGTCGGCAACGTTGCCTTCGGTGCCGGGTGTCACCGGTACGCCAGCCTTGATCATGCTGCGGCGCGCTTCGGTCTTGTCGCCCATGCGGCGAATCACTTCAGCCGATGGGCCAATGAACTTGATCCCACGTTCGGCGCAGATGTCGGCCAGCTCGGCGTTTTCCGAGAGGAAACCGTAGCCAGGGTGCAGCGCGTCACAGCCGGTTTCCACAGCCAGGTTCACCAGCTTGCGCGGGTTGAGGTAGCCGGCCAAAGGCTCGGCGCCAATGCTGTGAGCTTCGTCGGCACGTTTGACGTGCAACGCATGGCGGTCGGCGTCGGAAAAGACCGCGACCGAGCGAATGCCCATCTCGGCGCAGGCACGCACGATTCGTACGGCAATTTCACCACGGTTGGCGATCAGGATCTTTTTTATCACTTGGAATTTCCCTTGAGCCGATTGCTGCAATCTACGACCCCCTGAATCCGGGTCGGCGCGTGACTAAATATTTCATGACAGTCGCAAGACACACACTATGCGCACCGGAGGATTAACAAAAATCAATAATTGTTGGGTTGTGTATAAGTAAAGACTTATAGTTGGCGCCAAGATGGCCGGATTGGGGGTTGGAAGCATGCGTAAGTCATTGATGCGTATGACATTGCGTCAGTTGCAGATTTTCAATGAAGTGTGTGATTTGCGGTCCTACAGCCGTGCAGCCGAGGAAATGTCTCTCACGCAACCGGCCGTTAGCCTACAAATTCGCCAGTTGGAAGAGCTGATCGGGCAGCCGCTGTTCGATTACGTCGGCAAAAAGCTCTACATGACCGAGGCCGCCGAAGCCTTGCAACGGGCCAGCCGCGATATTTTCGGGCGCCTGGAAAACCTCGATATGCAGCTCTCGGACATGCAGGGTTCGCTGCAGGGTCAGTTGAAGCTGGCGGTGGAATCCAGCGCCAAGTATTTCGTGCCGCACCTGTTTGCAGCCTTTAAACGCCAGCACCCGGAAGTGCAATTGCACCTGACGGTGGTCAACCGCGCGCAGGTGATTCGCAGGCTGTCGGACAACCGCGATGACCTGGTGATCATGTCGATGGTGCCGCAAGACATGGGCCTGGAATTCCTGCCGTTCCTCAACAACCCGATTGTCGCCGTGGCGCCGCCGGATCATCCCTTGAGCCGGCAAGGCCCGCTGCGCCTGCAAGACCTCGAGCCTTACACGCTGCTGTTGCGCGAACCAGGGTCGGGCACGCGGCTGGCGTGCGAGGAGTATTTCAAGGACAAACGCGTGCACTTCACCCAAACGGTGGAAGTGGCCTCGGCCGAGGCGCAGCGTGAATGTGTGAACGCCGGGTTGGGCGTGGCCTTGCTGACGCGCCACGCAGTCAACCTGGAACTGGCCACCGGCGGGCTCAAAGAGTTGCCGGTGGACGAGCTGCCGCTGTACCGCAGTTGGTGCCTGGTGCAGGCCAAAGCCAAACGCCTGTCACCGGTGGCCCATGCGTTCCTGGGCTTTATCCGCAGCGAACGGGTGCAGATCAGCGCGCTGGCTGAGCGGTTCGCTGGGCAGCCGCGGGTGCCTGCCAGTGAAGTTCCGGGTAGTCACTGATGCTCTGGAGCAGTTGTCGCTCCTCACAACGGTCTTCGATTGCACGACGGAACGCCATACGGCGCTGGTCTTCTTGCTGACGACGGGTTTTTACACTGCTGCTGTCTTCGTATTGCCGGGCCATGTTGAGTCTCCCAATGCGAGTACGGGGAGTACAGAATGGGCGCAGGGGATGACGGTTTGGCGGCGCGGGGGTTACAGGACGATGAAATTTCTGAAAACTGCATGAGATTAAAATGTGGGAGCGGGCTTGCTCGCGAATGCGGTGTGTCAGTCAATAATCTTTGGCTGACACACCGCATTCGCGAGCAAGCCCGCTCCCACACAAGCCCTGCCCCACTGCGACCTGTCAGTCGTCGAGGGCTTTGACGGACTTGGGTGACAGCCGCAGGCTGCGCAAGCTGCGCTTCACGCTCTTGAGGTGGTTGACCAGGCTCGGGCCACGCGCCATGGCCACGCCCATCGCCAGCACGTCGATCACCACCAGATGCGCGATACGCGAGGTCAGCGGCGTATAGATTTCAGTGTCTTCGTGCACATCGATCGCCAGATTGACCGTCGACAGTTCTGCCAGCGGCGTTTGGCTCGGGCACAGGGTAATCAGCGTCGCGCCGCTTTCACGCACCAGGTTGGCGGTGATCAGCAGGTCTTTGGAGCGGCCCGACTGGGAAATGCAGATCGCCACGTCGGTCGGCTTCAAGGTCACAGCCGACATCGCCTGCATGTGCGGGTCGCTGTAAGCGGCTGCGGTGAGCAGCAGACGGAAGAATTTGTGTTGGGCATCTGCCGCAACGGCGCCCGAAGCGCCAAAGCCATAAAACTCGACACGCTGGGCCTGGGACATGGCCGTCACGGCCTTTTGCAGCTCAACCGGGTCGAGTTTCTCGCGCACTTCCATCAGCGTGTGCAGCGTGGTGTCGAAGATTTTCAGGCTGTAGTCGGCGACGGAATCGTCTTCATGGATCGCAAACTGCCCGAAGCTCGCACCAGCGGCCAGGCTCTGGGCCAGCTTGAGTTTCAAGTCCTGAAACCCGGAGCAACCGATGGCGCGGCAGAAGCGCACGATGGTCGGCTCACTGATGCCCACGCTGTGGGCCAGGTCGGCCATGGAACTGTGCATCACAGCCGCAGGGTCAAGCAGCACGTGATCGGCAACCTTGAGTTCCGATTTGCGTAACAGGTGGCGCGACTGGGCGATATGTTGCAACAGGTTCAAAGGGCAGGACTCTTGTTATTGGCAGGTGCCAGGGATGTAGCAAGCTTGTAGTTATACTACAAGAATCGTCGTTTTACCCGTCCGATGCATCACAAAATCGCCCTGCTGCCCTCTGATTCAAAGGGCAGGCGCGATGTAGCCATAAAGGTCGCCCACGCGGCGTCAGGGAAAATCCGCATCCTTGCGTAACAAGTCCGCCAGCCCTTCAGCCTCCATCGGCCGGCTGATCAGGTAGCCCTGCACCTCGTCACAGTGTTCCCCGCGCAGGAAATCCAGCTGCTGCTGATCTTCCACGCCTTCGGCCACCACTTTGAGCGCCAGCCCATGGGCCATGGCAATGATTGCCCGGGTGATCGCCGCGTCTTCGCGGCCCTGGCCCAGCCCGCGAATAAACGTCTGGTCGATCTTCACGTAATCCACCGGGATGCGCTTGAGGTAGCTGAGGGATGAATAACCCGTGCCGAAATCATCAATGGCCAGCTTCACGCCCAAATCGCGCAATTGCTGAAAGTTGGCGATGATGTGTTCAACGCTGTCGAGCAGTTGGCTCTCGGTCAGCTCCAGCTCCAGGTATTGCGGGTCCAGGCCGGTTTCTTCCAGCACCTGGCGCACCAGGCTGACCAACTTGCCCTGACGCAATTGATGCACCGAGAGGTTCACCGACACGCGAATCGGCGCCAGCCCCTGGCGCTGCCACTCGCACGCCTGCCAGCACGCCTGGCGCAGCACAAATTCGCCCAGCGGCACGATCAAACCGGTCTCTTCGGCCAAACCGATGAAATCCCCCGGCGGCACCATGCCCCACTGCGGATGCTCCCAGCGGACCAACGCTTCGGCGGCGTTGAGCTTGCCGGTGGCCAGGCACAGCTTCGGCTGGTAGAACACGGTCAACTGGCGCTCGTCGATGGCCTTGCGCAGGTGGTTTTCCAGCTGCAAACGCTCAAGGGTGCTGGCTTGCAGGCTGTCGGTGAAGAATTGGAAGTTGTTGCCGCCCAAATGCTTGGCGTGTTGCATGGCCATGTTCGATTGGCTGACCAACGCGGAAATTTCCCGCGCGTTATCCGGCAACAAACTGACGCCCATCGAGGCGCTGACCACCAGCTCATGCCCTTCCACCGTTACCGGCACGCGCAGCTTGGCAAGTAACCGCGTGGCCACCCGCGCAAGGCTGGAGAGGTTGCCGTAGGCATCGAACAATACGGCAAACTCATCGCCGGACAGCCGTGCGATGGTGTCGGCTTCCGGCAAGGCATTGATCAACCGGCGCGCCATTTTCTGCAACAACTGGTCGGCCACTTCATGGCCCAGGCTGTCATTGAGCAACTTGAATCGGTCCAGGTTGATGTGCAGCAGCGCCAGGCTACGCCCGCCCTGGCGCACCCGCACATGGGCCTCGCGCAGGCGTTCGCGGAACAGCGAGCGGTTGGCCAGCCCGGTCAATTCGTCGTAATGCGTGAGGTAGCGCATGCGCTCCTCAGATTCACGCCGTGCGGACAGATCGGCGAAGAAGCCTACGATATGACTGACTTTTCCGCGAACATCACGCACCACATTCAGTTGCAGCCATTGCGGGTACAGCTCGCCATTCTTGCGCGTTTCCACCAGCTCGCCCTGCCAGGTGCCGTGGCTGAGCAGCGCCTGGCGGATCACCGGGAAGTGGCGGCGGGCGTCGCGACTGCTGGGTAATTCCCCGACGTTGCGACCAATCATGTCGTCGATTTCAAAGCCGGTGACGCGGCTGAAGGCCTGGTTTACGGCGATCAACACATAGTCAGGGTCGAGAATCACGATGCCTTCGCTGGCGGCTTCGAACACGGTCGAGGCCAGCCGCTGCTGTTCTTCCAGCGCCTTGCCGGCGCTGATGTCGCGGCGCGTGCCAAGCATGCGCGTGACCCGCCCGCTGGCCGTACGCTCCACGGCGCGACCACGGTCTTCGATCCAGACCCAGTGCCCATCGCCATGGCGCACACGGTATTCCACCTGATAATCCTCGCTGCGGCCTTTCAGGTGTTCCACCAGTGCGTGCTTGAGCAGCGGCACGTCTTCGGGATGCAGGCGCGGCTTGAGGTGGCTGAGCATCGCCGTGACATATTCGGGCTCCAGGCCGAACAGCTCCTTGATCTGGGTGTGATGGACTTCGTCGGTTTGCAGGTTCCAGTCCCACAGCCCCAGCTCACTGGCTTGCAAGGCCAGGGCCAGGCTGGCGGCGTCCAGCTCCTGGCTGCGTTGCGCCACGCGGTCTTGCAGGCCGATTTGCGCATCGCGTAATTCCTGTTCGGCCAGGCGGCGCTGTTCGACTTCGCGCACCAGTTCCTGATTCAACTGTTCACTGCGCTGTTGCGCCTGCTGGAGGTGCTCGATCAACGCCTGATTCTGGAAGCGTCGCAGCAGCCCGCGCTGGATCAGCCGGTTGACCTGCCACGCCACCAGGCTCAGCGAGGCCAGTAGGATCAAACCCAGCACGCCCCAGCCTTGTTGCTGCGGGGTGCCATCCCAGAATAGATAGACGATGGCCGGCAGCAAGCACGGCAAGGCGAAAGACAGGAACGCGGGCAAGCTCACGGCATACGCGACGCTCGCCGACAGCGTCGCCGCGCCGATCAGGCCAAATACCCAGGCTTGCTGCATAAAGTTGTCCGCAGGCACCAGGGCGATGGCGGCGGTGGCGAGGGTCAGCCCGCTGACCGCCGAGCCGAGCATGAACATGCGCCCCCACACCGGCTGGGCCTGTCGGCTGGGCATCGCCGAATCAAACGCCGCCACCTGGATCACACGCATCGCCACCAAGGCAAGCAGCCAGACCAGCCAGATGCTGTCCAACAGGTAGTGTTCGGGGTTCCACAGTAGCCAGGCGCAGACCAGGCCGTTTACCAACATTAATAAAGTCGGCAGCAATGAACCCTGGTACAGCAGGCGAGTGCGTTCGACCGCCATCTCGGTTGCGTAGCGTTTACGGATGACCTGCGCGGGCGCCGCCGAGGGGCCTGACAGGTCGCTGCTGAAAGTCATAGGCAGTGTTCTTATAATGGTGAGCCCCAAACGTGCACGGAGCATACACAAGCAAGCGCTCGGGCCAAACTGCTCAACGCCATAAAATCGCTAGTGCGTTTAAGCGTAAATGGTTGGGCCAGACAGCTTGAGCAAGGCGCTGCGGGGGCTGCGGCCAATGACCGACCGGTCATCCCTGGCGCCGGAAACTTTGCCGCGCGGCGATAGCCTCCAACGTTTTCCGTCGGCCACCTGGCATTGGCATTTGCCCGACTCCCCCCGGCACCCTAGAATGCGCCGATGCGCGATGATCTCTCCCTTTTGCTGAACTCCCTCAACGATGCCCAACGCCAGGCCGTAGCGGCCCCCGTTGGCCGTCAGTTGGTCCTGGCCGGTGCTGGCTCCGGTAAAACCCGAGTGCTGGTGCACCGTATCGCCTGGTTGATCCAGGTCGAAAACGCGTCCCCGCATTCCATCCTGTCGGTGACCTTCACCAACAAGGCCGCTGCCGAGATGCGCCACCGCATCGAGCAGTTGATGGGCATCAGCCCGGCCGGCATGTGGGTGGGCACCTTCCACGGCTTGGCGCACCGCTTGTTGCGGGCCCATTGGCAGGAAGCGGGCCTGGCGCAGACGTTCCAGATTCTCGACAGCGATGACCAGCAACGCCTGGTCAAGCGCGTGATCCGCGAGCTGGGCCTCGACGAGCAACGCTGGCCGGCGCGCCAGGCGCAATGGTTTATCAACGGCCAGAAAGACGAAGGCCTGCGCCCGCAACATATCCAGGCCAGTGGCGATTTGTTCCTCGCCACCATGCGCAGCATTTATGAAGCGTACGAAGCGGCCTGTGCACGCGCCGGCGTGATCGACTTCTCCGAGCTGCTGCTGCGTGCCCTCGACCTGTGGCGCGACAACCCGGGCTTGCTGGCGCACTACCAGAAGCGCTTCCGGCACATTCTGGTGGACGAATTCCAGGACACCAACGCCGTTCAGTACGCCTGGTTGCGCTTGCTGGCCAAGGGCGGCGACAGCCTGATGGTGGTTGGCGACGACGACCAGTCGATCTACGGCTGGCGCGGCGCGAAAATCGAGAATATCTACCAGTATTCCGACGACTTCCCGGACGCGATCACCATCCGTCTGGAGCAGAACTACCGCTCCACTGCTGGCATCCTCAAGGCTGCCAACGCGCTGATCGCCAATAACACCGGGCGCATGGGCAAAGAGCTGTGGACCGACGGCGGCGAAGGCGAAGCGATCAACCTGTATGCCGCGTTCAACGAGCACGATGAAGCGCGCTACGTGGTGGAAACCATCGAAAGCGCCCTGAAAACCGGCCTGGCGCGCAGCGATATCGCCATCTTGTACCGTTCCAACGCCCAGTCGCGGGTGCTGGAAGAAGCCTTGCTGCGCGAGCGTATCCCGTACCGCATCTATGGCGGCCAGCGCTTCTTCGAACGTGCAGAAATCAAGAACGCCATGGCTTACCTGCGCCTGCTGGAAGGCCGTGGCAATGATGCGGCGCTGGAGCGGGTGATCAATATTCCGGCGCGCGGCATCGGCGAGAAAACCGTCGAGGCGATTCGCGACCACGCCCGCCACGCCGATGTGTCGATGTGGGAAGCCATGCGCTTGCTGATCGCCAATAAAGGCCTGACCGGGCGCGCTGCGGGTGCGCTGGGTGTGTTTGTCGAGTTGATCGAGAACCTCGCGGCCAAGTGTTCGGAAATGCCGCTGCACTTGATGACCCAAACGGTGATCGAGCAGTCCGGGCTGATTGCTTACCACGAAGCGGAAAAAGGCGAGAAAGGCCAGGCTCGGGTAGAAAACCTTGAGGAACTGGTCAGCGCCGCCCGCGCGTTCGAAAACAATGATGAAGATGAAGAGCTGACGCCACTCGCCGCCTTCCTCGGCCATGCTTCTCTGGAAGCCGGCGATACCCAGGCGGATGAGCATGAAGACAGCATCCAGCTGATGACCTTGCACAGCGCCAAGGGGCTGGAATTTCCGTACGTGTTCCTGGTGGGCATGGAAGAAGGCCTGTTCCCGCACAAGATGAGCCTGGAAGAGCCCGGCCGTCTTGAGGAAGAGCGTCGCCTGGCTTACGTGGGCATTACCCGCGCCATGCAGAACCTGGTGATGACCTACGCCGAGACGCGCCGCTTGTACGGCAGCGAAACCTACAACAAGGTGTCGCGTTTCGTACGTGAAGTGCCGAAGGGTCTGATCCAGGAAGTGCGACTGTCCAACAGCGTGAGTCGCCCGTTCGGCGGTGGCCAGCAGCAAAGCGCCAGCACCCTGTTTGCCGGTTCCGAAATTCCGGAAACCCAGTTCAGCCTTGGGCAGCAGGTGCGGCATTCGGTGTTCGGCGAAGGCGTGATCCTCAACTTCGAAGGCGCCGGCGCCCAGGCACGCGTGCAGGTGAACTTCGCCGAAGGCAGCAAGTGGCTGATGATGGGCTACGCGAAGCTTGAAGCCATCTGATCCATCTTCTGTGGCGAGGGAGCTTGCTCCCGCTGGGGTGCGAAGCGCCCCCGATTTTGACTGCTGCAATGCACCAGCCAGACCGAGTTTGCCGGTAAGGGGCTGTTGCGCAACCCAACGGGAGCAAGCTCCCTCGCCACAAGAAACACTGCGTTACATGAAGCTTATTGGCCCGCCCTTGTTTTTAACGAGGGCGGGCCAATATGTGTAACTAGTCCTACAGACCCTTCGGGTTTGGTCCTACGCAAAAGCCCGAAACACTCTGCCGCTAGCCACTGTCACGACACCTGTGCAACATGGCGCGCGTGCAATCCACAAATGGGAATTCCCTTTATGAAACGTTTTCTTAGCATCGCCCTGGCGTTGTGCATCGGCCTGACGATGAGCATCGACGCCAACGCCAAGCGCTTCGGTGGCGGCAAAAGTTCGGGCGCAGCACCGACTCACCAGACCAGCCAAATGGCGCCATCGGCCGGTGCCGGCGGCGCTGCCGCCACTGCTGGTGCAGCCGGTGCTGCTGGTGCCGCGGCCAAGGCCGGCGGTGCTTCGCGCTGGTTGGGCCCTCTGGCCGGCATCGCCGCCGGTGGCCTGCTCGCCTCCATGTTCATGGGCGGCGGCTTCCAGGGCATGCAAATCTTCGACATCCTGATCCTGGCGGTCATCGCCTTTGTGATCTTCCGCTTTATCGCCGCCCGTCGACGCAAGCAGCAGGAGCACATGGCTCCAGCGGGCGCGCCGATGCAGCGTGAAGTGTTCGAGCAAAAACCTGCCATGGGTTCGATCTTCGGGGGTTCGGCTGCA
Source organism: Pseudomonas sp. AMR01 (assembly GCF_041946035.1). Taxonomy (NCBI): domain Bacteria; kingdom Pseudomonadati; phylum Pseudomonadota; class Gammaproteobacteria; order Pseudomonadales; family Pseudomonadaceae; genus Pseudomonas; species Pseudomonas sp. AMR01. The sequence continues at coordinate 176,295 of NZ_JAUTYR010000003.1, forward strand.
CCTGCTGCTGCCCGTCCGGTGATCAACGCACCGGCCTGGTTTAACGAAGAACGTTTCGTCGAAGCGGCCCGCAGCCACTTCCAGTCCCTGCAACAGCACTGGGACGCCAACGAAATGGACAAGATCGCCGAGTTCGTGACCCCGCAACTGCTGGAGTTCCTCAAGCGCGAACGTGCTGAGCTGGGCGACGCCTTCCAGTCGACCTACATCGACGACCTGCGCGTACAGCTTGACGGTGTGGATGACCGCGCCGACAAGACCATCGCCACCCTGACCTTCAGCGGTGTGTCGAAGACCTCGCGTTTCGACCAGGGCGAAGCGTTCAGCGAAAGCTGGAACATGGAACGTCCGCAAGGCGACAACCAGCCTTGGCTGGTCGCCGGTATCCGCCAGAACGGCTGATACCCGCCCGCTTGAGCCACTGGCAATAAAAACCCCGGACATGTTCCGGGGTTTTCTATTTCACGGTTGCACTTATGGCGAGCTACTGTATAAAACGCCCCTATAAACCGCGCCATCAGCAAGAGGATCCCGGCCGTGGAAGAAATCATCGAACAATTGCGTGAAGCCAACGAACCGGTTCCGGTGCCTCTGGAACTGCCTGATGAAGATCAGATTGTGGAAATCGAGGAACAGCTGTTCATCGACATCCCCTTTGTCTTCCGCGAATTCCTGCTGACCGTCAGCGACGTAGTGTATGGCAGCCTGGAACCGGTGACTGTCACCGACCCACAGTCCCACACCTACCTGCCGGAAGTGGCCGCCAACGCCTGGGATGCCGGGGTTGATCGCAGCATGATCCCGATCTGCCAGGACGGCGACGACTACTACTGCGTCGAAGAAGACGGCACCGTGGTGTTGTGGTCCGGCGAAGAAGAGCTGGTGACCGAGGAAACCTGGGAATCGGTATGGCACTGGGCGCGGGACGTCTGGCTGGAAAGCTGATCCCCGAAACCTCTGGTGATCCAGCTTTTGTGGCGAGGGAGCTTGCTCCCGTTGGGCTGCGAAGCAGCCCCAATTCAGGCGATGCGTTCTTTCAGATGCAGTGACGTGAGGGTTTTGGGGCTGCTGCGCAGCCCAACGCGAGCAAGCTCGCTCGCCACAACAAGCTAGCTCACAACAACAAGCTCGCTCGCCACAGTGAGCGCGCCAGCTCGCAATAGTTAGTGTTCTGGCGTGTCTTTATGGTTATCCAGGGTCTCCAGCAAGGCGACCTGCATCCGCGTATGCACGCGGATGAACCAGCGCCAGAGCACGGCCGCCACCGCCGCCGTGACCACGGCGATCAGCACCAGCAACTTGTTGGTCGGCAGAATACTGGCCGACAAGGCTGCCAATAGCAGGAAGATCACCAGCAGCGAAAGGATCGGGATCAACTCCGCAATCACCCGACGCACGCGCTGGGTATGCCGCCCGGCCATCTCCGGCTTCACGCTCATCTCCGCCAGCAGCATCGACAGCGCCTTGAGCTTGCGGTACGCCGCAATCAGAAACGGCAACGACAACAGCAACGCCCCGCCCCAGATCAACGCCTTCTGCCAGCTCGGATCACTGATCCAGCCCTCCAGATACCCGCCGATGCGCGCCGCGAAAAAACTGCCGGTGAAGAAGATCGCTATCACCAGCGCCAGATTCACCCCGACTTGCAGGATGATCTTGCGGATCATCGACGCCAGCATCGCGCCCTCGCCTTGTGGCTGAATGCTGCGCAGCCATTCACCATACATCCCGAACACGCGACTCATACGCTGGGGCATCACGGCGGCGATTTTCAGCGACAGCGGGTCGGCACTGCGAATCAAGTAAGGCGTGAGCAATGTGGTGATCACTGAGACCGCCACGGCCACCGGATACAGAAAGTCGCTGGTAACCTGCAAGGTCATCCCAAGCGCCGCAATGATGAAGGAAAACTCGCCAATCTGTGACAGCCCCATGCCCACGCGCAGTGAGGTTCGGCCGTCGTTGCCGGCGATAAACGCGCCCAGGCCACAGGACAGCATCTTGCCCAGCACCACGGCCACGGTGATTACGGCGATGGGCCAGGCGTATTGCAGCAATATCTGTGGATCGATCATCAAGCCAATGGCGACAAAGAAGATCGCACTGAACATGTCGCGAACAGGTTCGATCAGGCGCTCAATCTTAATGAGCTGCCGGGATTCGGCCATGATCGCGCCGATCAGGAATGCGCCCAGCACCATGCTGTATTCCAGCTTGACCACCAGCAGGCAGAAGCCAAAACACAGGCCCAGCACCGTAATCAATAGCATCTCGTTGCTTTCGAACTTGGCCACGTAGGCGAGCAGGCGCGGCACCAGCAAAATGCCGATCACCAGCGCGACGATCATGAACAGCGAGAGCTTGCCGACGGTGGAGAACACCTCGCCGGAGCTGACCGTGCCACTGACGGCGATGCTCGACAGCAAGGCGATGATGCCGATGCCGAGGATGTCTTCCACGATCAGCACGCCGAAAATCAACTGGGCGAAGCGCTGGTTCTTCATCTTCAGGTCATTGAGCGCCTTGACGATGATGGTGGTCGAGGAGATCGCCAGAATCGCGCCGAGGAACAGCGAGTCCATGGTGTTCCAGTCAAACCAGCGCCCGATTTCGTAGCCGATCCAGATCATCAGGATGATTTCGAGGAAGGCTGCGATAAACGCCGTGGCGCCGACCTTGAACAGCTTGCGCAGGCTGAATTCCAGGCCCAGGCAGAACATCAGGAAGATCACCCCCAGTTCAGCGAGGGTCTTGATCGTGTCTTCGTCGTGGATCAGGCCGAACGGCGGGGTGTGCGGGCCGATGATGAACCCGGCGACGATGTAACCCAGCACCACCGGCTGCTTGAAGCGGTGGAACAGGATGGTGACAACCCCTGCCACCAGCATGATCACGGCCAAGTCCTGGATAAAGCTGATGGCGTGCATGGCGAGGGGCTCCTTGAGGGTACTGACGCTTTTCCCACTTCCGCGCGCGCTTCTGAAAAGTCGAAAAGCGCGGAAGGAAAAGTCGGCCTGAATCGTAAGAAATGCCCTGACACGGGCTTTTGAAGGTTAACACCGCGACTTCCGGCAGAAAGCCGGTGCAATATATGGAAACAGATCGGCGCACGCGTGACGGCAAGCCGCCCACCGGCGTCCCGTTAGGGATGGCGCAGCAAAGATTCCAGCACCCGCAGAGGTGCTCCCCAACCGATGCCTACAACCGTGAGTGTGCTATGGAACCCGGAAACGCCCAGCTGTCGATGACGGTATTGATGACCCCTGACATGGCCAACTTCTCAGGCAATGTCCACGGCGGCACATTGCTCAAGTACCTCGACGAAGTGGCCTACGCTTGCGCGAGCCGTTATGCCGGCCGCTATGTGGTCACGCTGTCGGTGGACCAAGTGATTTTTCGCGAGCCGATCCATGTCGGCGAGCTGGTGACCTTCCTTGCGTCGGTCAACTACACCGGCAATACGTCGATGGAAGTGGGCATCAAGGTGGTGACCGAGAACATCCGCGAGCGCTCGGTGCGCCATACCAACAGTTGTTTCTTCACCATGGTGGCAGTGGACGACCAGCGCAAACCCGCCGCCGTACCGCCGCTGCAACCGCAGAACAGCGAAGACAAGCGCCGGTTCGTGCAGGCCCAGCAACGCCGGCAGATTCGCCAGGAGCTGGAGAAGCGCTATCAGGAAATCAAGGCCGACGGGCCGTAAGCCCCGGTCTGTAAACCAGATCAGAATGTGGGAGCGGGCTTATTGTGGCGAGGGAGCTTGCTCCCGCTGGAGTGCGAAGCGCTCCCAAGATTTTTGGGGCCGCTACGCAGCCCAGCGGGAGCAAGCTCCCTCGCCACAACAAGCCCCCCACATTGGTTTTTGTGGGGTTACAAACTAATCGGTGTGGCCTCAAAGCGTACGCGCGGATGGGCGATTCGGTCCTGAGCCCGTACCAGTTCCAGCTCGTAACTGGCACACGCCTGCGTTTCCAGCAGCACTTCATGCACAGCCGCAGCGGTGAATTCGAACGCCGCCTGCAGGCTGTCCCCCAACAGCACACGCGCCAGAAACAGCCCCGAGGTCAGATCGCCCACGCCCACCGGCTGACGCGGAAACGCCAGCAACGGTCGGCGCAGGTGCCAGCTGCCTTCAGCCGTCACCAACAACATCTCGAAACCCTCCGGCAACTTGCCCGGGTAATCCAGGTGCTTGACCAACACCGCCTTCGGCCCGCGCGCCAGCAATGCTTTTGCCATGCCCAGGCAGTCAAACAGCGATTGCGGCTTGCGCCCGGCAAAGCTGTCCAGCTCCAGCTGGTTCGGGCACAAAAAGTCGGCCATGGCCACGGCTTCATCCAGCAGGAAATCGCTGACGTCCTGCGGCACGATGCAGCCTTTTTCCGGATGGCCCATCACCGGGTCGCACAAATATAACGCCTTGGGGTTGATGGCCTTGATGCGCGCCACGCCTGTCAGGATCGCGCGGCCCTGGGCGGCACTGCCGAGGTAGCCAGACAGCACCGCATCACAGTTGCCCAGTTCGCCAATCGCCGCAATGCCTTCCACCAGCGCCGGAATTTGCTGCGGCGCCAACACTTCGCCCGCCCACTGTCCATACTGAGTGTGGTTGGAGAACTGCACCGTGTTGAGCGGCCAGACATTCACCCCGACCCGCTGCATGGGGAACACGGCGGCGCTGTTTCCGGCGTGGCCAAAGACCACATGAGACTGGATCGCAAGCAGATGAGGTGTGCGTTTCATGCGGGAGATTTCCGTAAAACCATTGAAATTCAGGCCGCGCAGTATGCGACTAAACGCAGCCTGTACGACAGACCGGCGACACAGTTAAGCTGCTCTCACTTTGTTGGAGTTCATCGCATGCTCACCCTGGGAAACATCTTCGTATTGATGCTGCTGGCGACCGGCGCCGCCTGGGTGTGGCACAACCACGGCCTGCGCGAACGGGCGCTGGAGCGCGTCAAACAGCACTGCGCCAAGCTCGATATCGAGCTGCTCGACGGTGCAGTGGCGCTCAAACGCATCGGTTTTGTGAAGGACGCCAATGGTCGGCGCCGCCTGGCGCGCATCTACAACTTCGAGTTCACCGTGACAGGGGAAACCCGTCATTCCGGGACCATCACCCAGTTCGGCGCTCACAGCGCACAGATCGAACTGGCGCCCTACCCGTTCGAAATCAAAACGCCGCTGCCGACCGCCGAGGTGATCGAGCTAAGCCAATGGCGCCAGGACCACGCCAGCAAAAACCGTCACTGACGGCAGGCTGCAAGCGCAGCCTGTAGCGCAGCCGCGTCCTGTGGCGCGCTGAAGATCAATTCAATACGTGAATCGCGGCGCCATTCGCTGGGTTGCCAGGCGAGCGGGCTGTTATCCACAGCGTTGGCGGACACCCAACCGTCGGGGCTGTGGATAACCAGTTTGGCGCGGCGCCAATCAAGGTTTGCCAGCCAGTCACGCAGGCGCTGAGGGTCAAATTGCTGGCTCGAATGCCACCGCCAGCCGATGCTCCAACCACCTTCCTGGCCCTGGCTCAAGCAAATCGGCACGGCCGGATCGCTCCAGATGGCCGGCATTTGCGCCAAGCCCTTGGGCACGTCGAAGTTATCCACAGCCGCAGCGGCTTTTGCATTCAGGCCGGGCAACTGCGCCAGCGGCAGGTGCGCCTGACGGGTCCAATAGAGCGGGCGATGGGGCAGTTGTCGTTCGATGGCCTGGCGCTGCGAGGCGTCGAGCGCCTCATCCTTGTTCAATACCAACAGTCCGGCACTGGCCAATGTTTCGCGTTGCGCTTCAGGCAAGGGTTTGCCCGCCGCCAGCGCCTGGGCATCCAGCACCAGCACACACGGCTGAACAGACAACACGTCCTGCCACGGCGCTGCCCGCAGTTGCTTGAGCAATTGCGCCGGGTGGCCCAGGCCCGAGGGTTCGATAAACAAGCGATCCGGCTTGGCCTTACGCAGCAAACGGCCCAGGCCTACCTGGAACGGTGCACCATTCACACAGCATAAACAGCCACCGGCCACCTCGCCCAAGGCAATGCCGTCGTCATCCTGAGTAAGCAGCGCTGCGTCCAGGCCAATCTGCCCGAACTCGTTGATCAATATTGCCCAACGCTCGTCTGCCGGGCGCTGGGCGAGCAGGTGCTTGATCAGGCTGGTTTTGCCGGCGCCCAACGGCCCGGCAATCACGTGGGTGGGAATGTTCTGCAGCATGGAAGGCATCATTCAGACCGTGTAGAGCGTTTGATCCTACGCGGTTATGCGAGCCAATCCAGTGTCAGGATTACCCGTCGCTCATCAGCCTTGAGCGCCGGCGACCGGTGGATCAGGCCGTGGTGCTCGTTACCGTGCCATTTGGTGCCTTTGAGCAAAGCGACTTCGCCGCAGCGGACCTGCTCGATGCGCTCGACAGGCTCCGCGTCCGGCTGGCCGAGTGCGCGGCGATCCATCACGCCTTCGCGCAGCCATTGGCTGCCGATACCGGCGTAAGTGGTGATCAGTCGCACGGGCACATGGTCCACGTGAAACCGCGGGCACATGGCCTTGTCCAGCAGCCGCAAGCGCACACCGATGCGCTTGGCGCCCAACAGGCAGGCAAACGCGCTGACAAGCCAGGAAACATCGGCGATAAAGCCTTCGTAGCCTTCAAGATCGCTGCAGCTGGACGCCAAACCCTGCAAGTTCGGTACGCCGCCCTCATCTTTCAGCTCAATCACCATGGAATCCGCCAACGGTTCATTCAGCGCCACCAGCAAAGCACCGAATTCGGCGATATGCAGGGGTAACTGGCGCTGCCACACCGCCAGGTTGACGCCGTCTTCAAGGATGTCGGACAGCGCCAGCGGGGTGTCACCGCGAGTTTGGCGAATGACAGGGCGCAGGGAAGTCATCGGAGCCAGCATCAGGCAGCTTCCTCCTCAAACCAAGGGCCAAAGGGGTCAGTCAGGAGGCGCCAACCTTCAACGCCCAGGGCCATTTCTTCCTCGTTAAGCAGGCACGCATCCAGCTCGGCGCGCATCTGGGCGAAATCAATGTTTTGCCCGATAAACACCAGCTCCTGACGGCAATCGCCGGTGCTCAATTGCCAGTTGCCCATGATGGCGGCCACGCTTTCTTCGTCCTGCGGCCATTGGCTTTTTGGTACAAAGCGCCACCAGCGCCCGGCAAAGCCATGGCGCATCAAGCCGCCAGCCTGTGACCAGCTGCCAGCGTCCTGATGCTTGCTGGCCAGCCAGAAAAAACCTTTGGAACGCAGCAGTTTGCCGTTCACCCACGGGCGGTCGATAAAGTCGAAAAAACGCTGCGGATGAAACGGGCGGCGGGCACGGTAAGCCGTGGAAGCAATGCCGTACTCTTCGGTTTCCGGCACATGCTCACCGCGCAATTCCTGCAACCAACCCGGCGCTTGAGCGGCGCGCTCGAAGTCGAAGCGACCCGTGTTGAGGATCTTGTTCAACGGCACCTCGCCCATGACCATCGGAATGATTTCGGCCTGCGCGTTGAGGCGTTCGAGGATGGCGATCAACTCTTCACGTTCGTGGCTGCTGATCAGATCGATCTTGCTGATCAAAATCACCTCGGCGAATTCGATCTGCTCGATCAACAAGTCGGTAATCGAGCGTTCATCGTCTTCGCCCAGGGTTTCGCCGCGTGAGGCCAGGCTTTCTGCGGCCTGGTAGTCGAGCAGGAAGTTCATGCCGTCGACCACGGTGACCATGGTGTCCAGCCGCGCAACGTCGGCCAGGCTTTGCTCGTTTTCATCGCGAAAGGTGAAGGTTTCGGCCACGGGCAACGGCTCTGAGATACCGGTGGATTCGATCAACAAGTAATCGAACCGACCTTCCTTGGCGAGCTTTCCGACCTCTTCCAGCAAGTCTTCCCGCAAGGTGCAGCAGATGCAGCCGTTGCTCATCTCCACCAGTTTTTCTTCGGCGCGGTTGAGAGTGACGTCGCGCTGGACCTCGCTGCCGTCGATGTTGATCTCGCTCATGTCGTTGACGATCACTGCCACCCGCAGGTTTTCGCGGTTACGCAGGACATAGTTGAGCAGCGTGCTTTTACCGGCGCCGAGGAAGCCGGACAACACGGTAACGGGGAGACGATTGGTCATCAGGTAATCCTCATCAGGGGTGGCCGGTCAAATCGCCCGTTTATGGCGTTCGCGCAGCTCTTCACGTTCTTTGGCTTCGATACTCAAGGTCGCTGTGGGCCGCAGCAGCAGGCGTTGCAGGCCGATGGGCTCGCCGGTTTCGCGGCACCAGCCGTATTCGCCGCGGGCCAACAACTCCAGGGCGTCATCGATCTTGTCCAAAAGCTTTTTTTCGCGCTCCAGCAGGCGCAGTTGCCACTGGCGCTGCTCTTCGGCGGCGCCCACATCGGCCAGGTCGCTGTTGGTTTCCTGCTCGCGCAACGCCACAAACTCAGCCTCGATGCGGGCTTGCAGCTCATCACGCTGGGTCAGCAGCAACGCGCGGAAGAAGGCTTGCTGGGCGTCGTTCATGTAGTCAGCAGGCGGTTGAGCAAGCAATTCTTGTTCAGTCATGGGAAGCGCGTCACGGGTCGGGCTGACTTTCAATGTTATAGTATAACAATACAAATAATCCAATCCCCCTTGCTCGTCACGACGAAGGGCGCAATGCTTGGCCACTTTCCTGCTCCGAGAAAACTTATGAAATACCTGCTGTGCGCCCTGTTTTTAGCAGCCGCGGGACCAGCCTGCGCGCAGGTACCGAGCCTGCTGGCGAACTGCACGCGCAGTGCCAACCTGCTGGCGTGTGTCGACCCGCTGGGCAATGCCTACAGTGTGGCGACGATGGGAAGCACCACGTATTTGCGCGGTTTTGAGGTGATCGGCAAGCGCTATTGGGCACAGACCAACAGCCGCTACGGGCAGCTGACGTTCTTTACCGGGTTGGCGTCCGATGGTGAGGCGTGGGTCGGCTACACGCGCCGCGTGGGCTGGACCACCCTTAACCGGTTTTCCAGTTCCGGTGGCGCCAGCGCAAAGTTCACGTGCAGCCGTATTACCGGCTGCTAGACCTGGCCGTTCTGCTGTTCCTGAACCCAGGCCATGTAGCTGTTCATCGGCGGGTTCTTCTGGAAGTACTTTTTCAGGCCTTCAAACAGGCCATCAGCTACAGCCTGTTGATGACGCGCCGTGACCAGCCGCTGGGCGTCCTGGGTGTTGGAGATAAACCCGGTTTCCACCAGGATTGACGGCACATCCGGTGATTTGAGCACCGCAAAACCGGCCTGCTCCACACGCTTCTGGTGCAGCGTGGTGATGTTTTGCAGGCTGCCCAATACCGAACTGCCCAGCTGCAAGCTCGAAGCGATAGTGGCGTTCATCGACATGTCGAGAATCACCCCGGCCAGCATCGGGTCCTTGTCCTTCAGATTGAGCAGCGTGGTGGCGCCCAACAAGTCGGCGCCGTTTTCGCGTTGCGCCATGAAGCGCGCGGTGGCAGAGGTGGCGCCGCCTTCCGACAGTGCATACACCGAAGCGCCCGAGGCCGTGAGGCGTGGCGCGGCGTCGGCGTGCACCGAGATAAACATGTCGGCCTTGTGCTGACGCGCGATGTCCACGCGCTTGCGCAGCGGCACGAAGAAGTCGTCGTTGCGCACCAGTTTCACGTCAAAGCCCTTCTCGCGCTTCAAGCGTTTGGCCAACAGTTGGGCGATCGACAGCACCACGTCTTTTTCGCGCTGGCCCTTGGAGCCAATGGCGCCAGGGTCTTTGCCGCCGTGGCCGGGATCGACCACCACAATGATGTCGCGCTTGGGATGGGCTTTGTCCACCGGCGCAATCAGCGGCAACGGTTCAGCGGCGATCTGGCGAGGCGCCTGAGTGGCGCTGGTCAGGTCGAGTACCAAGCGATGGCCCTGGCCATCCTGCGGCGGCAACAGGAAGCTGTTGAGCTGCATCGGCGAGGCCAGGTCCAGCACGATTCGCGTGTCGCCCTGACCGAAATGCCCCGAGCGGATCGACGTAATGCCGCTGTTTTTCAGCGCAAGTTGCGAGAAGTCACCGCTGAGCCCGGAACCGCTCAGGTCAATGATCACGCGTTCCGGCGAAGTCAGGGAAAACGTCTTGTATTGCACCGGGCCGCTGAGGTCGAACACCAGCCGCAGTTTATCGTCCGAGCGCCACAGGCGCGCATTGCGGATCTGTGTGGCGTAGGCCCCCAAAGGCAATGCGAACAGGGGGCTGACCAGCAGCAGGTTAAGGAGCTGACGTCTGTGCATGACAAATACCGCAAATAAAGGAGCGTCCCTGCTCGACATGACTGAAGAAAGACTGGAATAGAAAAATCATCGTCGACTCAATAGTTATAATATAACATGTCTTTTTATTTCCAACGATGGACCTGCCCATGAATGCGCTGACTCTGCCGGATATCGCCGCGCAGGCTTCACGCCAAGCCTTGCCACTCGATTGGGTTGGCATGTGCGGCATCGCTTTGCCGATCCTCATCGATGGCCAGCGCCTGACCGCCACCGCCGATGCAGGTGTAAGCCTGGACGACGGTGAAGCCCGTGGCATTCATATGTCACGCCTCTACCTGGCGCTGGAATTGCTCGACCAACAGCCGCTAACGCCTGCGCTTCTGCGTACTCTACTTGAGCGGTTTCTGGAGAGTCATGAAGGTTTATCTAAGAACGCCTACCTGCGTATTCACACAGACTTGCTGCTCAAACGCGCAGCTTTGGTCAGCCCGCTAGCCGGCTGGAAAGGCTACCCGGTGAGCATCGAGGCGCGTCTTGAAAACCAGATGTTCCACGTGGAACTAAAAATTGACGTTACCTATTCCTCAACCTGCCCGTGCTCCGCTGCCCTCGCCAGGCAGTTGATTCAGCAGCAATTTCTCGCCGATTTCGCCAACACGCCGTTGCAGCATGAAGACGTGTTGACCTGGCTCGGCAGCGCCGACGGCATTGTCGCCACGCCTCACAGCCAGCGCAGCAGCGCGCAGTTATCAATCCAACTGGATGAAACGCTGCCCGATCTGCCGCTCAGCGCCCTGATCGACGATGTAGAAACCGCCCTCGGCACCGCCGTGCAAACCGCTGTAAAACGCGCGGACGAACAAGCCTTCGCCCTGGCCAACGGGCAGAACCTGATGTTCTGCGAAGACGCCGCGCGCCGCCTGAACCTCGCCTTGAAACGCTCGGATGCCGTCAAAGCCTTCCACCTGAAAGTGATCCACGCCGAAAGCCTGCACGCGCACGATGCCGTGGCTGAAAGCCGCTGGACGAGAAACCCTGCATGATCACCTGTAACGCTTTGCGCTGGGGCGCCCCCGGCCAACCGCTGACGCCTGCCCTGGACCTCACACTGGAAAAAGGCAGCCTCACCGGCATCATCGGCGCCAACGGCACTGGCAAAAGCAGCCTGCTCAAAGTCATCGCCGGCCTGCAAAAGCCGCTGGCGGGCAAGGTCACGGTGGATGTTCCACGCCGTGGCGGTCTGTCGTTTCTGCCCCAGCAGCAACACCTGGACCGCCAGTTTCCGATCAGCCTGCAAGAATTGGTCGCCGCCGGTTTCTGGGGCACCCAGCTCAACACGGAACAACGCAGCCATCGCCTGCAAGCCGTGCTGGAAGACTGGTGCCTCACCGGCCTTGAACATCGCCCGCTGATGGCGTTGTCCGGCGGCGAACTGCAACGCGCCCTGCTCGCCCGTATGAGCCTGGCCGAAGCGCCGGTGTTGCTGCTCGACGAACCCCATGCGGCCCTCGACGAAGAAGGCCAGGCCTTGTGCTGGAAACACGTGCACGCCTGGCACGATGAAGGCCGCACGGTGGTCATCGTGTGTCACGACCTCGCCTCCGTGCGCCATCACACCCAGAACGTGGTGCAGATCAAAAGCACCGGCTGCGTGTTCGGCACCAGTAAAGAACTGATACGCCCGCAACCGCACATGCAGGTGGCCTGATGCACTTTGCTGCCCACCTGTGGATGCCGTTCCAGGATTTTGTCTTCATGCGCCGCGCCCTCATCGGCGGGCTCGTACTCGCGTGCAGCACTGCGCCATTGGGCGTTTTCTTGATCCTGCGACGCATGAGCCTGATCGGTGACGCCGTGGCCCACGGCATCTTGCCCGGCGCTGCGCTGGGCTTCTGGTTTGCCGGCATCAGCCTGCCTGCCTTGACCATTGGCGGCCTTGGCGCCGGCCTGAGCATGGCGGGTTTATCTGCATGGATCACGCGCCGCACCGGCCTGCGTGAAGACGCCAGCCTAGCGGCCATCTACCCGATCTCCCTCGCCGCCGGCGTGCTGATCCTCGGCATCGCCGGCAAACGCCTGGACCTTCTGCACCTGCTGTTCGGCTCTGCGCTGGCGGTGGATGAAACCACCCTCACCGGCATGCTGTGGGTCTCCAGTTTCAGCCTGATCGCCATGGCGGTGATCTACAAGCCGCTATTGCTGGACACCCTCGACCCGCTGTTCCTGCAAACCGTCAGCCGCCTCGGCCCACTCGCCCACGGTTTGTTTTTAACCTTGGTGGTGCTGAATCTGGTGATCGGTTTCCAGGCCATCGGCGCCTTGATGGTCGTGGGCTTGATGATGTTGCCGGCCATTGCTTCACGTTTCTGGAGCCGGCGCCTGCCGGTGTTGATCGCGGTATCGGCGGTGCTGGGATGCCTGTCGGTGTGGTTCGGTTTGTTGCTGTCGTTTTATTACTCATTGCCCAGCGGCCCGGCCATCGTGCTGGTGGCTGGCGCTGGGTATTTGCTGTCCGTGGTTTTCGGTCCGGTGCACGGTTTGCTGCGCCGGCCGCCCTCTCTTACATCCCAATGAGGTGTTTCCCGATGCGCGCTTTACTCGTGCTGTTCAGTATCCTGCTGCCCCTGTCGATGGCCCAGGCCGCCGACAAACTCCAGGTGGTCACCAGCTTCAGTATTCTCGATGACATGACCCACCAGATTGGTGGCGACCACATCCAGATCAGCAACATGGTCGGCCCCGACTCCGACGCCCACACCTATGAGCCGACGCCGGACGACGCCAAAGCGTTGCTCAAGGCCAAGGTCATCATCAAGAACGGCCTCGGCTTCGAGCCATGGCTGGACCGTCTGGTGACCAGCACCGAGACCAAAGCCACGGTGGTCACCGCCAGTAAAGGCGTGATCTCCCACACCATGGAAGAGGACGGCGAGACCATCCCCGACCCGCACGCCTGGCACAACCTGGCCAATGCCGAAATCTACGTAAACAACATCACCAAGGCACTGGTGGCCGCCGACCCGGCCAACAAGGCGGACTACGAGCGCAACAGCCAAACCTACCTGAAAGAAATCTACCGTTTGCTGGCCGAAGCCAAGGCCAAGTTTGGCGCACTGCCACCGGGCAACCGCCGCATCGTTACCTCCCATGACGCGTTCGGCTACCTGGGCCAGGCCTATGGCATTCAGTTCCTCGCGCCACAAGGCCTGTCCACCGAACGTGAGCCGTCTGCTGCCGAAGTCGCCGCGCTGATCACCCAGATCCGCAAAGACAAGGTCAAGGCCGTGTTCATGGAAAACATCAAGGACTCGCGCCTGCTCAAGCAGATCGCTGACGAAAGCGGCGCGCAGATCGGCGGCACCTTGTACTCCGACGCTCTCGCAGCCGAAGGCCCCGCCAGCACCTTTACCGGTCTGTTCGAATACAACCTCAACACCCTGTGCGCCGCCCTGAGCAAGCCATGACCTTGAGCATGCTCGATCTGGAAAAGGCTGCCCTCGGCAGCCGCTTTCCACTCGACAGCGTGCTCGACGCCCTGCCGTGGAACAGCGATGGCTTGATTGCCGCCATCGCCCAGCAACACCGCAGCGGCGAGGTGTTGATGCTGGCCTGGATGAACCGCCAGGCCCTCATCGAAACCCTGGCCACCGGGCAAGTCTGCTACTGGTCACGCTCGCGCCAGCAACTGTGGCGCAAAGGCGAAAGCTCCGGCCACTGGCAACAGTTGGTCGAAGCACGCCTGGATTGCGACGGCGACGCAGTGCTGCTGATCGTCAACCAACGTGGCCCGGCCTGCCACACCGGCCGAGTCACTTGCTTCTACAACGCCATCGACGGCAACCACGTCCACATCATCACGGAGCCCACACCATGATTCGCAAGAACCCTTCCGGCGACCTGCCGGTGATTGCCGAGTCGGCCTACGTCGACAAGACGGCAATCATCTGCGGCAAGGTCATCATCGGCGAGAACGTATTCGTTGGTCCCTACGCGGTCATCCGCGCCGACGAAGTCAACGCCAGCGGCGCCATGGACCCGATCACCATCGGCGCCAACTCGAACATCCAGGACGGCGTGGTCATCCACTCCAAATCCGGCGCAGCGGTCACCATCGGCGAATTTACCTCGATTGCGCATCGCTCCATCGTCCACGGCCCCTGCACCGTCGGCGACCGCGTGTTTATCGGTTTCAACAGCGTGTTGTTCAACTGCGCCGTGGGCGACGGCTGCGTGGTGCGCCACAACTCGGTGGTCGACGGCCGCGACCTGCCCGACGCGTTCTACGTGCCTTCCACCACCCGCATCGGGCCGAACACTGACCTGTCGCAATTCCCGCCGGTCAGCATCAGCGCCTCGGAGTTTTCCGAGGACGTGGCGCGCACCAACGTCGATTTGGTGCGTGGCTATAAAGCCCTGCAAAACGAGTTCTGAACCATGAGCCGTGTGCTGATTCGCAACGCCCGCCTGGTCAATGAAGGCCAGGAATTCGACGCCGATGTGCTGGTCGCCAATGGCCGTATCGAGAAGATCGCCGCCAGCCTGGAAGGCTACAACGAGCCGGTGGAAATCGACGCTGCAGGTCAGTGGTTGCTGCCGGGCATGATCGACGACCAGGTGCACTTTCGCGAACCCGGCGCGCCGGACAAAGGCAGCTTCTACAGCGAATCCCGCGCGGCGGTCGCGGGTGGCATCACCAGCTTCATGGACATGCCCAACACCAACCCCGCCACGTTGAACCTGGAAGCCCTGGCCGATAAAAAACGCCGCGCTGCGCTGCACTCGGTGGCCAACTACGGCTTTCACTTTGGCGTGAGCAACGACAACCTCGACACCGTCGCCGCCCTCGACCCGCGGGAAGTCGCCGGGGTCAAAGTGTTCATGGGTGCCTCCACCGGCAATATGCTGGTGGACGACCCGCGAATTCTGGAGCGATTGTTTGCCGAAGTGCCGACCATTTTGCTGGCCCATTGCGAACACACGCCCAGCATCCTGGCCAACGAGCAACGCCTGCGCGAGCGCTTTGGCGAGCACATTCCCGCCGTCGCTCACCCGCTGATCCGCGATGCCGAAGCCTGCTATCGCTCATCCTCGCTTGCGGTGGAATTGGCCAAGCGTCACGGCACGCGCCTGCACGTGCTGCACCTCACCAGCGCCCGCGAGTTGGCGCTGTTCGAAGACAAACCTCTGGCGGAAAAACGCATCACCGCCGAGGTCTGCCTGCATCACTTGCTGTTTGATGACCGTGACTATCACCGACTCGGCCACCAGATCAAATGCAACCCGGCGATCAAGACCCGCGCCGACCGCGACGCGCTGCGCCTGGCCTTGCTGAGTGATCGCCTGGATGTGATTGGCAGTGACCATGCGCCGCATACCTGGGCGCAAAAACAGTTGGGCTATCGCGAAGCGCCGTCCGGGCTGCCGCTGGTGCAGCACGCACTGCCGGCGCTACTGGAATTGGTGGCTGACGGGCACCTGCCGCTGACTACGCTGGTGGAGAAAACCAGTCACCGCGTGGCTGATCTGTTCGCCATTCCTGATCGTGGTTACTTACGCGAGGGCTACTGGGCCGACCTGGTGCTGATCCAGCCCGAGCCCGAAGGCAAACCGGTGAGCAGCCAGCCGATTTTGGCACGCTGCGGCTGGACACCGTTCGCCGAGCGCAGCTTGCGTCACAGCGTCAGCACCACGCTGGTGTCAGGCCACCTGGCGTGGCACGACGGCCAGGTGGTCGACAGCTGCCAGGGTTTGCCGCTGCACTTTGTGCGTTAAGCGCGAGGTTTGACCGTACCGCAATCGTTGCCCAGCCACTGGGCGTGGCTGTCGAGGCTGCCTTTCTGCTGAATGCCGGTGACATTGAAAGTGCCGTTAACCGTGGTGGTGAATTCCTGCTGGCTCTTGAAGGTGGCCACGCCGGTGCCTTGGGCTTTCGGGCAGCTGAAGCGGAATTTCCACTGGTTGCCGTTCTTCTCGGTCACTTCCTGTTTGCAGCCCGACTGCGGGTCCGTCAGGGGGATCGAATCGGAGGCGACCTGCGCTGGCGTCAGGCACACCTGCACGCCTTTGCCGGCCATGGTGATGCCCTGTTTTTCCAGCATCGCGCGCTGCTCAGGGGTCATCTGTTGTTTCAGTTGGCCGAGGATCAGCGAAAGGTCCGGCAGGTCCTGGTTATCGACTTTCATATTGCTGGTGGTCAATTCCCACAAACCCGGCGCCAGCATCTGTGCCTGAGCCGCCACGGGCAGCGACAAACCAACAACCATGGCCAAACTTAGCAGACGAGCATTCATCGGGTAACTCCTGGGTAATTGTGGGCGTTAGACGCCGCAAAGCCGCCAGTGTTGCACGGCAAATAAAATAGCGACAATCGCCGTCAGACATGGTCTGTTAGGCACTGGACTGTCTGGAGAGATGTCGTTCATGGATTTTTTTGGCCCGCACCTGCTCGCCTACTTCATTGCCTCGCTGCATTTTCTCGGGACCCTCGCCGCCATCCATGCGGTGCTGACCGTCAGGACCGCCCAAGGCTCGATCGCCTGGGCGTTGTCGTTGATGTTCATGCCTTACCTCACGCTGATTCCCTACCTGATTTTTGGCCGCAGTACCTTCGACGCGTACATCCAGGCGCGGCGCCAGGCCAACCAGGAAATGCACAAGGCGATCACCGAGCTGAACTGGCGCCCGTGGGTCGAAGAAGCCCTGGCCGCGCGCAATTCCAGCGCCTACGCGTCGCTGCGCGCGATGCCCAAGCTGGGGCGCATGCCGTGCCTGGCCAACAACGAAGTGCGCTTGTTGATCAATGGCGACGCCACCTTTGGCGCGATCTTCGAGGCCATTCGCAACGCCAAAACGGCGGTGCTGTTTCAGTTCTTCATCATTCATGACGACGAGCTTGGCAGGCAGTTACATACCTTGCTGAAGGAAAAAGCAGCCGAAGGCGTCGACATTCATGTGCTCTACGACCGCATCGGCAGCCACGCCCTGCCCCACCGTTATGTGCAATCGCTGCGCGACGCCGGGGTCAAAGTCAAAGCCTTCGCCACTCGCAGCGGCTGGCTCAATCGCTTCCAGGTCAACTTTCGCAACCACCGCAAAATTGTGGTGGTGGACGGCATTACCGGGTTTGTCGGCGGGCATAACGTCGGCGACGAATACCTTGGCAAAAAGCCGCCTTTGGCGCCATGGCGCGACACCCATGTGCAAGTCACCGGCCCGGTGGTGGCGTGCCTGCAAGAGTCGTTTGCCGAAGACTGGTTCTGGGCCGCGCGCGAATTGCCGCCGCTGATTCTGCCGGACACCTACCCCGAAGACGGCGTGCTCTGCCAGTTGCTCGCCAGCGGCCCGGCCGACCCGTATGAAACCTGCTCGCTGTTTTTTGTAGAGGCCATCCACGCCGCCACCGAACGGGTGTGGATCACCAGCCCGTATTTCATCCCCGATGAAGCCGTGTTCTCTGCGCTGCGCCTGGCTGTTCTGCGTGGCGTAGACGTGCGCGTGCTGCTGCCGTCGCGTCCTGATCACAAAATTGTCTACGCCGCCTCCAGCCTTTACGCGATCGAAGCCGTACGCGCCGGGGTGCGGGTGTTCCGCTACACACCGGGGTTTCTGCATCAGAAGGTGGTGTTGGTGGACAGTGAAATCAGCGCCATCGGCAGCGCGAACATGGACAACCGTTCGTTCCGGCTGAATTTCGAGGTGATGTTGCTGACGGTGGACGAGGCGTTTGCCAGCGAAGTTGAGCACATGCTGCTGGCTGACTTTGCCCTGGCCCATGAGGTCAGCAAAGAAGAAAGCCGCGAGACCCGCCGCCTTCAACAGCTGGGCATGCGGGTGGCGCGTTTGATTTCACCCATTCTCTAACAACCAATACAAAACCAATGTGGGAGCTGGCTTGCCTGCGATTGCGGTCTATCAGTCGACTCATCTGGTCCTGATACACCGCCATCGCAGGCAAGCCAGCTCCCACAGTTTTTTGATGTGCAGTGTTTTGAAGATCAGCGGTAGATATCCTCCCGCGTCCACGGCAGTTCATGGCTGCCATCGGCATGGGGCTTCACCGCCAGAATCTGATGCAAGTTGATCCAGCCCCGCGCAAACGCGTAGGCGCAGCCGGCCAGGTACAGCCGCCAGATGCGCAACGCTTGCTCCGGTACCATTTTCGCCGCCGCTTCCAGGTTGTCCTCCAGGCGCTCGCTCCAATGGTCCAGGGTGCGTGCGTAGTGCAGGCGCAGGCTTTCAACGTCGACCACTTCCAGCCCTGCTTCGCTGAGTTCGGCGGTCATCATTGCCAGGTGCGGCAGTTCGCCGTTGGGGAATACGTAACGCTCGATAAACTCACCCGCGCCACGGCCTACCGGGCGACCATCGGTGTGCTTGGCGGTAATCCCGTGGTTCATCACCAGGCCGCCTTCACGCACGGCGCCAAACAGGGTTTTGCTGTACTGCGCCAGGTTGGCGTGGCCGACGTGTTCAAACATGCCCACGCTGACCACTTTGTCGAAACGGCCGTCTTGTGGCAGGTCGCGGTAGTCGAGCAGTTGCAGGTCGACCTGATCGTCCAGGCCCTCGGCTTTCACACGCTCCCGAGCCAGCGCCAACTGCTCCTTGCTCAGGGTAATGCCGAACACTTTCGCGCCGAACTCCCGCGCGGCAAAGCGCGCCAGCCCGCCCCATCCGCAGCCCACATCAAGCAAATACTCCCCCGGCTGCAGGCGCAATTTGCGGCACAAGTGGCGAAATTTGTCTTGTTGGGCTTGGTCGATGGATTCGCTGCCGGTCTCGAAGTAACCGCAGGAATACGCCATGTCCTGGTCCAGCCAGAGCTGGTAAAACTCGTTGGACAGGTCGTAATGGTAGGAAATCGCCGCTGCGTCAGTCGCCTTGTCGTGGATCGAACGCACGGGGTGCGTGTCCTCATCATCAACCAGGGCGGTACTCAATTCATCACACACCCGAATCACTTCGGCAATCGAGCCTTCCAGCTCCAGCCTGCCCTCAATGAAGGCCTCGCCAAGTGAGTTAAGCGTGGGATGGGTCAGTTGACTGACGATCGTGGGGTCCTTCACCACGATGGTCACGCTGGGCTCGGGGCCCAAGTTGAATTCATGGCCGTCCCAGAGTCGAAGACGTAGCGGTAACTTGAGATTCTGTAAGGCCGGTGGAAGTTGCGCGAGCATGACGAGTCCCCCCATGTTTCAGACGTCTGATGTGAGGGTAGTCCATCCGAAGACAAAGTAGGAGGCTATCGATTTGATAGCTCTCCACTATGGAAATCGGCGCTCGAGCAAACCGTCCTGGATCCACTGTTTCAGCCACGTAACGGCCTGCAAAGGGGCACCCTCTGCATAAGTGACTGCCAGCTCAGCGCACAGTTCTGAAAAATTCCAGCCGGTCGTCACCATGCCTGCCAGCGCGCAGGCTTCTGCAGGTTCCAGGCTGCGGTAGTGACATACGTTCTGATGGCGCCAAACCAGGCAAATCTGCGCCGACTCAAGCGCGAGGCTTTCGGGGAAATCCGACTCGTCCTTGCTGGCCCGCCAGATCGCCACGCTGTTGAAATGGCAACGCACCTGCTGCACCGAAGGCGCCAGAGTGACCTGCAAACCCGGCCAGTCTTCAGGTGGCAGCGAGGCCATGTCATTCAGGCTCAGCGGCTCGCCCTGCGGCGCATCGAACGCCAGGGTAAACGCCCATTCCAGGCGCGCCAGTTCAACCAGCGGCGGGCTTTGCTCAGCCACCAAGTGTTGCGCAATAAACGCCGGGAAGCGCTCGCCTAGCCAGCGCAAGCTGTAATGGGCGGAGGGATAACGGCGCACATAGGCCTCTGTCAGTAACGCGAATTCATCGTCGCCCAGCCAATACCAGATCGCGCCGAAGTCATGGCGCAACACTTCCTGCAACCTCGATACATAGGCGTTGTGATAAATCGCCAGGCCCGTGTCCACGTCCAGCGTCGGCCCGCCGATTAACGTGGCGGCAAAGTCGCTGTTGGCGATGGAGGTTTCAGATAACAGGTGCTGTTCGAAGGCCAACTGCCAGTCGGTCAGGCGCATAGCGTCCTCCTGGCCAACGCGGTCGCGCCCAGTTCGCGGGCTTTGCTCAACTCGGTGAGCAGCTCCTCGAACGGCGGAAAATGGTCATCGCGCTCCAACAAGGTCGACACCGGCCCCAAATGTTCGAGCGTCTGTTGATACAGCGCCCACACCGGGTCACACACCGGGTGGTCATGGGTATCGACCACGTAGTCGCCGTAGTCCATATGCCCCGCCAGGTGCAACTGGCGAATGCTTTGCGGTGGCAGGCTGCGAATAAACGTCCACGCGTCAAAACCATGGTTACGCGAACTCACGTACACATTATTAACGTCCAGCAGCAGCTGGCAGCCGGTGAGATGGGCCAGCGCGTTGAGGAATTCCCACTCGGTAAACTCATCCGCCTTGGAGCGCACGTAACTGGAGACATTTTCCAGCACCAGCGGGCGCTGCAGCACGTCCTGCACTTGGCGAACGCGGGCGGCCACGTGGTAAAGGCTTTCTTCGGTGTAAGGCAAGGGCAACAAATCGTGCAACTGGTGCGCGCTGCCACGGCTCCAGCACAGATGATCGGAAATCCACGCGGGCTGAATGCGCTCGGCGAGCTGCTTTATTTGTTTCAGGTAATCGATATCGAGGGCATGCGGCCCACCGATAGACAGGGACACGCCATGCATCACCAAGGGATAGCGTTCGGCGATAGCGTCCAGGTAGTACAAGGCTTTGCCGCCCTGGACCAGATAATTCTCGGAGATCACTTCGAACCAATCCACGGCCGGCGACTGTTCAAGGATCTGCTGATAGTACTCACTGCGTAAACCCAGGCCGTAACCCAGACTTGGAAGGGAAGCGGACATCAAACACTCCTGGGCAAAGTGTCCGCAGCGGTGGGGGCATCCGCTGCGGGAGCACTCGGTGCCGGTTATTCGCCGACTTTGCCGCCAGCGGCATCGCAGGCTGCCTTGGTCATCGCCTTGAAACCGTGGCCCTTGCAAGCAGCCTGCCCTTTGCAGGCATTATCAGCAGTTTTGCAGTCGTTCATGCCTTTGCAGGAAGTCACACCGTAGCAGTGAACAGGAGCGTCGGCGGCCTGTGCCTGGGTGGTGACACCGGCAAACATAGTGGCGGCAGCAAAAGCCAGGGCAGCACCGGAAACGGCATTTTTGATGTTCATTTTTGTATTCCTCGAGAATCAATATGGGAGTCGGTCCAAACGGATTGTTCAGTCTCGACACACCACTAGAGTGAGGTCCCTCATCGGCGTTACAGCCCTGTGCAAATATTTCCAGAAATTATTCGTCGAGCTTCAAAAGGGGTTCCTGAAAGCGTAGCAAACGCCCGGCATTACCCAGCACCAGCAAGGTGCTGAGGTTATGCAGCACCGCCGCAATCATGGCGCCCGCCGCGCCCAACCAGCCAAATGCGGCGAACACCACAATAGCGAGCGTCCAGCCCAGGCCGATGATCACGTTAACCTGCAGCGTGTGTCGGCACTGTCGGCTCAAGCGCACACAGGTGCCCAAGCGGCGCAAATCGCTGCCGATCAACACCACGTCCGCCGACGCCAAGGCGATATCCGCCCCGCCCGCGCCCATCGCCACGCCGACCACACCGGCCTTGAGTGCCAGCGAATCGTTGATGCCGTCGCCCACCACCATTGGCCGGAAGCCGCTGCTGATCTCACCCAGCACGCGGTTGAGTTTGTCTTCCGGCAAGGCTTGGGCTTCGACGTCGCTGATACCCACGTCCAGCGCCAGGCTGTCGGCAACACTTTGACGGTCGCCGGTCAGTAGCAACTGGCGGCCCAGGCCCAAATCCCGCAGCTCTTGCAGGGCCTGGCGTGCTTCCGGCTTGACGCTGTCCGCCAGCAACATCCACGCCAGAAACTGCCCGTTCAACGCCAGCCCGGCAATCGGCCCGTCATGAATGGGAACCGCCGTGGTGGTAATGCCCAACTGCTCGAACAACTCCGGCCGCCCCAGCGCCGCCTCGCCTTGATCGGTCTGCGCCACCACGCCAAGGCCTTGGCGCTCGCGGATATCGGTCAACGCCAGCATTTGCTCGTGCGTCGCCAACCCCGCCAACGCGCGGCTGACCGGGTGGCTACTCGCAGAACCCAGGCTGGCTGCCAGGTTCAATAACACCTGCCGATCCGGCGCGGTGGTTTCGATGGACTGCAACCGCAACGTGCCAAATGTCAGCGTGCCGGTCTTGTCGACCACCAATGACGTCAGGTCCGCCAGCTCTTCCAGAAACGCCGAGCTGCGAATCAAAATCCCATGCCGCGCCGCGACGGCAATCCCCGCAATCGCTGTGGCCGGCGCCGACAACACCAACGCACACGGGCACGCCGCCACCAGCACGGCCAACATTGCCTGGGCGTCATTGGTCACAAACCAGGTCACCGCCGCCAGCAGCAACACCAGCACCATATAACTGCCGGCATAACGCTCCAGCAGCCGCGTGATCGGCGGCTTGGAGCGCTCGGCGTTCTGCATCAACGCGATGACCTTGCCCAACGTCGACTCATCACCGGTGCGCGTCACCTGCAAGCGCAGCAGGCCATCCAGGTTGATCGCTCCGCCAAACACCTGCACGCCCACACTGGCTTCCAGCGGTACCGACTCACCGGTAATCGGCGCCGTATCCAGGCTGGCCTGACCGGACAGCACCACGCCATCGGCGGGCACTCGGTCACCGGCACGCACTTCGACGATATCGCCGGTGTTCAACGTGCCGTTATCCACTTCAACGATGCTGCCGTCGGCCTGCACCAACCGCGCGTGGCTGCGGGTCAGTTTGCCCAGGGCGTGAATCGCTTCCTGGGAGCCGATCACGCTGCGCTCCTCCAGCACATGGCCGAAGATCATGATGATCGGCAGCAGCGCGGCGGTGAGCAGATCACCCGTGGCCCATGCGCCCATCATCGCCAGGGCGATCAATTGGTCAGTGATGCCATGCAGGCTTGGGAAACGCAGGCTGTACCACGCAGAACGCATCACCGGCACGGCCACTAATAAAGAAGCCACGCCCAGCAATAACTGGCTCACCCCCATTTGATCCGGCGCCAACCAGCGCCACACCAAACCCAATATCAACAAGCCCAACGCCAACATGGCCAGGGTCAATTGCCGCGCAGCACTGCGCTGCTCGGCGGACGTCAGCATGGGTGCGCTCATTGTTCAGCTCCCTGAATGATCAAGCGGGAGTCGTCTTTGGGGTCGACCGTGGTTACGGAGCCAGCCTGGCCGAGGATTTTCGGCAGGCGCTCGCGGTACAGCCGCAGCAGCAAGCCCGGGTCCTTAACCTGCGCGAGGCTGGCGACGGTGGCGGTTTGCGCCTGGGCGTTGGCGAGGCGCTCGCTGGCCTGAGCGTGGGCGACTTGCACCAAACGATCAGCATCCTGAGTGGCGGTCTGCGTGAGCTTTTCCGCGTCGGTACGCGCATTGGCAACGGCTTTATCCGCTTGCTGACTGGCCGTCAGCACGGCGTTGAACGCATTCACCGCCGGGCCCGGCAGGCTCGATTGCACATCCACACGGGTGACTTCAATGCCCAACCCCAAACCGGTGGACGCCAACTCCGTCAGGCGTTTGTTGATGCCTTGCACCAGATCACCGCGCAGCCGTTCACGACGCTCGGCGGCGCCGTTATCCGTGCCGATCAGTTCAGGGCGCGCGACCAATATGGTGTCCAGGTCGCGTGCCGCCGTCAGCGCTACCGCGCTGCGCGTGACCAAGCGATCCAGCGCGGGCAAAACATGCTCGCCCTGCAGCACGAACGCGTAAGGCTCGGTGACCTTGTAAAACACCCGTACATCCAGTTGCACCACGCCCGCGTCGCCGGTCAGCAAGTAACCGGAACCGGCCAGCGCATCGCTCAATGGCGTGGCAAAGCTGGCCACGCGATCGGCCTGGATCGCGGTGTCTGAGCGCAGCAGGTTCTCCACCCGACGCTCGATCACCCGGTCCGCCGCCGGCAGTAACACCACTTGCTCAAACGGCTGCGGCCACGCCAATAGCAGCCCGGCATTCTGGATACGATCAAGCGCGCCGAAGTGCAGCACCACGGCGCGATTTTGCGGGTCTATCTGGCGCACATTGGAAAACGCCCAGGCCAACGCTGCCAACACGGTCACCGCGTACAGCGCCAGGAAGGTCAGGCGCCCGGCCTGGATCCACGGGCTGTCCGGGCTGTCACGCGTGGTCATGGCTGAACGTCCTTCGGCCCGTCCACCAGTGCGCGAAATGGCGCGGCGTCAGTACGCAGAATAATCTTGGTGCCCGGCGTGACCACCGTGCCCAGGGTGTCGAGCGAGCGCAGCAGGTTATACAGCTGCGGGTTGCCGGCGTAGGCGCGGCCATAAATCTGCGCCGCTTCGACCCGTGATTGCGCTTCGATGTCGGCGGCTTTCACCGTGGCGTCCGCCTGCACGATGCGCGCGTCACGCTCGGCAGCGGAACGAATCTGCGCCGCTTCACGTTTGCCTACGGCGGTGCGTTCGGTGGCGATGGTTTCACGCTCGGCGCGCATGCGGTCGACGGTGGCAGTCAGCGTCACCGACGGCAACGTCAGCCGCTCCACGCCGACTTGCGCCACGCGCACGCCGTAGGTGGTGAGCAATTGTTGATCAATCTGCTGGCGCAACTGCGCCTCGAAGTCGGCAATGCGCACTTGGCTCGCATCGGTGTTGATCAGGCTGGACAGGTCGAAGCTGGCCGCCGTGGTTTCCAGCGCCGAACCCACAAAGGTCCGAATCTGCCGCGCGGCTTCATCCGGCTGGTTCTGCACCGCGCGCATAAAACGCTGCACGTTGTCGGCATCGCCCTGCACCTGCCACGCCACGTAAGCCTGCACGATGATCCGCAGGCCATCGCGCGTGCCCACGTCCTGCAAACCACTGGACGTGGTGCGCAGGCGCAAGTCCACCGGGATCGCCGCTTCGAACGGCGCCGGCCAGCGCCAGCCCAGGCCCGGCTCGAGCAGCACGCGTGATGGGTTGCCGAAACGGGTAATCACCGTGGCTTCGCCGGAGCGCACTTGCACCAGGCTTGCCGCCGCTACTGCAAACAGCACCAACAACAAGGCCCAGGCCATACGCCGCCAAGGGAAAGGGCCAGCGGCCTGTTCATCACCATGATGATGGTGGTGGTGATGGCCATGGTGATGACCGTGATCGTGAGAATGAGCGCTCAACAGACAGACTCCTTATTGAACGGCTTTACGCGGAACCGAAGGGTCGGCCGGCAAAGTAAAAGAACGCAGATCAATCGTCGGCGCACTGTCGGCGCCCAAACGATGATCCAGAATAAGCAGCTTGGCGTGGGCCAGGCCCAGGCTCAGTTGGCCGAAGTACTGTTCCAGCACAAAGGCCTGGCCCGCCGTGGCGTAGGCCTTTTGTTCGGCGGCAAAACGCAGGTCCGCCGCCTGGGCGCCGGCATTCACCTCGCGTGCAGTGGCCAGGGCCTGATCGCGCGCAGTGCTGGCTTGCAGCAAGGCCTGGTTGGTGTGTTCGCTGGCCGCGCCGCGCTCGCGGGAAATCAACGCCTGGGCGCCGATCTGCGCGGCTTGCACGCCGTGATAGGCATTCGCCGCGCCGGCCGGTGGGTGAATGGCTTCCACCACGGTGGCGAGAATCTCCACGCCACTGTCGAGTTTTTTCAGGTCGGCCTGCACGGCGCGACCGACTTCCTCAGCGAGGCTGGTGCGCTGTTCGCCGAGTAATTCGTCAAGGGTGCGCGAGGCGAAGTCGTGGACCAGGATGCGGCTCGCGGTGCTGCGGATCAGCGTCGGCACGTCGGCAACGTTATAGGTGGCGGCAAGCGCGGCGTGATCGCTGAGGCCGATGCGGTACACGAACCGCACGTCCATATTGACGATCTGGAAGCTCTGCTTGTCGCCGCTGCTGCTGGCGATCACCTGGGACTTGTCATTGACATGGCTGGCGTCCCACAAACGGTTGGCAATGGTAGGCGCCGGGCCTTCGGCAGGCGCCAGTTCCGGTGCGGCGGCTTCGCTGACGCTGGTGGCCAGCTCATGCACCACGCCATTTTCCACATTCAATACGCGGCCCAACGGCCAGGGCAAACCGGCATGCAGGCCTGGGCCAAACACTTCGACCGGTTTGCCGAAGCGCTCATAAATCCCACGGCCTTGCAGCGGCACTTCATGCACGCCGGTCAGCGCCCAGCCCACAGCCACCACCACCAGCAACACCGGTAAAAATGCCCGGCGCATGTAGGTGAATGCCCAAATCTGGCGCAGGTCGATGCCGAAGCGGTTGTGCAATTCGTGCTGCAAAGCCTGCAAGGGTTGCGGCGGCCAGCGCAGCAGCCCGGCGATAAAGCTCTGCGCCATCAGGCGCGGCTCAACGCGCGGCTGGCGCGGGCTGAACAGCGAGAGTACGGCTCTGAGCAAAAGCTCCACGGCGACCAAACCAGGCAACAGGCCGATCAGCACCGCCAGGCGCAGTGGCCAAACGGATTGCGCGCCAGCGAACAGCAAGCAAATGGCACTGACCAGCAGGCTCACAATCGCCACCCGGCTCAACTGCGCCAGCTGCGAGGCTTCCGGCCACTGCGCGGCGGTTTCCTGCGCCAGGCGACGCTCAAATACCAGCAAGCCAAACGCCAGCGCCAAGGCCAGCGCGGCACCGATGCTCGCCGACTGGCCCACGACGGCGGCAGGCAATGCCAGGTTCCAGAATTGGATGATGCTGACCAGCGCCAGCAACGACAAGCCGGCCAACCACAAAACGGGGGTGCCGATTTGCGCGATCAACCCGCTACCGAAACGCTCCACAAGACGCGCATACAGGCCTGCGTCTTCGTCGACTGTTTCGACCACGGCTGTCGTCGGTTCTTCCAGCGCCTGGGCGCGCCAGTCGGCCACCCACCACGCCGATTGCAAACCGGCCACCAGCACCAGTAACGCGGACGCGCAGTTGATCAACACCACCGGCCAGATCGACAACGGCGCAAACAACGCGACAAACAGTGCCAGTACCCAACCGCACACTGCCAGGGCCGTCAGGCTGATACCGGCTTGCCGGAGCCTGCGTGCGTGAAACAACCCCTGCTGAAAACGCGGAAGGCCCTCGACCGAGGCGCCGTCCGCTTCTAGATCCACTTGCATCCGCTCAACGCCCACATGTATACAATTCGTTACGATATAACACGGAGCGTGAAATTTTTGTTTGAAAACAACACAAAACCCCTGTGGGAGCGGGCTTGCTCGCGAATGCGGTGGGTCAGTCACCACTGCACTGGCTGATCGACCGCATTCGCGAGCAAGCCCGCTCCCACATTTATTCTGCGACGCCTGCGAGACCGTGATTAAACCCCCAGAAACACGAGCCATCACTGGTGCAGGCCACGATTAATCGGCACACTCCAAACAGTTTTTCGCGGGTTCACGGACAAGGAAGCGCCACCCCCCATGATTTCGATCTATCAGCTCAAGCCGCGTTTTCAAAACCTGCTGCGCCCCCTCGTGCAGCGCCTCTACGACAACGGCACCACCGCCAACCAAATCACCGTGCTGGCGGGTGTTGTTTCTGTGCTGATCGGCCTGCTGATCGCGAGCTTCGCCGCCCACCTTTGGCTGTTTGCGCTGATCCCCCTGTGGATGATCCTGCGCATGGCCCTCAATGCCATCGACGGCATGCTCGCCCGGGAATTCGGCCAGCAGTCGCGCCTCGGCGCTTACCTCAATGAACTGTGCGACGTGATCGCCGACAGTGCGCTGATCCTGCCCTTTGCCTTGATCCCCGGCGTGAGCCTGGCGCCAGTGCTGCTGGTGGCTCTGCTCGCCGTGTTCAGCGAGTACGCCGGCGTACTCGGGCCGATGGTCGGCGCCTCGCGACGCTACGACGGCCCGATGGGCAAGAGTGATCGCGCCTTTGTACTCGGTGTACTGGCCACCGGCGTCGCGCTGGGCTGGCTCGGCGCGGGTTGGGTTCAAGCGGTCATGTGGACAGTCGCTGCCCTGCTCGCCTACACCCTGGTGAACCGCGTACGCCAAGGCCTCAAAGAAGAAAATACCTCTCCGATTGCATAAGGATTTTTGCGATGCGCGAACAGCAAGAACACACCTTCAGTACCCATGATGGCGTCGAGCTTTTCTACCGGCACTGGCCGGCCACCGCCCCGCAGGGTGATGAGCCGCGAGAGGCGATCCTGCTGTTCCATCGCGGCCATGAGCATTCGGGTCGCATCGCCCACCTGGTGGATGAGCTTGATCTGCCGCAGTTCGACTTCTTCGCCTGGGACGCCCGCGGCCACGGCCAATCCCCCGGCGAGCGCGGCGACAGCCCAAGCTTCGCCACCAGCGCACGGGATGTGCAGACCTTCTGCGACCACATCGGCGCCACGTACAGCATCAAAGAAGAAAACATTGCCGTCATCGCCCAA
This sequence comes from Pseudomonas sp. AMR01, assembly GCF_041946035.1. Classification (NCBI taxonomy): domain Bacteria; kingdom Pseudomonadati; phylum Pseudomonadota; class Gammaproteobacteria; order Pseudomonadales; family Pseudomonadaceae; genus Pseudomonas; species Pseudomonas sp. AMR01. The sequence continues at coordinate 204,963 of NZ_JAUTYR010000003.1, forward strand.
AGCGTCGGCGCGGTCATCGCAGCGACTTGGGTGCACGATTACGCGCCGAAGATCCGCGCGCTGGTGCTCGCCTCCCCCGCGTTCAAGGTCAAGCTCTACGTGCCCTTCGCACGGCCCGGCCTGGCGCTGATGCGCAGGTTTCGCGGCAACTTTTTCGTCAACAGTTACGTCAAGGCCAAGTTCCTCAGCCATGACCCGCAGCGCGTGGCGTCCTACGACAGCGACCCGCTGATCACCAAAGCCATCTCGGTGAATGTGCTGCTCGGCCTGTACGAAGCCGCCGACCGCGTTGTAGCCGATGCCCAGGCGATCCAGGTGCCGACGCAACTGCTGATTTCCGGTTCGGACTTCGTAGTTCACCGCAAACCCCAGCAGCAGTTTTTCGACCGCCTCGGCAGCCTGAAAAAAGAGCTGCACATCTTGCCCGGTTTCTTCCACGACACCCTCGGCGAACGCGACCGCGCGGTGGCCGTGAACAGCGCCAAACGCTTTATCCTGCAAAACTTCGCGCACCCGCTGGACCGCGCTTCGCTGCTCGATGCCGACAAGCTGGGCGCCACCTGCGCCGAATCCGAATCCCTCGCCGCGCCACTGCCGCGCAATTCCCTGCGCGACCTGTACTGGCGCATGACCCGCGCCAGCATGGGCCTGGGCAAGAACCTCTCGGATGGCGTCAAACTCGGCTTCGACACCGGCTTCGATTCCGGCAGCACCCTGGACTACGTGTACCGCAACAAGCCCACCGGCAAGGGCGGTTTGGGGCGAATGATCGACACCAACTACCTCAACTCCATCGGCTGGCGCGGCATTCGCCAACGCAAGCTGAACGTTGAAGAACTGCTGCGCCTGGCCATGGCCAAGTTGCGCGGGGACGATCGCGAAGTGCGCATCGTCGATATTGCCGCCGGTCACGGCCGCTACATTCTGGAAGCCTTGCAGGGTGTGTCGCCATTGCCGGAATCGATCCTGCTGCGCGACTACAGCGACATCAACGTGCGCGACGGTGGCGCGCTGATTCGCGAGAAAGGCCTGGGGGATATCGCGCAATTCATCAAAGGCGATGCGTTTGACCGGGTGGACCTCGCCGCGCTGGACCCCAAGCCCACCCTGGCGGTGGTGTCCGGGCTGTACGAATTGTTCGCCGATAACGCCATGGTCGGCGGCTCGCTGGCGGGCCTTGCCGAAGCCGTAGAACCTGGCGGCTATCTGGTCTACACCGGCCAGCCGTGGCACCCGCAACTGGAACTGATTGCCCGCGCGTTGACCAGCCACCGCCAGGGCCAGGCCTGGGTGATGCGCCGTCGCAGCCAGGCAGAAATGGATCAACTGGTTGAAGCGGCGGGTTTCCGCAAGATCACCCAACGTGTGGATGAGTGGGGCATTTTCACCGTGTCCCTGGCACAGAAGATCTGAGCATGCGCGAACCCGGTTTATTGAAACCAGCGGTCCTCTGGCTGCTGTTGCTGGCGCCGCTGTTTTTCAGCACCTACGGCTTCGCTACGTGGGTGACCAGCCAGCGCAGCGACGTCGGCACACTGGTGTTCGCCTGGGAAACCCACATGCCGTTCCTGGCGTGGACCATCGTGCCCTACTGGTCCATCGACTTGCTCTATGGCTTTTCCCTGCTGCTGCCCAATAGCCGCCATGAGCTGAAACAACATGCGCTACGCCTGCTCAGTGCACAGCTGATCGCGGTGAGCTGCTTTTTGATCTGGCCACTGCGTTTCACCTTCGAACGGCCGGAGCTGGATGGCGTGTTCGGCTGGCTGTTTGCAGTGCTGGCGGGCTTCGACAAGCCGTTCAACCAGGCGCCTTCGTTACATATCGCGCTGCTGGTAATTTTGTGGGTGATGTACCAGCGTCACACCCAGGGTTTATGGCGTTGGGTGGTTCACGGCTGGTTCGCGCTGATCGGGGTTTCAGTCCTGACCACTTATCAACATCACTTTATCGACTTACCCACAGGCGCTCTCGCCGGCTGGCTGTGCGTGTGGTTGTGGCCGACGGAACATCCAAGCCCACTGTTGAATATAAAGCTGGCTCGGGATCCCAAGCGCTGGCGGCTAGGCCTGCGTTATGGGCTGGGCGCTTTGGTCCTGGTGATTCTCGCCTTTGTCCTGGGCGGCGGTTGGTTATGGCTGCTGTGGCCTGCCGTTTCATTGGTTTTGATAATGGCGAATTACTGCGTGCTCGGTGCCAGCGGCTTTCAGAAACGCACCGACGGGAGACTGACGCCCGCGGCTCGCTGGCTGTATGCGCCCTATTTGGCTGGCGCGTGGATCAACTCACGCCTGTGGACGCGCAAACGCCCGCAACCCGATCAGGTTGTGGATAACGTTTGGCTGGGGCGAATTCCTACGGCCAGTGAGCAAGGCTCCTTCAAGGCCATCGTCGATCTCTGTGCCGAGTTGCCGATTTATCCACAAGGTCGCGCCTATCAATCCATCCCTGTGCTGGACCTTGTCACCCCAACGCCCGACGAATGCCTGCACGCCGCCCACGCCATCGAACGCCTGCGTTCCAAAGGCCCGTTACTGGTGTGCTGCGCCCTCGGTTACTCGCGTAGCGCCACCGCCGTTGCCGCCTGGCTGCTGCACAGCGGGCGCGCGGCAACCGTCGACGAGGCACTGGCTATTATTCGTACAGCGCGGGCCGCTGTTGTCCTGCACCCCGCTCACCGCCAAGCTTTGGAGGGGTTATCCCATGCCCGCTGATATGCAATTGCAGGTCGTCGCCAGCCTGCTGCGTCGTGGCCGGTCGCTGGATCAGTTATCCACAGGCCTGACATTGCTCGGCTTCTTATTCGGCCTGGCGCAGCTGTTAATGGCGAGCATCTCGACTATTTGCCTGTTGCTCGCCCTGTGGATGATCGTTCTCGGGCTGCTGCAAAAGTACTGGGCGTTGCGTGTGGCCTTCGACGCCGACTTGTTCGCCGTGATGGCCCGCGACACTGAACGCACCCCGGACCTCGACCGGGCCTTGCAAGCCCTCGGCCTGCAATCGGCCAAGCGCGCTGGCCGCGCCTGGACCGAACGCCGTCGTGGCGCTCTCAAATTGCTGCGCAAACAGGCCTGGTTGCTCGGCGCGCAAGCGCTGCTGACCCTGGCCGTGATCCTCGCCAGCCCTTGGCTACCTTTCGCCGGATAAGGAATTCCCATGTTCGAACCCGTGGTCGCCACGCTGATTACCTCCATGGCCCGCACCGTCACTGGCGCTCGCAGCCTGTGGTTGGGCTGCGCGCCCGTGCCCGTGCAGCGCATCTACTTCGCCAACCACAGCAGCCATGGCGACTTCGTACTGCTATGGGCCTCGCTGCCGCAGAACCTGCGCAAATTCACGCGCCCGGTGGCCGGCAGCGACTACTGGAACAAAAGCGCCCTGCGCCGCTACATTATCAACCGTGTATTCAACGGCGTGTTGATCGACCGCGAGCGCAAAGACCCTGTGGATAACCCTTTACAGCCGATGCTCGCCGCGCTTGAAGGCGGCGAATCGCTGATCATCTTCCCCGAAGGCACGCGCAATCTGGAAGACGGTCTGCTGCCGTTCAAAAGCGGCCTGTATCACTTGGCAAAAAGTTACCCACAGGCCGAGTTGATCCCCGTGTGGATCGCCAACCTTAACCGAGTCATGCCCAAGGGCCGCGTACTGCCGCTGCCTTTGCTGTGCACCACCAGTTTCGGCGCGCCGCTGCAATTGGAGGCAGACGAAGACAAGGCTGCCTTCCTTGCCCGCACCCGCGACGCCCTGCTCGCCCTCGCCCCGGAGCATGTCTGACATGGATAGCCAAACCCTGATGTTATTCGGCGGCATCGGCGCGATCCTGGTGCTCGCTTCGCTGATCGGCCTGATCCTCAAACTGCGCACCCGTGGCGCGCCGAACGCGGTGGTCGACAACCTCAACGCGCGCATCAACGCCTGGTGGGTGATGGTGGTGGTGATCGGCATCGCCTTCTGGCTCGGCACCGGCGCGGTGATCCTGCTGTTCTACGCGGTGTCGTTCTACGCCCTGCGCGAATTTCTGACCCTCACCCCCACCCGCCGCAGCGACTACCCGGCGCTGGTGGCCGCGTTTTACATAGCGCTGCCGGTGCAATACCTGTTGATCTATTCCGACTGGTACGGGCTGTTCTCGATCTTCATCCCGGTGTACGTGTTCCTGCTGCTGCCGATCCTCGCCTCGCTGGGCGGCGACAGCACACACTTCCTGGAACGTGCGTCGAAAGTGCAGTGGGGCCTGATGATCGCGGTGTTCTGCGTGTCTTTTGTGCCCGCGCTGCTAACCCTCGATATCCCCGGTTACGAAGGCCGTAACCTGCTGCTGATCGCCTATCTGGTGATCGTGGTGCAACTGTCGGATGTGCTGCAGTACGTGTGCGGCAAGCTGTTCGGCAAGCACAAGATCGCGCCCAACCTCTCACCGTCCAAGACGGTGGAAGGCTTTGTCGGCGGGATTCTGCTCTCATCCCTGATCGGCGCGGCGCTGTGGTGGACCACGCCGTTCAACCCGTGGCAGTCGTTCTTGATCGCACTTCTGATCAACCTGCTGGGCTTCGCCGGCGGCATCGTGATGTCGGCGATCAAACGCGACCGTGGCGTGAAGGACTGGGGGCACATGATCGAAGGGCACGGCGGCATGCTGGATCGCTTGGATTCGGTGTGTTTTGCAGCACCGATCTTCTTTCACCTCGTGCGGTATTGGTGGACGTAAACTTCGTTGACGTTAACAACCTGAATCAACTTATAAGCCTATAGGCAAACGAGATCATGTATTTTGTTAGTCTATAGGCTTATTTTTTATATTGACTGTATACCTATAGGCTAATATTTTTATGTCATTGATAGCCTATAAGCTTACAAAAGGTCCTTCCCCATGAGTGCTTCCAACCTCTACAAACTACGCCTTTCTCAAGTAGAACGTGCCATTGAACCGTTTAATGCAGTAAAAAATGCGCCTGTTCCGCCAGGCGGTTGGCTGCGGGCCATCCGAGAGTCATTAGGTCGCTCACTAAGAGCGCAGGCCGAAATTGCGGGCGTATCCCCAGTCACTCTGACCAAGTCAGAGCGCTCCGAGGCTGAAGACCGGATATCGCTCGCACAACTGAGGAAACTAGCGGCAGCGCTGGACTGTGAACTCGTCTACGGCCTGGTCCCCAGGAAGCCCCTGCAGGAAGTCATCCAAGACCGCGCCGAACTCATGGCGAAGCAAGAAATCCTGGGCGTCGCCCATTCCATGAGCCTCGAAGACCAACGCCCCTCTGATGCGTTCATCGAACGGCAGATTGATGAGCGCCGCAAAGAACTGCTCGACGGTTCGTGGGCGCGCCTATGGCAATAGAACTGGAGCTTAAACCAGGCCAAACACCCCTGGATCCCGACGAAGTCGCTGGCCTGAAACCGAGACACATCGCCACCCAGGGCGAACTGGATGAATGGGAAGCGCAAAACATCCTCAAAGCCTCGCGGTGGATAGCTCGGCAAAAAAAGCTGGATGTATTGAACGATCATTTCTGCCGTGAGCTGCACGTAAAAATGTTCGACGACACTTGGAAATGGGCCGGTACTTTCCGCAAATCCGATAAGAATATCGGCTGTGACTGGACGCAGATTGCAGTCGGTTTGCGCCAGTTGCTCGACAACGTGGATTACTGGCTGGAGCACAACGTTTTCCCGCCAGAAGAGGTTGCCGTGCGCTTTCATCATCGACTTGTTTGGTTACACGCCTTTCCAAATGGCAACGGTAGACATGCTCGGCTCATGACCGACTGCCTGCTGAGGCAATGCGGGCTTGCTCCCTTCTCCTGGGGGCGCGGTAACCTGGTGACCGCAAATGAAGTGCGCCAACGCTACATCCAAGCGCTTCGCGCTGCCGACGCAAATGATTACACCGCGCTTATGGGTTTCGTGCGTAGCTGACCCGTCTATTCCATGTGTTGGGCAAAGTCTGAAACTACCGCTCCTACCTGCCTCGTCCCTTTCTTTCGCAGGACATTTCCGAGAGAATCTCAGCCGCTTGTGCCCTGCCTTTCCGGTGGCTAGTCTGCGTTCGTCACTGCTAATTCAGTGACCGGGTTTAGTCGCTCGGATAGATTTACATTGGGCGCACAAGCGCCATCGCAAGCCTGGCGTTTTTTTTCGCCAACGCTTTTTGGTGGCTGTGCGCAGGGCACCTTCGGGTGCGCCGGGTTCCCAATGTTCCGGTCGACTAACCTGCGTACAGCTGCCACCCCATCGTTTAGTCGCGATTAATGGCAGCTCCAACTACCTACATTGGAGTTACCGCAATGAGCAAAGTAAGACCTGATCCGCCACACCACTTTTTCACCCCCCATCCCGACCTCAGCCTGGAAGACGCCCTGGCCTACGCCTCAGACCTGCTCCACTGCGCCGAAGGGTTAAGTGATTCACCCAAAGCCGCTGGCTACCTGATGGAGATGGCCAAGGTGATGGTGGACCGTTCACTGGACTGCATGAGCCCGCAGTAAACCTGTGGGAGCGGGCTTGCTCGCGAAGACGGTGTGTCAATCACCAAATATGTGGGCTGACACACCGCTTTCGCGAGCAAGCCCGCTCCCACATGGGTTTTGCAGTGTTTTAAAGTGCTCAGCCCGGCAGATGCCCCAGCGGCAGCGCCCCTGGGGTTTTTACGGTTTGAATCGCGAAGTTGCTGCGAATATCCCTCACGCCCGGCAACTTCAACAAACTCCCGGTGACGAACCGCTCATACCCGCGCAAATCCGGCACGACCACCTGCAGCAGAAAATCGGATTCCCCCGACACCAGAAACGCCGAGATCACCTCGGGCAATGCCATTACCGCTTCGCGAAAGGCGTTGGCCTCGGTGTCGTTATGCCGCTCTACCTTGACGCCTACAAACACCATCATCCCCAGGCCCACTTCATCGCGGTCAAGGGTGGCCTGATAGCCACGAATCACTCCGGCTTCTTCAAGCAGGCGCACACGCCGCAGGCAAGGTGAGGCAGACAAGCCGATTTCGTCAGCCAGTTGCACGTTGCTCAGGCGGCCATCCCGTTGCAGGGCTTCAAGAATCTTGCGGTCAAAGGCGTCCAGTTTCAGATTTGGCATAAGTGAATGGCTTTCATCACATTTAGTGGCAGACAGTGCCAAGACTAGACGCTTTTCTAGCTGACTACGCAAGCACCTGCCCCGCCCTTCAACCTTAGAATTAGCCAACAATTCAAGGGGTGAAACATGGCGGAACTCTGGTTATTTCTGGTGGCCCTTTCGGTGGCGTATTTGTTGCCCGGGCCGGACATGATCCTGCTGCTGCAAACCGGCGCACGCCAGGGCAAAGCCTTGGCGCTGACCACGGCGATTGGTTTGGGCCTGGCGCGGGCATGCCATGTGGCACTGGCCGGCATGGGCCTGGCGACCTTGTTCAAGGTGGCGCCCTGGACGTTTGACGTGGTGCGCCTGGGTGGCGCGGCTTATTTGTTGTGGCTGGGCGTGCAGTGCCTGCGCGCCAACATGCTGCCCGCCCTCGACTCGACCCATACCGCGACAACGGCCCACGCCTGGCGCGAGGCATTCCGACGTGGCCTGCTCACAAACCTGCTCAACCCCAAGGCGCTGCTGTTCTGCTCGGTGCTGCTGCCGCAGTTCATCAACCCGCAAGCCGGCCCGGTGGCGGCACAGTTTGCGTTGCTGGGTGTAATTCTGGTGGTGTTCGGTTTCGCGTTCGACTGCTGCTACGCCCTGGCCGGTGCGCGTATCGGCCGGTGGCTGGCGCGCAATCGCTCGGCGCAGCGCGTGCAGCAGTGGTTGTTCGGCAGTCTTTTGATCGGTTTTGCGGTACGCCTCACCTTTGTGCAACACGCCTGAGCTCATCGGCGTGTCACCGTCATCTTTTGTATCAAAGACGCGTGTAATATACGCCGCACTTAGCCAGGGATGCTCATCATGTTCGATTCGTTGAAAGCGATCAGCCGCCGTATTGCCGGTGCGTTAGTGACTGTGGTGAGGGCCATCTTTGGCCAATGGCAACCGCCCTCCTGGCTGCGGGCCAGCGGCCGTGGCCTGGGGAACGCGGGACGCAAGGCTCGCGCGTATCCGCGCCAGGCGGGTGCCGGCTTGCTGGGCCTGGTATTGCTGGCCGCCGCTGGTTTTTACGGCTGGCAGTGGTACTCCCACCTGCCGCAGCCGCACACCGTGGGCTATTCGCTGCACAAACCGAACCTCACCGATTACACCCAGCCCGTACCGGTTGTGGATAACTTGCAGGTGCGTTTCGCCGAATCCGTGGCTCCACTGGCGGCGATTGGCAAGCCGGTGACCGCAGGCATCACCCTCAATCCCGAAGTGGCAGGCGCCTGGCGCTGGTTCGATGACCACACCCTGGTGTTCGTGCCGGAAAAAGACTGGCCCATCGACGCCCACTACACCCTCGAGCTGGCGAAGAAAAACCTGATGGCCGACGGCGTGCTGCTCAGCCAATACAGCAGCCAATTTTCCACCCAGCCATTCCGCGCCACCCTGGCGCAAAACGAGCTGTATCAGGACCCGTCCAACCCGACCTTGAAACAACTGGTGGCGACCTTTCATTTTTCCCACCCGGTGGATGAAGACAACCTGCGCAAACGCGTAACGGTCACCCTCGGCAAAGGCCTGACCTACCGCGACGCGCAGTTGCCCAACCGCCCGGAAATCACCTTCGACGACAAAAAACTCAATGCCTACGTGCGTTCGGCTGCCCTGGCCACGCCGCTGGAAAGCACGCCGGTCAGCGCCAAGCTGGATGAAGGCATCAAGGCTCGCGACGGCGGCAACGCCAGCACTGCGCCGCTGGTGTCGGAAGTCACTGTGCCTGGCCGTTATCGCCTGACCTTCACCGCCGCCGAAGTCAGTTTTGTCGACAATGAGCGCGGCGAGCCGGAGCCGGTGCTGATGTTCAGCAGCTCCAGCGCCGTAGCCGATGAGACTATCGCCGGTAAGGTCCAGGCCTGGCTGCTGCCGGAAAAAGCCCAGGACGACACCCGCCCCTACACCAGCAAAGACATCGACGACGCCCTGCTCGCTCGCAGCACCAAGGTCAGCCTGACCCATGTGCCCAGCATTGAACCGCTGAACACCCTGCACGCCTTCAAATTCAAGGCCCCGGCCGGCCGAGCGATGTATGTGCGCGTGCCGGCGAACCTGGAAGCCATCGGCGGCTATCTGGCGAAGAATCCTACGGCGTCGCTGATCAGCATGCCGGCCTATCCGCGCACCCTGCAGTTCCTGTCTGACGGCGCGTTGCTCAGCCTCAACGGTGAAAAACGCCTGGGCTTCATGGCCCGTGGCGTGCCCGGCGCCCATGTGGAAATTGCGCGCCTGCTGCCCAACCAGCTGCAACACCTGGTGGACCAGAGCAGCGGCAGCTTCGCCCGGCCAAACTTTGGCAACGAGTACTTCGACCGCATGGTCGAGCGCCAGTCCCTGGATATTCCGCTGTCGTCCAGCGACCCGGCGAAAACCGTTTACGACAACGTGGACCTCAGCCACTACCTCACCGCCAATGGCGGCCGTCGCGGCATTTTTGTGCTCAAGCTCAGCCCGCAGGATGATCCGGCCGAACGCACCTTCGAGTACGACCGCACCAGCACCAGCGACTTGCGATTCATCGTGGTAACTGACTTGGGCATCATCGCCAAGCGCTCCAGCGACGGCAGCCATGATGTGTACGTGCAGTCCATCGGCAATGGTTCGCCGGTGTCCGACGCCCAAGTCGACATCATTGGCCGCAACGGTTTGCCGGTGAGCAGTGGCCGCACCGACGCCGAAGGCCACGCGCATTTCGCCAAGCTGGATGAACTGCGCCGTGAGAAAACGCCGCTGATGTATGTGGTCACACGCGGCAATGACCTATCGTTTCTGCCGATTGCCCGTCAGTCGCAGCAGTTGGACCTGTCGCGCTTCGATGTAGGCGGTTTGGAAGAAGACGGTGCGATCAATCGTCTCAGCGCCTACCTGTTCACCGACCGTGGCCTGTACCGTCCTGGCGAAACCGCGCACCTGGGCATGATCGTGCGCAGCGGCAACTGGAAAGGCGCCCTGCAAGGCTTGCCGGTGGAGCTGCAAATCACCGACCCGCGCGGCCTGGAAGTGATTCGCCAACCGTTGAAGCTGTCCACCAGCGGTTTTGAAACCTTTGATTTCCCCAGCAGCGAAGTCGCCCCCTCGGGTGATTACACCGCAACCTTGCAGTTGATCGGCGAGAAAAAAACCCGCACCGACCTCGGCAGTGTCAGTTTCAAGGTCCGCGATTTTGAGCCGGACCGCATGAAAGTAAGCCTGAGCCTGCACGACACCCCTGTGCAGGGCTGGATTCCACCGGACCAAGTGGTGGCCAAAGTCACCGCCATGCACCTGTTCGGCGCCCCGGCGGCTGGCCGGCGCGTCACCGCGAAAATGTCCCTGAGCCCAACGCTCGCGGCGTTCGACCGTTACCCCGATTATCGCTTTCGCCTCAACGATTCCCTGGAAGACGCCAGCACCGAAGACCTGGCCGAAACCACCGTGGACGATAACGGCCAGGCCGTGCTCGACCTTAACCTGCAACGCTTCGCCAACAGTACCTATCGCCTGCAAGTGATGACCCAGGTGTTCGAAGCCGAAGGCGGTCGCAACGTCGCTGCGCAAAGTGCCTTGCTGGTGTCGTCCGCGCCTTACCTCGTCGGTGTGAAAAGTCAGGACTCGCTGTCGTACGTCGCCAAGGACGCCCCGCGTCAGTTGCAATGGCTGGCCGTCGCGCCGGACCTGACCCCGCTGGCGGTGGACGGCCTGACCACTGAAGTGGTCGAGCACCGTTACGTGTCGGTGCTGGTGAAGCAGTCCAACGGCACTTACAAATACGAGTCGCGCATCAAGAACATAAGCCAGCCGGCCTCGCCCTTGGTGATGAGCAAAGACGGCGCCAGGCAGGCCCTGAACACCGGCACGCCGGGGGATTTCACCCTGCAATTGAAAGACGCCAACGGCAACCTGCTTAACCAGATCGACTACAGCGTGGCCGGGCGTGGCAACACCTCACGCTCGCTTGAGCGAAACGCCGAACTGCAACTGCGACTGGATAAACCCAGCTACGCCTCCGGTGATGAGATTGCCATCAGCATTCGCGCGCCGTACACCGGCGCGGGCTTGATCACCATCGAGCGCGACAAGGTTTACACCCAGCAGTGGTTCAAGGCCGACAGCACCAACAGCGTGCAACACATCCGCGTGCCCGAAGGGCTTGAGGGCAATGCCTACGTCAACGTGCAGTTTGTGCGGGATATGGGCTCGGCTGAGGTGTACATGAGCCCGCTGTCCTATGGCGTGGTGCCGTTCAGCATCAACCTGGATGCGCGACGCATGGCGTTGAAGGTTGAAGGCCCGGCGAAGATCGAGCCTGGGCAGACGCTGGACATCAAGGTGACGGCCGACCGCCCGGGCCGCGCAGTGGTTTACGCGGTGGACGAAGGCATCCTGCAAGTGGCGCGCTATCAGACGCCGGACCCACTGGGCTTCTTCTTCCAGAAGCGTGCGTTGGAAGTCGGTACCAGTCAGATTCTTGACCTGATCCTGCCGGAATTCAGCCGCCTGCTCAGTGGGGCAGCGCCCGGTGGCGATACCGAAGGCGCCCTGGCCAATCACTTGAACCCGTTCAAACGTAAACACCAGCCACCCGTGGCGTGGTGGTCCGGGTTGGTCGACCTGCCGGCCGGTGAAACCGTGCTGCATTACCAGGTGCCGGACAGCTTCAACGGTAAGTTGCACCTGTTTGCGGTGGCGGTGGATGCCGACAGCGTCGGCGTCAGCGAGGCCAATACCGAGGTGCGCGGGCCGATTGTGATCACCCCTAACGTGCCGGCCTTTGTGGCGCCGGGGGATGTGTTCAACGTGAGCGCCGGGGTGTTCAGCAACCTCGACGCGGCGGCGGACGTGAAGTTTGAAGTGCAGACCAGCGACGGCCTCAAGGTGCAGGGCGACAAAGGCAGCACCTTGTCACTGCAACCGCGCAAGGAAGGCACCGCTGAATTCAAGATTCAGGTGGGCGACACCCTCGGCTCGGCAGACCTGCGTTTTGTCGCGGTATTGCCGGACGGCAAACGCATCCAGGTGGCCGAAACCACCTCGATCCGCCCACTGAGCGAACACCGCGTGGCCCTGAGCCTGGGCCGTTTCGACAGCGCCAGCAAAGAGCTGAAACCCACGCGCGAGCTGTTCAGCCAACTGCGCGACGTGCAACTGGGCGTGGCGGCCTCGCCGCTGGTGTGGGCCAACGGCCTCAAGCATTACCTGGATGACTACGGCTACGCGTGCACCGAACAATTGGTGTCCAAGGCCATGCCGGCGTTGATCTGGGGCGGCAATGCGCCTGAGGCAGAACAAGCCTTCAGCAGCGCGGTGCGCATGCTGCGCCAGCGTCAGAACCAGGCCGGTGGCTTTGGTTTGTGGGCGGCTAACCCGGACGTGGCGCCGTACGCCAGCTTGTACGCCACCGACTTCCTGATCGAAGCCAAGGAGCGCGGGCTGCCGGTGCCGGAAGACCTGCTGGTGCGTTCGAACGCCTACCTGACAGATTTGGCCAATGGCCCGAGCGAAGGCCTGTCGGAATTGCGCAACCGTGCCTACGCCAGTTACCTGCTGAGCCGTCAGGGGATTCTGGTGAGTGGCGCCTTGAGTGATATCCGCGAGCGCTACGAGACGTACTTCAAAGACGCGTGGCAGAACGATCTGGGCGCCGCGTACCTGGCCGCCAGCTACAAACTGCTCAAGCAGGATCGCCAGGCGGACGCACTGTTCCGCAAGGTGCCATGGCGCTCCCTGGCTGATAAGTGGAACAGCGACGGCCTGTATTACGACCCGCTGATGCACGATGCCGAACACCTGCACCTGCTGGCCCGTCATTTCCCCGAACTGCTGGACGACGTGCCGGCGACGTTGCTGGATAAACTCGGCAAGCGCCTTAACGAGCAGCGTTACAACTCGTTGTCAGCGGCACTGTTGCTGCGGGCTTTGGACAATTATGGTCAGCGCGCCCAAAGCGACATGACCCTCAAGGCCACTGCCTGGCTGGGCGACAAACAGCAGCAATTGCTGGAAATGGCCGGCCAGCCACCGCGCGCCGCCGTACCGGGCGCCACGCAGAAGCTGGTGATGGAGAAAACCGACGGCCCGGCCGCGTTCTACATGCTCAGCGAAGCCGGTTTCGACAAGGGCGCCAAGCTCAAGCCGATCACCAATGGCTTGGAAATCATTCACGAATACCTCGACCTCAAAGGCGAGCCGGTGAGCAAAGTCGCGGTAGGCGATGAGTTCCTGGTGCGCTTGCGCCTGCGCGCCACCGACCGTGACCAAGTGCAGCAAGTGGCCGTGGTCGACCTGCTGCCGGGGGGCGTCGAGCCTGTGTATAACTTGCCGCCGGAGCCGGAAGCCGCCAGCACCGAGGAAAGTGAAGGCGAAGATGCCGAGTACGTGGAAACGGCAGACGGCGAAGAAGCGGACACCTGGCAAGCGCCGATCGGCGAAACCGAGCTGAGTAACTGGCAGCCGGACTACGTGGACGTGCGCGATGATCGGGTGGTGTTGTACGGCACTGCACTGCGTGATGTAGGCACTTTCGTTTACCGCGTGCGCGCCACCAACGCAGGCACCTTCAACACGCCACCGGCCTACGCCGAAGGCATGTACGAAACCACCCTGCAAGGGCGCGGCAAAGTAGGCCAGCTTGAAATTACCAAGCCTTAAACGCCTGACGCCGCTGCTCGCCGCGGCGGCGCTCTTCGTGGGAGGGCTGGCGGGGTTGCGGCTGTGGCCGCATGCCCCGCTGGAACAGGCTGTGACCTCGTCGCGGGTGGTATTGGCCGACGATGGTTCGTTGCTGCGCATGACCTTGGCGGATGACGGGCAGTACCGACTGTGGCTGCCGCTGGAGCGCATGTCGCCGTCGCTCGTCGAGGCCTTGTTACTCAAGGAAGACCGCAATTTCTATTGGCACCCGGGGATCAATCCCCCGGCGTTGCTGCGCGCGGCCATGGCCACCTACAGCGGCGGTCAGCGCCAGGGCGGCTCGACCTTAAGCATGCAATTGGCACGACGGCTGTGGGATTTGAACACCCGCCAGGTACCCGGCAAGTTGCAGCAGATGGCGTTGGCGCTGTGGCTGGAAGCGCGCTACAGCAAGCACGATATCCTTGAGGCCTACCTGAACCTGGCGCCCATGGGCGGCAATATCGAGGGCGCCGAGGCCGCGAGCCGCATTTACTTTGGCAAGTCGGCGGCGCAGTTGTCGTTGTCCGAGGCCCTGGCACTGGCGGTGATTCCGCAGCAGCCGGGACGGCGCGCACGGTTTGGTCCGTCGCTGCAAAACGCGCGGCTGCGCTTGATGGCGGACTGGCGCGAAACGTATCCACACGACTCGCGCAACGACAGTCTGCTGGACTTGCCGCTGGAAGCCCGCAACCGCCAACAGATCCCGTTTCTGGCGCCGCACTTGAGCGAACAACTGCTCGCATCCCTGCCCGGCAATGAGCTGAACAGCACGCTTAACCTGCCTTTGCAGCAATTGCTGGAGCGCCTGATCACCGGCTTCATCGCCGAGCGACGCAGCACGGGCGTGGAAAACGCCACGGCGATCCTGATCGACAGCCGTGACCAAAGCGTGAAAGCGCTGGTGGGCTCGGCGGATTACTTATCCACAGGCATCCACGGCCAGGTTAACGGCATTTTGTCGCGACGCTCGCCAGGTTCAACGCTCAAGCCGTTCCTGTATGGGCTGGCGCTGGATCAAGGCGTGATCCACCCCATGAGCATCCTCAAGGATTTGCCGACGAACTTCGGCTACTTCCAGCCGGAAAATTTCGACGGCAGTTTTGTCGGCCCACTGACGGCAAGGGACGCGTTGATCCGTAGCCGAAATATCCCGGCGGTGTGGCTCGCCAGCCAAGTGACGTCGCCGTCCTTATACGGCCTGTTGCAACGCGCCGGCATCAAAGGCCTGCGCGACGAAAGCCATTACGGCCTGGCCCTGGCCCTCGGCGGCGGTGAGATGACGCCGGAGGAGCTGGCGCGGCTGTATGTGATGCTCGCCGGGGATGGGCACTTGCGGCCGCTGCGCTATGTGCAGGAACAGCCCCAAGCCACCGGCGCGCAACTGCTCAGCCCGCAAGCGGCGTTTATGGTGCGCGACATGCTGCGCCGCAATCCACGGCCCGACGGCTTGCCCGGTCGCCACTGGCGCACCGCCTGGAAAACCGGCACCTCCTGGGGCTTTCATGACGCGTGGAGCGCAGGCCTGGTGGGGCCGTATGTGCTGGTGGTGTGGGTAGGCAACTTCGATGGTCGACCCAACCCGGCGTTTATCGGCGCCAAGACCGCCGCGCCGCTGTTTTTCCGGATTGCCGACGCGCTGCCATTGGCCTTGCCCAATGTGGTGATCAAACCCGACAAGCCGCCCGCCGGGCTGGTGCGCATCGACGTGTGTGCCGCCTCCGGCGAGTTGCCCAATCGCTGGTGCCCGCAAACGCGCAAGACCTGGTACATCCCCGGCGTGTCGCCGATTCGTGTGTCCAACCTGCACCGCCCGGTGCTGATCGACACGCGCACCGGCAAAGCGGCATGCCCACCGTTCGAAGCGCAATACACCCGCGAAGAAGTCTTCGAGTTCTGGCCCAGCGATGTGCAGCGCCTGTACCGCGCCGCCGGCCTGCCACGGCGCACGCCGCCCAACGTGATGAAAAACTGCCAGCCCAACCGCATCAGCGACAACAGCGAAGCCCCACAGATTCGCTCGCCGTTGACGCAGGTGAGTTATCAGTTGCGCCTGTCTCAGCCACAGGAAAGCATCCCGTTGAACGCCAACGCCGCCAGCGACGCAGTAACGCTGTATTGGTTTGCCAACCAAACGTTGATTGGCCAGGGCCCGCCGCAAACCACGCTGAACTGGCGGCCGGGCAAGTCAGGAGACTACCGGCTGCGGGTCAGCGATGATCAGGGACGTAGCGCCAGCCGTGGGCTGAAAGTGGAATTTGTGCCGTAACTGAATCGGTAACACACAAAGGTAGGCTGTTAACCTTATTTTTGACGTGTAATCCATACAGGATTACAGTGTAAAAAATAGATTAACACGAGCCTGCGAATGGACAACCTCAGCGCCGAAACACGTGCTTATATAGAGTCAATTCTGGGTACAAAAACGGAGGTGGAGACGACGAATGGATTAAATCTTCCGTTCTTCATCACGGACGCCTACGGAATATCAGAACTTACCCTTCAGTTCGGCCCACTCCCCGCTTTATCAATACTTCTACTTTTGCCTGTGGATAACACCTATCCCGGCGCTGTCGCATTAAAAAAACACATCCAACACGTTCTGAAAGCTACCGATGCTGTGGTTGTATACGTCAGCAAATCGTTGTCCGCCCAAGAGCGACGTAGCTTGATTAACCAGCAGATCAATTTCATCCAGCCTGGCTATCAGATGTTTGTGCCCGAGTTGGCTTTGGACCTGCGTGAGCACTTCCGTAAACGCAGAACTGACGCAGAACCCAGTGCCTTGTTGCCTGCGTCGCAGGCCATGTTGCTGCACTGTCTCTATCGCGGCTGGCAAAGCCATACGCTTTTTAACGCCAACCAGATCATGGGGCCTTACAAGTACAGCCGTGTGACCCTGGGCAAGGTTATCCATCAGTTGTTAGCACTGGACATTATTCGCCCGGCTCAGATCAAAGGCTTCATCAGCCACTACGAATTTAGTGGCTCACAGGCAAAGGTCTTTGAAAAGGCACGCCCTTACCTGCGATCCCCTGTGAAGCGAAAGCTACCTCTTAAAACAAAACTCCCTCTTGGCGACGGTGTTTACCTGGCAGGAGAAACCGCGCTGGCGAGAAACACAATGCTGGCCGAACCTGCCTTACCGGTCTACGGCATGACTAAGAAAATATTCGACAGTCTTGAGCTGACGATGGCCGATGGTATTGATGAACAGAGAGCCTGGGTCGAAATCTGGTCATACGCCAGCCTGAAGAAAGAGCACAACCTGGCGGACGAAGCATCATTACTTTTGAGCCTGGAAGACTGCCCGGACGAACGCGTTCAAATCGCACTGGATGAGCTGAAGGGGAGCGTCACTTGGCTATTAGAGGACTAGATGTATTCGGGCAGCACTTTGCTGATTATCGGGACCGCTATGTGATGATTGGTGGCGTAGCGGCCTGGATCACAATGGATGATGCCGGGGGACTTTTCAGGGCAACCAAGGACTTGGATATTGTTCTAGTGATAGAGGCTCTGGATTCAAGTTTCGTCGCCCATTTCTGGGCGTTCATCCAGGCAGGTGGCTATCGAATCAAACAAGGCGACGGAGAACGGCCTGTTTTCTTTCGTTTTCAGCACCCCAGCGATGAAGCATACCCCGTACAAATCGAACTGTTTACGCGAACGCCTGAAGGGCTTGCAGCCCCCGAAGGCGCCAAGTTAACCCCTATTCCAACTGACGAATCGGTTTCCAGTTTGTCCGCGTTCCTGCTGGATGATGCCTACTACGCTTTCCTGCTGGAAGGACGAAGATTTCTCGGTGATATCACTCATATCGGCGCTGATCGATTGATTCCGTTCAAAGCAAAAGCCTGGCTGAACTTGTCGGATGCCAAGGCGCGCGGAGAGCCCATCGACAGTAAAAACATAAAGAAACACAGGAATGATGTTCTGGCCCTGAGCCAATTGCTTTCAGATCAACCGATAGCGTTGCCCTCCGTAATACGCGCCGATATGACCAGATTCCTTGAGCTTCTGGCGCATGAGGAGGTCAGCCTGAAAGATTTAAAACTAAAAGGCTCACTGGAAACGATCATTGCACGTCTGGCGGTGAGCTTTGGACTTGCTCTCTGACGACCGCTCGACGTATCTAAAGCGATTACACAAACGAGCACGCATAAAAAACCCCGATTATCGGGGTTCTGATGCTTCGAGTTCGATATAGCTGGAGGTTCCGCCGCCTGTGGCACCCGACAGCCAGCCCCACTCGAACGCCAGCGTGGTACGCCCGGCCTTATCAATACCTACTCTGCCTCGGGACCAGCCAGCAAGCAGCTCACCTTCCGTAGTCAAGCACTGGTACAACAGCTCGATAGAATTGTGACCTGTTACACGTCCGACCTGATGACCTAAACGGATTCTTCCACCGTGGTA
Source organism: Pseudomonas sp. AMR01 (assembly GCF_041946035.1). NCBI lineage: Bacteria > Pseudomonadati > Pseudomonadota > Gammaproteobacteria > Pseudomonadales > Pseudomonadaceae > Pseudomonas > Pseudomonas sp. AMR01. The sequence continues at coordinate 223,131 of NZ_JAUTYR010000003.1, forward strand.
AGTCCCGGAAATAGCATCACCCTCGACCTGGTAGTGAAACAGCGTGCCGGAGCCGGAAAGCCCTTGAGTGTTGTTTGCTACAACAAAGTGGCGATTGTGCAATCGATCGCCGATGTTGGAAGAGGAGGTTTGCATCAACGCATATCCTTTCGTCGAAATGGGCTATTTCGAACGCTCCCTGGAGACCAACGGGCCTCCAGGGTATGGCGCTTTACTCCACCGTCACCGATTTCGCCAGGTTGCGCGGCTGGTCAACGTCGGTGCCCTTGAGCACGGCGACGTAGTACGACAGCAACTGCAGCGGGATGGTGTAGAGGATCGGCGAAAGGGTGTCGTGGATGTGCGGCATGTTGATGACGTGGGTGCCTTCGCCGTTGCTCATGCCGGCTTTCTCGTCGGCGAACACGATCAGTTGGCCGCCACGGGCGCGCACTTCCTGCAGGTTGGATTTGAGCTTTTCCAGCAGTTCGTTGTTTGGCGCGACGGTGACCACCGGCATGTCGTCATCCACCAGGGCCAATGGGCCGTGTTTCAGCTCGCCGGCCGGGTAGGCTTCGGCGTGGATGTACGAAATTTCCTTGAGTTTGAGCGAGCCTTCCATTGCCACCGGGTACTGCGCGCCACGGCCGAGGAACAGGGTGTGGTTCTTGTCGGCGAACAGTTCGGCGACTTTTTCCACGGTGCTGTCCATGGCCAGGGCTTCGCCGAGACGGGTTGGCAGGCGGCGCAGTTCTTCGACCAGGGTGGCCTCGACGCCGTCGGCGAGGGTGCCGCGCACTTGGCCCAGGGACAGGGTCAACAGCAGCAGGCCGACCAGTTGGGTGGTGAACGCCTTGGTCGACGCCACGCCGATTTCGCGACCGGCCTGGGTCAGCAGGGTCAGGTCGGATTCGCGCACCAGCGAGCTGATGCTGACGTTGCAGATCGCCAGGCTGGCGAGGAAGCCCAGCTCTTTGGCGTTGCGCAGGGCGGCCAGGGTGTCGGCGGTTTCGCCGGACTGGGAGATGGTCACGAACAGGGTGTCGGGCTGCACCACCACCTTGCGGTAGCGGAATTCGCTGGCGACTTCGACCTGGCACGGGATGCCGGCCAATTCTTCCAGCCAGTAACGGGCAACCATACCGGCGTGGTAGCTGGTGCCGCAGGCGACGATTTGCACGTTGCGCACTTTGGCGAACAGCTCGGCGGCTTGCGGGCCGAAGGCGTTGACCAGCACCTGATTCTGGCTCAGACGACCTTCCAGGGTGCGTTGCACCACCGAAGGCTGCTCGTGAATTTCCTTGAGCATAAAGTGGCGGAACTCGCCTTTGTCAGCGGCTTCGGCACCGTCGCGGTATTGCACGGCTTCGCGCTCGACGGAGTTGCCGTTGACGTCCCAGATAGCCACGCTTTCGCGGCGGATGTCGGCAATATCGCCTTCTTCCAGGTACATGAAGCGGTCGGTGACCTGGCGCAGGGCCAATTGGTCGGAGGCAAGGAAGTTTTCACCCAGGCCCAGGCCGATCACCAGCGGGCTGCCACTGCGAGCCGCAACCAGACGGTCGGGCTGGCTGGCGCTGACCACGGCCAAGCCGTAGGCGCCGTGAAGCTCCTTGACGGTGGCTTTGAGGGCGACGGTCAGGTCGCCGAGGTCTTTGAGTTTGTGGTTCAGCAGGTGCGCGATGACTTCGGTGTCGGTGTCCGAGGTGAACACATAGCCCATACCCTTCAATTGCTCACGCAGCACTTCGTGGTTTTCGATGATGCCGTTGTGCACCACGGCCAGGTCGCCGGAAAGATGCGGGTGGGCATTGCGTTCGCAAGGCGCGCCGTGGGTGGCCCAGCGGGTGTGGGCAATGCCGAGACGGCCAACCAGCGGCTCGCCCGCCAGGGCCTGTTCCAACTCGCTGACCTTGCCTGGGCGGCGCATGCGCTCCAGTTTGCCGGCATTGGTGAAAACAGCCACGCCGGCGCTGTCATAGCCACGGTATTCCAGGCGTTTGAGGCCTTCGAGCAAGATGGCAGTGACGTTGCGTTCAGCGACTGCGCCTACAATTCCACACATGGTTTATTTCTCCTAGATGATTGCCGCGCATATCAGCGTGATGCCGCGGGCTTGAATCTGGTCGCGGGCCTCATGAGGCAGGCGATCATCGGTGATAAGGGTATGGACGCTGCTCCAGGGCAGTTCCAGATTGGGAATCTTGCGGCCGATCTTGTCGGATTCGACCATCACCACCACTTCGCGGGCAACCTCAGCCATTACACGGCTCAGGCCAAGCAATTCATTAAAGGTGGTGGTACCGCGCTGCAAATCGATGCCGTCGGCACCGATAAACAGTTGATCAAAGTCATAAGAGCGCAGCACTTGCTCGGCGACCTGGCCCTGGAACGAGTCCGAATGCGGGTCCCAGGTGCCACCGGTCATCAACAACACCGGCTCGTGCTCAAGTTCGCTCAAGGCGCGGGCCACGTGCAGCGAATTGGTCATCACTACCAAACCAGGCTGATGGCCGAGTTCGGGGATCATGGCGGCGGTGGTGCTGCCGCTGTCGATGATGATGCGAGCGTGTTCGCGCAGGCGCATGACCGCGGCCCGGGCGATTGCGCGCTTGTAGGCCGAAATGGGTTGGGCGGCGTCGCCGACAAGCTCGTGGGGCATGGTGATCGCGCCACCGTAGCGGCGCAGCAGCAAACCATTGCTCTCGAGGGCGGCCAGGTCCTTGCGGATGGTCACTTCCGAGGTTTCGAAACGCTTGGCCAACTCGTCCACACTGACTTCGCCCTGTTCGGTGAGCAGGGTCAGAATGTTGTGGCGTCGTTGAGGTGTATTTCGTTTCGACATGGTGATGACAAGTTTCGTTTCGAAAGATAACGAAGGCAATCAAAACCTATTGGCGAAACGTCGTCAAGTGGGGCGAGGTAAATTTTTAGATCAACACAAAACCAATTTGGGAGCGGGCTTGCTCGCGAACGCGGTACATCAGACACATATTCAGTGACTGACCGACCGCATTCGCGAGCAAGCCCGCTCCCACATTGGATATTTATCGCTGATCAGATTGTGGATAACTCAGCTCTTCGTGATTTTGACCGGGCGTTTCCAGCCATCGATGTTGCGCTGGCGTGCGCGGGCGACTGCCAGTTGGGACTTATCCACATCCTGATTGATGGTGGAACCGGCAGCGGTATTCGAGCCATCGCCGATGGTCACCGGTGCAACCAGCGAATTGTTGGAGCCGATGAATACGTCTTCTCCAATGGTCGTCTGATATTTGTTCGCGCCGTCGTAGTTGCAGGTGATTGCCCCGGCGCCAATGTTGCTGCGCGCACCGATAACGGCATCGCCCAAGTAGGCCAAGTGGCCAGCCTTGGCGTCGTCACCCATTTTTGCGTTTTTCAGCTCGACAAAATTGCCGACGTGCGCCCGGGCGCCCATCACGGTGCCCGGACGCAACCGCGCGAACGGCCCGGCATCGCTGCCCTCGCCCATGACCGCACCGTCGATATGGCTATTGGCTTTAACTACCACGCCTTTGCGCAGGGTGCTGTCCTTGATCACGCAATTGGGGCCAATCACCACGTCGTCTTCGATGACCACGCGGCCTTCGAGGATCACGTTGATGTCGATCAGCACGTCGCGGCCCACGGTAACCTCGCCGCGTACATCGAAGCGCGCCGGGTCTCGCATGGTCACGCCCTGTGCCATCAGACGCAGGCCTTCACGCAACTGATAGTGACGCTCGAGCTCTGCCAGCTGTTTGCGGTCGTTGGCGCCCTGCACTTCCATCGGGTCGTGAGGTTGCTCGGTGGCAACGAGTAAGCCATCACTCACGGCCATTTCGATGACGTCGGTGAGGTAGTACTCGCCCTGCACGTTATTGTTGGACAGGCGGCTCATCCAGTCGCCGAGCTTATTCGCCGGGACCGCCATAATCCCGGTGTTGCCTTCGGTGATCGCACGTTGGGCAGCGCTTGCGTCTTTATGCTCAACGATGGCGGCGACCTTGCCGTCGGCGTTACGCACGATGCGGCCATAGCCGGTTGGGTCGTCCAGCTCTACGGTGAGCAGGCCCATCTGACCGGGCACCAAGTGTTTGAGCAGACGTTGCAGGGTTTCCACTTCAATCAACGGCACGTCGCCGTAGAGGATCAGCACAGTGTCGGCGGTGATGAACGGCACGGCCTGCGCGGTGGCGTGGCCAGTGCCCAGTTGTTTGTCTTGCAGCACGAAATTCAGATCGTCGGCCGCCAGGCGTTCGCGCACCACATCTGCGCCGTGGCCAATCACCACGTGAATACGCTGTGGGTCTAACTGCCGGGCGCTGTGAATAACATGGCCAAGCATGGAGTTGCCTGCGACCGGGTGCAGCACCTTGGGCAGGGCCGAGCGCATGCGAGTGCCCTGGCCTGCGGCGAGAATGACGATTTCAAGAGACATGAGTGGCTACCAATCCTGGGCGGTCCGGCTTCAGACCAAAGAAATGTTTTGTTGAAAAAGAAAAAGGGTAGCCGAGGCTACCCTTTTTAATCAATCGCGCATGAAGCATGACGGCAGGGCCGCTTACTTCTTGCGGATCTGCTGGAGCGTGCGCAGCTGGGCTGCAGCCTCGGCCAGACGTACAGCAGCAGCGCTGTAGTCGAAGTCCGCACCCTTTTCGTTCAGGGCCTTCTCGGCAGCCTTCACGGCTTCCTGAGCGGAGGCTTCATCCAGGTCGCCAGCACGTTGCACAGTATCGGCAAGTACCTTGACCATGTTCGGCTGAACCTCGAGGAAACCACCGGAGATGTAAAACACCTCACGTTCCCCGCCTTGCTTGGTCAGAGTGATCGGACCTGGCTTCAAGCTGGTGATCAGCGGTGCGTGGCCCATGGCAATACCAAGGTCACCCAGTTCGCCGTGTGCAATCACCATTTCTACCAGACCGGAGAAGATTTCCCCTTCCGCGCTGACGATATCGCAATGGACTGTCATAGCCATCTGATTGCCTCAACCTGATGAGCGCCCGTTGCCGGGCGCCGGGATTACAGTTTCTTGGCTTTCTCGATCGCTTCTTCGATGCCGCCGACCATGTAGAACGCTTGTTCTGGCAGGTGGTCGTAGTCACCGTTGAGGATGCCTTTGAAGCCAGCAATGGTGTCTTTCAGGGAAACGTATTTACCCGAGGCACCGGTGAAGACTTCAGCCACGAAGAACGGCTGCGACAAGAAGCGCTGGATCTTACGAGCACGGTTTACCAACTGCTTGTCGGCTTCCGACAGCTCGTCCATACCCAGGATCGCAATGATGTCCTTCAGTTCTTTGTAACGCTGCAGCACGTACTGAACGCCGCGAGCGGTGTCGTAGTGCTCCTGGCCGATCACGTTCGGGTCCAGCTGGCGCGAAGTCGAGTCGAGTGGATCGACCGCTGGGTAGATACCCAGGGAAGCGATGTCACGGGACAGAACGACGGTGGCGTCCAAGTGGGCGAAGGTGGTCGCAGGCGATGGGTCAGTCAAGTCATCCGCAGGTACGTATACCGCTTGGATCGAGGTGATCGAACCTTCTTTGGTCGAAGTGATACGTTCTTGCAGAACGCCCATCTCTTCGGCCAGGGTCGGCTGGTAACCTACTGCGGAAGGCATACGGCCCAGCAGTGCGGATACTTCAGTACCGGCCAGGGTGTAACGGTAGATGTTGTCGACGAACAGCAGAACGTCGTTACCTTCGTCACGGAACTTCTCGGCCATGGTCAGGCCAGTCAGTGCTACGCGCAGACGGTTACCCGGCGGCTCGTTCATCTGACCGTAAACCAGTGCCACTTTGTCCAGAACGTTGGAGTCCTTCATCTCGTGGTAGAAGTCGTTACCCTCACGGGTACGCTCGCCCACACCGGCGAACACGGAATAACCGCTGTGCTCGATGGCGATGTTACGGATCAGTTCCATCATGTTTACGGTCTTGCCTACACCGGCACCACCGAACAGACCAACTTTACCGCCTTTGGCAAACGGGCAAACCAGGTCGATAACCTTGATGCCGGTTTCGAGCAGATCGTTGCCGCCAGCTTGTTCGGCGAACGAAGGTGCTGGACGGTGAATGCCCCAGCGCTCTTCGGTGTCGATCGGGCCAGCTTCGTCAATCGGGTTGCCCAGTACGTCCATGATCCTGCCCAGGGTCGCTTTACCGACCGGTACGGAGATGGCAGCGCCAGAGTCGATAACGTCCAGACCGCGCTTCAAGCCTTCGGTGGAACCCATCGCAATGGTACGAACTACGCCGTCGCCCAGCTGTTGCTGAACTTCCAGAGTAGTTTCCGCGCCTTGTACTTTCAGCGCGTTGTAGATGCTCGGTACGCTGTCGCGTGGAAATTCCACGTCGATAACGGCGCCGATGATTTGAACGATACGTCCGCTACTCATAGCTGGATCCTCTGAATATTTGAACCGTTAAACCGCGGCAGCGCCGCCGACGATTTCCGAGATCTCTTGGGTGATCGCAGCCTGACGCGCCTTGTTGTAGATCAGCTGCAAATCGCTGATCAGATCACCGGCGTTATCGGTAGCGTTTTTCATCGCGATCATCCGCGCCGCTTGTTCAGCTGCGTTGTTCTCGACCACCGCCTGGTACACCTGCGATTCCACGTAGCGCACCATCAAGCCGTCAAGCAGCTCTTTGGCGTCTGGTTCGTAGAGGTAGTCCCAGTGGTGCTTGAGTTCCTGATCCGGAGTCGCCACCAGTGGGATCAATTGCTCCACGGTTGGCTGCTGGGTCATGGTGTTGATGAACTTGTTGGATACCACGGACAGGCGGTCAATACGGCCTTCCAGGTACGCATCCAGCATCACCTTCACACTGCCGATCAAATCATTGATCGACGGCTCTTCACCCAGGTGGCTGATAGCTGCTACGACGTTGCCGCCGAAGTTGCGGAAAAAGGCCGCACCCTTGCTACCAACAACACACAGATCGATCTCGACGCCCTTTTCGCGGTTTACCGCCATGTCCTTGACCAGGGCCTTGAACAGGTTGGTATTCAAACCACCGCACAAACCACGGTCACTGCTCACTACCACATAACCGACGCGCTTAACTTCGCGCTCGATCATGAAGGGGTGGCGGTATTCCGGGTTGGCGTTGGCCAAATGCCCAATTACCTGGCGGATACGTTCCGCATAAGGACGGCTAGCAGCCATGCGCATTTGTGCCTTGCGCATTTTGCTGACCGCCACTTTTTCCATGGCGCTGGTAATCTTTTGCGTGCTTTTGATGCTCGCAATCTTACTGCGAATCTCTTTTGCGCCTGCCATGTAACACCTATCAGGTTAGCAAGCGGGAGCCTTGCGGCTCCCGCTGCGGCTTACCAGGTTTGGGTGGCCTTGAACTTCTCGATACCGGCTTTCATGCCAGCGTCGATTTCGTCATTGAAGTCACCCTTCACGTTGATCTTGGCCAACAAGTCGGCATGATCGCGGTTGAAGTAAGCAATCAGCGCTTGTTCAAAGCTGCCGACCTTGGTGATTTCGACGTCAGTCAGGAACCCACGCTCAGCGGCATACAGCGACAACGCCATGTCAGCGATCGACATTGGGGCGTATTGCTTCTGCTTCATCAGCTCGGTAACGCGCTGACCATGCTCAAGTTGCTTACGGGTGGCTTCGTCCAGGTCAGAAGCGAACTGGGCGAATGCCGCCAGTTCACGGTACTGAGCCAGAGCGGTACGGATACCACCGGAGAGCTTCTTGATGATCTTGGTCTGAGCGGCACCACCCACACGGGATACCGAAACACCGGCGTTCACTGCAGGACGGATCCCGGAGTTGAACATGGCCGATTCCAGGAAGATCTGACCGTCGGTGATGGAAATCACGTTGGTCGGAACGAACGCGGAAACGTCGCCAGCCTGGGTTTCGATGATCGGCAGTGCGGTCAGGGAACCGGTTTTGCCGGTTACTGCGCCGTTGGTGAACTTCTCTACGTATTCTTCCGAAACGCGGGATGCGCGCTCCAGCAGACGGGAGTGGAGATAGAACACGTCGCCTGGGTAAGCTTCACGGCCTGGTGGACGACGCAGCAGCAGGGAAATCTGGCGGTAAGCCACTGCTTGCTTGGACAGATCGTCATAAACGATCAGTGCGTCTTCACCGCGGTCGCGGAAGTATTCGCCCATGGTGCAACCGGAGTACGGTGCCAAAAATTGCAGCGCAGGAGATTCCGAAGCACTGGCAGCCACGATGATCGTGTTGGCCAGGGCGCCGTTTTCTTCCAGCTTGCGAACCACGTTGGCGATGGTCGATTGCTTCTGACCGATCGCTACGTAGACGCAGAAAATGCCGCTGTCTTTCTGGTTGATGATCGCGTCGATGGCCAGAGCGGTTTTACCGATCTGACGGTCACCGATGATCAGCTCACGCTGGCCACGGCCGACAGGAATCATGGCATCGACAGCCTTGTAGCCAGTCTGTACAGGCTGGTCTACCGACTTACGCCAGATCACGCCTGGAGCAACTTTCTCGACCGCATCGGTCTCGGTGTTGTTCAGCGGACCTTTGCCGTCAACTGGGTTACCCAGTGCGTCGACTACGCGGCCCAGCAGTTCCTTACCAACCGGAACCTCCAGGATGCGGCCAGTGCACTTGGCGCTCATGCCTTCGGCGAGAGACTGGTAGGAGCCCAATACAACGGCGCCTACGGAGTCTCGCTCCAGGTTGAGAGCCATACCGTAGACGCCGCCCGGAAACTCGATCATCTCGCCGTACATTACGTCGGCCAGACCGTGAATCCGCACGATGCCGTCAGATACGCTGACGACAGTGCCTTCGTTACGGGCTTGGGAGGTCACATCGAGCTTGTCGATGCGGCCCTTGATAATTTCACTTATTTCGGAAGGATTGAGTTGCTGCATTGCTCTGCTGCCCCTTCAAACTCAAGATTTCAATGCTTCGGCCAAGCTCGCGAGTTTGCCGCGAACCGAGCCATCGATAACCAGGTCGCCGGCGCGAATGATGACACCACCAATCAGGGTGGCATCCTCCGCAACTTGCAGGCGCACTTCCCGGTCGAGTCGTGCACTGAGAACCTTGGCGAGTTTGTCTTGCTGTTCTTGGTTCAATGCGAAAGCACTGATGACTTCAACGTCTACCGATTTCTCTTGCTCGGCCTTGTACAGGTCGAACAGAGCGGCAATCTCCGGCAGAAGCAGGAGGCGGTTGCTTTCGGCAACCACACGAATGAAGTTCTGCACTTTCACATCAAACTTGTCGCCGCACACGTCAATAAACGTGGCGGCCTTGTCTGCGCTCGTCAGGCGCGGGGCCTTGAGCACGCGCTGCATGGTGTCATCTTGCGACACTGCTGCAGCCAGGCCGAGCATGGCTGACCAAGAGGCCAGTTGCTGGTGGGCCTGGGCGTGCTCGAAGGCTGCCTTAGCGTAAGGTCGGGCCAACGTGGTCAATTCTGCCATGATCGCCCTCGCTTAAATTTCAGCAGCCAGTTTGTTAACCAGCTCCGCGTGCGCGTTTTGATCGATTGTGGCACCCAGGATCTTCTCGGCACCGCCGACGGCCAGAGCACCCAGTTGGGCACGCAGCTTGTCTTTGACGCCGTTCAGTTCCTGTTCGATCTCGGCATGAGCCGAAGCCTTCACACGTTCAGCTTCGACGCGGGCTTTATCAACAGCCTCTTCGACGATCTGGTTACCGCGTTTCTTGGCTTGCTCAATGATTTCAGCTGCCTGTGCCTTAGCTTCGCGCAGTTGAAGACCCACTTTCTCGTGGGCCAACTCCAGGTCGCGAGCTGCACGGGTGGCAGCGTCCAGTCCATCCGCGATCTTCTTCTGACGTTCGTGCAAAGCCGCGATGACCGGAGGCCACACGAACTTCATGCAAAACACTACAAAAATGAAGAACGCAACGGATTGGCCAATCAGGGTTGCATTAATGTTCACGCCAACACCTCGCTCATTCGTTGTCCATCACCCCAATCAACTCGAAAAATTCGAGTGATTAGCCAGCGAGTTGACCAACGAAAGGGTTCGCGAAGGTGAAGAACAGAGCGATACCAACGCCGATCATGGTCACGGCGTCGAGCAGGCCGGCGACGATGAACATTTTAACTTGCAGCATTGGAACCATTTCTGGCTGACGCGCTGCGCCTTCCAGGAATTTGCCGCCCAGCAGGCCGAAACCAATGGCAGTACCCAGGGCGCCCAGGCCGATCAACAGTGCAACAGCGATAGCGGTTAGACCAACTACAGTTTCCATCTTTCCTCCCGACTTTTACGTCGTATGGTTTAGGTTTTTTAGATTTTAAAGCGGTAAAACAAATCGTTTCATAGCCCGCTAGGGCCTACCTTCCCGTGTAACCGGGAAGGACATCAGACTAGTCAAGACTGGTCTTAATGGTTCTCTTCGTGCGCCATCGACAGGTAGACGATGGTCAGCATCATGAAGATGAAGGCCTGCAGGGTGATGATCAGGATGTGGAACACAGCCCACGCCCACTGCAGAACGATGCCCAGGCCGCTAAGCCAGAGCAGACCACTGCCGAACATCACAGCGATCAGAATGAACACCAGCTCGCCGGCATACATGTTGCCGAACAGTCGCAGAGCCAGGGAAATCGGCTTGGCGATCAGGGTCACGAATTCCAGCAGGAAGTTCACCGGAATCAGCAGGGCTTGCAGGAAAATGTTCTTGCTGCCGAACGGATGCAGGGTCAGTTCGCCGATGAAGCCGCCGATGCCCTTGACCTTGATGCTGTAGAAAATGATCAACGCAAACACCGACAGGGCCATGCCCAGGGTGGCGTTAGGATCCGTGGTGGAAACCGCACGGAATGGAATGTGCTGATCGCCAGTGATCAGGATGGCCAGCTGAGGAATCCAGTCGACCGGGATCAGGTCGACAGCGTTCATCAGGAACACCCAGACGAAGATGGTCAGTGCCAGCGGTGCAATCACCGGGCTACGGCCATGGAAGCTGTCTTTCACGCTGCCATCGACGAATTCGACCAGTACTTCAACGAAGTTCTGCAAAGCACCTGGCTGACCGGAAGTCGCCTTCTTTGCCGCCATGCGGAAAATCAGGACAAAGATCAGGCCCAGTGCGACCGACCAGCCCAGAGTATCCAGGTGGAAAGCCCAGAAACCCATTTCTTTGGCTTCTGCTGCGGAGTGGGCAAAGCCCCAGCCGCCGCCGTTGGGAAGCTGACCGAAAGTCAGGTTCTGCAAGTGGTGCTGGATATAGCCCGAAGCGGTTGTTTCTGCCATGGTTGCCTCAAACGCCCTAAGGTTTCGAAAGTCTTGTTTTCATTAGCAGGGGAGCGAACCAGCTGACCAGTTGGGTCAACACGAAGACGCCGAATACAGCCAGCGGCGCCAATGGCTTCACACCTGCAAAGGTCAGTGCAAACAGCACTGCCGTCAAAATCAATTTCCCTGCTTCGCCGGCATAAAAAGACCGGACGATTGCCTGGGCTGCTCGGGCGCCGGAAAACCGAAAGGCCCTGTGAGCAAAATACATATTGGGCAGCAAGGCTATCAGGCCTCCGCAAAGTCCTGAATACCCGGCAACGACTCCATGCCAATACCAAAGCGCCAATGCGGCGATCAGCAAGATAACAAATTGAGCCAATAAAACCGGGAAAACGGCCAAGCGATGGAACGGCAACGTGTTTGGCGTGCGGGTTTCCATCACTCTTGCTCCTCAATGGTCGGCTGCCGCAAATCAATAACTTGGCATAATTTGTGCCGACAAAATGCGCGCAGAGTATAGGGGCGGTTCAGCCCCTATTCAACTGCCGGGTAGTGTTTTCCGATCGCGCGCTACATAAGCAAATGTTTCAGCGGATGTGGGCAAGGACGCCTTGAAGCTCATCGAGTGAGTTATATCCGATGACCAATTGCCCTTTGCCTTTCTTGCCGTGACGAATTTGCACCGCAGAACCTAGGCGCTCGGCCAGGCGCTGCTCGAGGCGAGCGATGTCCGGATCAGGTTTGGCTGTTTCGACCGGAGCAGGTTTGCCGCTGAGCCACTGGCGAACCAGGGCTTCGGTCTGACGAACGGTGAGCCCCCGTGCGACAACGTGTCGCGCCCCTTCAACCTGTTGATTTTCCGGCAAACCGAGCAAAGCCCGGGCGTGACCCATTTCCAGGTCGCCGTGGGACAACATGGTTTTGATGACTTCCGGCAACGCGATCAGGCGCAGCAAGTTCGACACCGTCACGCGGGATTTACCCACCGCGTCGGCGACTTGTTGCTGGGTCAGCTGGAACTCATGCTGCAAACGCTGCAACGCGATCGCTTCTTCGATCGGGTTGAGGTCCTCACGCTGGATGTTCTCGATCAACGCCATGGCAATGGCGGTTTCGTCCGGCACATCGCGCACCATTGCCGGAATGGTTTCCTTGCCGGCCTGCTGGCTGGCGCGCCAGCGGCGTTCACCGGCGATGATTTCAAAGCGCCCGCCACCGATCGGGCGGACCACGATCGGCTGCATCACACCCTGAGCCTTGATCGAGTTCGCCAGTTCTTCCAGCGCCTGGGGATCCATGTCCCGGCGTGGCTGGTATTTGCCGCGCTGGATCAGGTCCAGGGGCAGGTGCTGCAGCTCGCGCTCGTCGGCCTGCACCGCTTGTTCTTCAAGCGATGTGACGGTCGGACCACTCAGGAGTGCATCCAGTCCACGTCCGAGACCTCGTTTCTTGACGGCCATGGGGATTCCTTAAGTTGGCTGGGCTGCAGCGGTGCGTGAGTTGCGGCGTTGACGGCGAACCATCTCGCCGGCCAGCGCCAGGTAGGCAATGGCGCCACGCGATGATTTGTCGTACGCCAAAGCCGGCATGCCGTAACTCGGCGCTTCGGCCAGGCGGATGTTGCGCGGAATCACGGTGTCGTAGAGCTGCTCGCCAAAGTGTTCCTTGAGCTGCGCCGACACATCGTTCATCAGGCTCAGACGCGGATCGTACATCGTGCGCAACAAGCCTTCGATCTGCAGGTTCGGGTTGAGCAACTCGGCGATACGCTTGATGTTATCCACAAGGTCACTCAAGCCTTCCAGCGCGAAGTACTCGCACTGCATGGGGATAATCACCCCGTCGGCGGCCACCAGCGCGTTCAGTGTGAGCATCGAGAGCGACGGCGGGCAGTCGATCAAAATGTAATCGTAGTTTTCGCGGATCGGCGCCAACGCGCTGCGCAGACGGCTTTCTTTCATCTGCATTTCCAGCAGCACCACTTCTGCCGCGGTCAGATCGCGGTTGGCCGGCAGCAGTTGGTAACCGCCGTGCTCGGAGTAGTGCATGGCCTGGCCCAAGTCACATTCGCCAATCAGCAAATCGTAAACCGAGTTTTCCAGGCCGTGTTTATCCACACCGCTACCCATGGTGGCGTTGCCCTGTGGATCGAGATCGATCAACAGCACCCGACGCTTGGTGGCGACCAGGGATGCTGCGAGGTTGATGCAGGTGGTGGTTTTGCCCACGCCACCTTTCTGGTTCGCTATCGCGAATACCTTAGCCATTCTTGCTTGTGTTCCCAATCATGCCGTGCGGCGCAGTATCAGCAGATGGCGTTGGCCTTGGCAACCGGGTACGGCCAAGGCGTGTTCGCTATCGAGGTGGAAGTCTGCCGGCAATGCTAACAGCTCATCGCTTGGATGGACGCCCTTCATTGCCAGCCAGCGGGTGTCGCGGTCGCCCAGGTGACGCGTCCAGTTGCTGAAGTTCTCCATGCTGCTGAAGGCCCGGGAAACAATTCCATTGAAGGGCTGTTCAGGCGTGAAGTCTTCGACTCGGCTGTGGATAACGTGCAGGTTCTCCAGCTTCAGCTCAAGTTTTACCTGGGTCAGGAAGCGGGTTTTCTTGCCGTTGCTGTCCAGGCACGTCACTTGAGACTCTGGAAACAGAATGGCCAACGGGATGCCAGGCATGCCGCCGCCACTGCCGACGTCTAGCCAGCGGCCGTTTTCGATAAACGGCATCACGCTCAAGCTGTCGAGCAAATGCCGAGAAACCATTTCGTCCGGATTGCGCACGGCGGTGAGGTTGTAAGCCTTGTTCCACTTGATCAACAGGGCCAGGTAGCCCAACAGCAATTCGTGTTGGGCTGCACTCAGGTCGACGCCCAACTGTCGTGCACCTGTGGATAACTCTTCGGCGTGTTGCGAGGTAACAGACGAACTCAAGCGCTTTGCTCCAACTGACGGCCCGCGCCGCGTTTTTTCAAATGAATCATCAACAGCGAAATGGCTGCCGGGGTGACGCCTGGGATGCGCGAAGCCTGGCCCAATGTTTCCGGGCGAGTTATCCCCAGCTTGCTTTGAATTTCTTTAGACAGCCCCGAGATACCGGTGTAATCGATATCCACAGGCAACTTGGTGTCTTCACTGGCGCGCAGCCGAGCGATTTCATCTTGCTGGCGGTCAATGTAACCGGCGTATTTGGTCTTGATTTCAACCTGCTCGGCGACCTGCGGGTCTTCTGCACCGTGGCCTGTCACTTCGACGAGACCAGCGTAGTCGATTTCCGGACGCGACAGCAGGTTCAGCAAGTTGTATTCGTGGGTCAGCGGTGTGCCGAATTTTTCCGCGATGGCATCGCCCTGCTCGGTACCCGGGCGAACCCAGGTGCTTTTCAGGCGTTGCTCTTCGAGCGTGATGCTTTCGCGTTTTTTGCAGAAGGCTTCCCAGCGCGCGTCATCGACCAACCCCAACTCGCGACCTTTTTCGGTCAAGCGCAGGTCGGCGTTGTCTTCGCGCAGGATCAGGCGATATTCCGCTCGGGAAGTGAACATCCGATACGGTTCCTGGGTGCCCAGGGTAATCAGGTCGTCAACCAACACGCCGATATACGCTTCATCGCGACGCGGGCACCAACTGTCTTTGCCCTGCGCGCGCAGCGCTGCGTTGGTTCCGGCCAGCAAACCTTGGGCGCCGGCTTCTTCGTAACCGGTGGTGCCATTGATTTGCCCGGCAAAGAACAAGCCGCCAATCACCTTGGTTTCCAGGCTGTATTTCAAGTCGCGCGGGTCGAAGTAGTCGTACTCGATGGCGTAGCCCGGTCGCACGATGTGGGCGTTTTCCATGCCGCGAATCGATTGCACGATCTGGATTTGCACGTCGAACGGCAAGGAAGTGGAAATTCCGTTCGGGTAAAGCTCGTGGGTGGTCAAGCCTTCGGGCTCGATGAAGACCTGGTGGCTTTCCTTGTCGGCAAAGCGGTGGATCTTGTCTTCAATCGACGGGCAATACCGCGGGCCGATGCCCTCGATTACCCCGGAATACATCGGCGAACGGTCGAGGTTCGCGGCAATGATTTCGTGGGTGCGCGCATTGGTGTGGGTAATCCAGCAGCTGACCTGTTTCGGATGCTGCTCCTTGGAGCCCATGAACGACATCACCGGAATCGGTGTATCACCGGCCTGTTCGGTCATTACCGAGAAATCCACAGAACGCCCGTCGATACGTGGCGGGGTGCCGGTTTTCAGGCGGCCAACACGCAGCGGCAGTTCACGCAGGCGTTTTGCCAAGGCAATCGACGGCGGATCACCGGCGCGGCCACCGGAATAGTTCTGCATGCCGATGTGGATAAGTCCGCCGAGGAAGGTACCGGTGGTCAGCACCACCGAGTCCGCGAGAAAACGCAGGCCCATTTGGGTGACAACACCGCGTACCTGGTCCTGTTCGACGATCAGGTCATCTGCCGCTTGCTGAAATATCCACAGGTTAGGCTGGTTTTCCAGGGTTTCGCGCACTGCCGCCTTGTACAGGATGCGGTCGGCCTGTGCCCGAGTGGCACGCACGGCCGGGCCTTTGCGGCTGTTGAGCACGCGAAACTGGATACCACCCTTGTCGGTAGCCATGGCCATCACGCCGCCGAGGGCGTCGATTTCTTTGACCAGATGGCTTTTGCCGATCCCGCCAATGGCCGGGTTGCAACTCATTGCACCGAGGGTTTCCACGTTATGCGTCAGCAACAGGGTTTTTACGCCCATGCGTGCTGATGCCAGTGCTGCCTCGGTACCGGCATGACCGCCGCCGATGACGATCACTTCAAAACGGGAAGGGAAATCCACCACGCACCTCGTGCCTGCTTATGTAGGTAATCAGGAATTGTTTGTTGAAAGGGTTTTCGAGCCAAGGCGGCAAGTATAGGGACTTCGCCCTTCCTAAAGAACCCTTTGCACAAAATTTAACCAGCTGTGGATGAATCAAAGACAATAGAAATTAAAAGAGAGAAATCTATTAAATCTTTATTTTTATGTTTATTTCTACTGAGCCTGTTTTCTGTGGATAGATCTCTACAGGCCTTTATTTACAATGTGTACAGCGATTCAAAAGTCTGTGGTCATGTACCGATAAGGCACTTGGATAAGTGCCCTAAGCCTGTGGATTAAACAGGTGGTTATCCACAGGAGGGTTTTTACTCAGGTTTCAAGCCCTGTTATCAACTGGGCACAGGGGCGGTTATTCACAGGGCTTAATCCACAGAAATACGTGATAAGACGTGAATTTCGCCCACGTCGAAGCCACACGAATGCTTCAACTCGTGGGAAAGCGCAGTAAGTAGAGATCTATTGTGAGAAAACAGCAGGGCAGTTAATAATAGCGATTATCATTAACCTGATTCGTCATGCCCTATGTCTCCTCTTTCACACACGGCTGTGGTCCAGAACATCTACGAGCAGCACCATTCCTGGTTGCAGGGTTGGCTCAAAGGTAAGCTGCATAACGCCTGCGATGCCGCCGATGTGGCGCACGATACGTTCGTGCGCATCCTGGGGGGGCGGCATGCGGCGCAGATTGTTGAACCACGCGACTATCTTGCGACCATCGCCAGAGGTTTGGTGATTGACCGTTATCGCCGGCATGCCATCGAGCAGGCATACAAACAAACCCTGGCAGATCGGCCTGAAGCCACCGCCATCAGTGAAGAAGACAAGGCAATCATCATCGAGACCCTGGTGGCTGTGGATAAAGCCCTGTCCGGGCTCGGCGAGCGGGCGCGACGCATCTTCATGTTGTCGCAGATCGAGGGGCTGACTTATCAACAGATCGCCGATCAACTGCAGGTGTCACTGACCACCGTGAAGAAGCACATGATCCGGGCGTTGACTGAATGCTCGCTGATCATGGCCAGCCTCTGATGGCGACTCCCGATCGCAAAACCTTCGAAACGGCTGCCAGCTGGTATGTACAGTTTCAGTCCCAACCACCCACGGCCGCAGAACGCCAGGCCTGGCAGCAGTGGCTCAATGGTGATCCGTCCCATCAGGCTGCGTGGAACCAGATGGAACAGTTGCAGCGCAGCCTTGGCGCCCTGCCCCAGGATTTCACCCGCCGCGCTTTATCGACCACGCAACAACGTCGCCAGGTACTGAAGTGGATGCTGGTGCTGGGCGGTACCGGGTACCTGGGCTGGAATGTTCAGAAACACACGCCCCTGGGAACTGTATGGGCCGACTACAGGACATCGGTGGGCGAACGTCGGCGTATCGAATTGGCCGACGGCACGCGGCTTGATCTCAATACCAGCACGGCGATTGATGTGGTCTTCGATGGGCGCCAGCGTTTAATCCGCCTGCGCGAAGGTGAGGTACTTATCCACACCGGAAAGTTTGGTGGGCAGACGCCCTTTTATGTCGAAACCCGCCAGGGCCGGGTACAGGCATTGGGAACCCGGTTTACCGTGCGCCAGCTGGCGGACACCACGCGCGTCGGGGTACTGGAAGATCGGGTGAGCGTGGCGCCAGGTGACCAGCCCAACCACGGGCGCCTGCTTGGAGCAGGTGAAAGCGCTGATTTTGATCGCCAACATGTGGGGCCAAACCTTGCGTATCGCGGTTCCCAGGCTGCCTGGGTCGATGGCCAACTGATCGTATTGGATGCTCCCCTCGGCGCTGTGCTCGACGAGCTAGCCCGGTATCGCGCGGGTGTAGTGCACTGCGATCGAGCTTCGGCGGGTCTGCGCGTTTCCGGCACTTTGCGCCTGGATTCTACGGATGCGGTGCTGGCCAATCTGCAAGCGACCTTGCCGATCCAGGTGAAGTATTTCACTCGCTACTGGGTTTCGGTGACCCGGATCGGCTGACTAAAAAAATTATCCACACGGGGTTATCTTTTTTTTGCCTGGCGCGGCCCTATGGGTAATTACGACGCAACCTTCAGGGCTTACCCACCTATGCGCCTCCCATCCAAGTTTCGCCAGCGGCTTTCCTACCACGGTTTGACCGGCAGCTTACTGATCAGTACCGCAGCCACGACCAGTGTTTTGTTATCAACCGGCGTCATGGCCGCCAGCGCAGTGCAACACTACGCCATCGCGCCCGGCCCGCTGGACAATGCCTTGAGCCAATTTGCGGCCAGGGCGAATGTGATTCTGTCTTTTTCGCCCCAGCAAACCACCCGTTTGAACACGCCGGGGCTGGAAGGTGACTATTCGGTAGACCAAGGCTTTGCGCTACTGCTGCAAAACTCGGGGTTGCAGGCGGTCGCCCAGGCGCCCGGCAGTTACGTGCTGCAGGCCGCGCCCATCGGTGAAATCACGCTTGCGCCCACCACGGTAAGCACTTATCAACAGGACGGTTTCAATCAGGAAATCGCTGGCGATGTAGGCTACAAGGCGCAAAACAGCCGCATCGGCACCAAGACCAGCACGCCCTTGTCGGAAACACCGCGTTCGGTATCGGTCGTCACCGGCCAACGCATCAAAGACCAGAAGTCGCAGACGCTGACTGAAGTGCTGGGCTATGTGCCGGGTATCTTCGCCCCACCTTTTGCAGCGGGCGACGGCTTGGCGGGTGATCTGTTCTTTATCCGCGGTTTCAATGCGACCGATTACGGCTATGGCCTGCTGCGCGATGGCCTACGTGTTCAAGGTAATCGGTACGACACCACGAGCGAGCCTTACGGACTGGAGAGGGTCGAGGTTTTCCGTGGCCCTTCTTCACTGCTCTACGGTGAAAACGCCCCCGGCGGCTTGGTGAATCTGGTCAGCAAACACCCTACGGCGACACCGCAAGGCGAGGTCCAGCTGGGCTACGGCTCAAACAATCGACGTCAGGTGGGTGTAGATATCTCTGGCCCGCTCAATGAAAGCGAGAACATCCTTGGGCGGGTGGTGATGCTCGGTCGCAAGTCTGACACGCAAACCGATCACGTCCCGGACGACCGACTCTACATCGCCCCCTCCCTGACGCTGAATTTCGACGACTACAACACGCTCACGCTGTTGGCCAATTACCAGAAGGACCACACCAACCTCGAACTTGGCCTACCAGCCGCAGGCACCTTGCTTACAAATCCCAACGGCAAGCTGTCCAAGCACACCATGCTCGGTAACCCGGATTGGAACACCTTCGAACGCGAAAGCTGGAGCACCGGCTACGAGTTCAGTCACAGCTTCAACGACGATTGGCAATTCCGCCAGAACTCACGCTACATGCAGTCGCGCATCAACCGTCATGAAACCTGGCCTGGCGCGTTGAATAACCGTGGCTTCGGCACCCAACTGAACATGACCGCCTACGACCGCTATAACAAGTCGATGGTCTATTCCCTGGATAACCAGCTGGAAGGCAAATTCCAGGTCGGCGGCCTGGAAAATACCGTGCTGTTCGGCGCGAGCTATGACCGCACCTCGTTCAGCCAGGATTGGGACGCAGGTTCTGCCGGCACTATCAATGTGTATAACCCCGTGTATCTGCGAGACCCGCTTACCCCTATCGCGGTGCAAAACACCTTGCTCGAACAACAGATGAAAGGGGTTTATGCACAGATACAGAGCAAGTACGACCACTGGCTGTTTTTGCTCGGCGGTCGACAGGACTGGGTCGACAGCGATTTTCGCGACAAGGTGAACAAGGCCAGCAACACAGGCTCCGAGGACCGCAAGTTCACCTACCAGGGCGGGGTGATGTATCAATTCGACAACGGCCTCACGCCGTATGTCAGCTACTCCACCGCGTTCGTCCCGGTGCAACAGATCTCCAACGCCGGTTCACCGTTGAAGCCGATCACCAGCAGCCAATACGAAGTGGGTGTGAAATACGAGCCGATCGGCTGGGACACGGCGATGACGGTGTCGGTGTATGACTTGCGCAAGCAGGACGATACTTATCTCGATGCCACCACCAACAGCTATCGCCAGGTGGGCGAAAGCCGGGCCAAGGGCGTGGAAGTTGAGGTAAACAGCAACGTTACGCCCAACCTGAATGTGACTGCGGCCTACACCTACACTGACGCGCGGATTACAAAGGATTCGGCTACATCGCTGGTTGAGGGGCACCAGATGACTGGCGTTCCGCGTAATCAGGCTTCGGTGTGGGGCAAGTACCGTTTTCTTGATGTCCAACTCAAGGGACTGTCCCTGGGTGGCGGTGTGCGTTACTTCGACAGTACGTTTTCCTACACGGCCCCCAGCTTATACGGGAAGCTGGATGCGGGCAGCGTGACACTGGTGGACGCGGCTGTTGGCTATCAAATCGATAAACACTGGTCGGTCGATTTAAACGCCAAGAACCTGTTCGACAAGGAATACGTATCTGGTTGCAACGATGCGGGGCGTTGCTACTGGGGTGACAGCCGTACCTTGCTCGGTACGGTGTCCTACAACTGGTGAGGCATTGTGGATAACTCGGTTATTTGCCAATGCAAAAACTGGAGAAGATCCGGCCCAACAAATCATCGGAGCTGAATGCGCCGGTGATTTCCCCCAACAGCTGCTGCGCCTGACGTAAATCTTCAGCCAGCAGCTCCCCTGCTCCCGCCAGGGTCAATTGTGCCCGGCCGTGCTCCAACGCTGCGCTCGCATGGCGCAACGCCTCCAGGTGCCTGCGGCGAGCACTGAAGCTGCTTTCCGAGGTCTGTTCGTAGCCCATGCAGGCTTTGAGGTGTTCGCGCAGCAACTCCAGGCCATCGCCCGCCGATTTTGCACTCAGGCTGATGGTCACATGGCCATCCGTGCTGGTTTGCATCGCAATGGCTTCCCCCGTCAAGTCGGCCTTGTTGCGAATCAAGGTGACCTTGGCCGGGTCCGGCCGTTGTTCGAGGAATTCAGGCCACAGGGCAAAAGGATCCACAGCCTCCGGTGCCGTGGCATCCACTACCAGCAGCACGCGGTCCGCCTCGCTAATGGCCTTGAGCGCTCGCTCGACGCCGATCTTTTCGACCTGGTCATCGGTATCTCGCAAACCGGCAGTGTCGACCACATGCAGCGGCATACCGTCGATGTGGATATGTTCGCGCAGGATATCCCGTGTAGTGCCGGCAATCTCGGTGACGATGGCGGCTTCGCGACCTGCCAGAGCATTGAGCAGGCTCGATTTGCCGGCATTGGGTCGCCCGGCGATCACCACCGTCATGCCATCGCGCAGCAAGGCACCCTGCCCAGCCTCACGCAGCACTGTGGATAACTCATCGCGGACTTTGTCCAGGATCGCCAGCACGTGGCCATCGGCGAGAAAGTCGATCTCCTCCTCCGGAAAATCAATTGCCGCTTCCACATAGATGCGCAGGCTGATCAGTTGCTCGGTGAGGTTATGCACACGCAGTGAAAACGCGCCCTGCAGTGAGCGCAACGCATTACGCGCAGCTTGGGCAGAACTCGCCTCGATCAGATCAGCGATGGCCTCGGCCTGAGCGAGGTCGAGCTTGTCGTTGAGAAAGGCGCGTTCGCTGAATTCACCCGGGCGCGCAAGGCGACACCCCAGTTGCAGGCAGCGCTGCAGCAACATGTCCAGCACCACAGGGCCGCCATGGCCCTGCAGTTCCAGCACATCTTCACCGGTGAAGGAGTTGGGTCCCGGGAAATACAGGGCCAGGCCTTCATCCAGAACGCTTTCGTCAGCATCCAGAAACGGACCGTAATGCGCGTACCGCGGTTTAAGTTCGCGACCGCTGATAGCTTTAGCCGCCACGCTTGCGAGCGGCCCGGAAATTCGAACGATACCGACACCGCCGCGACCTTGAGCGGTAGCGACAGCAGCGATGGTTTCACGAGGAGCGCTCATCAGCAGGTTCCAGAACAAAAGTGACGGAAAGCAAAACGCCCCACTAGGGGGCGTCTTGAGTGGTTATCCACAGAGTAAATTACGCCTCGGCTTTTTTGGTAGCCGCTTCGATTTTACGTGTGATGTACCACTGTTGGGAGATCGACAGGCAGTTGTTGACCACCCAGTACAGCACCAGACCAGCCGGGAACCACAGGAAGAAGAAGGTGAAGATGATTGGCATCATTTTCATTACCTTGGCCTGCATCGGGTCCGGCGGAGTCGGGTTCAGACGCTGCTGGATGAACATGGTCGCGCCCATGATGATCGGCAGGATAAAGAACGGGTCTTTGATCGACAGGTCAGTTATCCACAGCATGAACGGCGCTTGACGCATTTCTACGCTTTCCAGGAGTACCCAGTAAAGCGACAGGAATACCGGCATCTGCACCAGAATCGGCAAGCATCCACCCAGCGGGTTGATCTTCTCTTTCTTGTACAGCTCCATCATGGCCTGCGACATTTTCTGCCGGTCATCACCATGTTGCTCTTTCAACGCGGCCAGTTTCGGCGCAACGGCACGCATGCGCGCCATCGACTTGTAGCTGGCTGCCGACAGAGGGAAGAAGATCCCTTTGATCAGCATGGTCAGGAAGATGATCGAGAAACCCCAGTTACCGACGATGCTGTGGATATGTTGCAGCAGCCAGAAGATCGGCTGGGCAATGAACCACAGAATGCCGTAGTCCACAGTCAGTTCCAGACCTGGGGACAACTCTTTCAGCACGGCCTGGCTTTTCGGGCCTGCATACAGAGTGGCGCTGGTTTCAGCCTTGGCACCTGGCGCAACGGTCAACGCCGGGCCAGTAAAACCAATGATGTAGTTGCCTTGGCTGTCTTTGCGGGTTTGAACCAGGTTGGCATCACCCTTGTTCGGGATCCATGCGGTCACGAAGTAGTGCTGCAACCAGGCTACCCAACCGCCTTGTACCGTTTCTTTCAGCGCGCCCTTGTCGATATCTTTCATCGACACTTTTTTGTACGGCTCGCTACTTGTCCACAGGGCGGCGCCCAGGTAAGTCGCGGTGCCGGTGGCAGTGCTGGAAGAAGGATCGGCGCTGTTATCACGCTTGAGCTGGGCAAACAGGTTGCCGCTCCACGGTTTGTCGCTTTCGTTGTCGATCAGGTAAGTGACCTTCAAGTCGTACAAACCACGGGTGAAGCTGAAACGCTTGATGTAGTTGACGCCGTCGAGGCTGAATTTCAGGTCGACATTCAACTGGTTCTGGCCATCGGCCAGTTGGTAAGTCTTCTGTTCGGTCGAATAAACCGGACGACCGGTAGCACGTGCATCCGGACCGTTGGTACCGGTCAGGCCACTTTGTGCCAGATAAGTACGTTCACCACCGTTATCGAACAGTTGGAACGGAACATCCGGGTGGTCTTGGCGACGTGGATACAGCGGCAGCTTCAGCTGGGCGATATCACCACCTTGTGGATCGATAGCCAGGTCGAGCACATCCGTTTTCACGTGGATGAGGTCTTTGTTGGTAACAACTGGCATTTCTACAGGGGTGCTTGTCTCGCCATTCGCGCTGGGAACATCGGCACTCGCGGACGCATTGTTACCCAGCGGGGCGTCCGGAATAGCCGGCACAGCCTGATTGGTAGCAACATTCTGAGTCGGCAGGGCAGCCTGGCCATAGTCCTGGTTCCACTTAAGGACCATAACGTAGGACACGATTGCCAGGGCGACGATCAGGATCGTGCGTTTAATATCCATGATTACTCGGCCATCGAAGAAGAACGGGAGGTAGGGATAGGTGGAACCGGGTCATAACCACCGGGATTCCACGGATGACAGCGACCTAAACGACGAAAGGCCAGCCAGCCACCGCGCAGAAGACCATGATTTTCTATGGCTTCTAACGCGTAGCAGGAACAACTGGGGTAGAAGCGACAGTGATTGGCCATCAGAGGACTAATGGCATAGCGGTAAAACTGGATCGGAACGAGTGCCAGTTTACGCATCGGTACTGTCTACCCCTACAGGTTCGGTGCTGACTGCTGGTGCTGGCTTGTTGGTACGCGCCAAACGTTTCCAGAGCTTGCCGAAATGCTGAATCAATTCGGGGTTTTCTACGTCCCCCAAGCCTTTGCGCGCGACGATAACAATATCCCAACCAACCAGAGTGTCCTGGTGGAGGCGAAACGATTCGCGCATCAGACGCTTGAGGCGATTGCGCTCAACGGAGAGCTTTACGCTCTTCTTGCCGATCACCAACCCGAGACGGGGGTGATCAAGATCGTTGTTACGCGCAAGGAGCAGGAGATTTTTCCCCGGAACCTTGCCGGTGGGGGAGTCAAAGACTGCCTTGAAATGCCGGGGGGTTAGCAGACGCTTTTCCCGACTGAAGTCCTGACTCACCACCAGTACCGGATTATCAAACTGCCAGACGCGCACGACCTTTGGCGCGGCGACGCGACAGGACAGCACGGCCGTTCTTGGTAGCCATGCGAGCACGGAAGCCGTGAGTGCGGGCGCGTTTGATGGTGCTTGGTTGGAAAGTACGTTTCATGGCGTTGTTACCTGGTTCGTCCACAACGGGCCGGAATGGCCCCCGTTTTAAGAGACCGGCGATTCTAGAGAAAGCAAGCCTCTAGGTCAATTTCCAACCAGCTTTTCCTTCAATTAGATCTCTACAGCCATTTCGAGCCTTTCCCGGCCTCTCAGGTGACAGGGGCAATGTCATAGATATAAAAATAAAGAAGGAAGTTATTTAAAGCTTTTCTGTAAAGCTTATAAAAGCTAGGGGCGCCTTCCTCTGTGGATAACTGCCTTTAGGCCATATTCTTCCTGATGTACAGAGGATGACAACTACGGGGGAAAACGGTGCTTTCCCTGTGCTGCACTGTCGGATAAGCTGTGCGTGGAATAAGTTGTTATCCACAGGCCAGTTACCCACAGACTTTCGACCCCACTTGTACAACGAGCTTAGGCACGCTTATCCACAGAGCTTATGCACAGACCATTGGTCGCCTTTTTTGCGTTTAACGCGTTGATTTTGGGTGCTGTCTGCGCAACCTACATGTGGATAAGTGGGCGGCTGGCCGCTACAATGGCGGCTGTTTTTGCCTCACCGGCTTTCAACTTAGGGGATATCCGTGTCAGTGGAACTTTGGCAGCAGTGCGTGGAGCTTTTGCGCGATGAGCTGCCTGCCCAGCAATTCAACACCTGGATCCGCCCGCTACAGGTCGAAGCCGAAGGCGACGAGTTGCGCGTCTATGCGCCCAACCGTTTTGTTCTCGACTGGGTCAACGAGAAGTACCTGAGCCGCGTTCTCGAATTGCTCGATGAGCACGGCAACGGCATCGCGCCCGTGCTTTCCTTATTAATAGGCAGCAAACGCAGCTCAGCGCCTCGCGCTGCGCCGAATGCACCGTTGGCGGCCAGTGCCTCCCAGGCTCAGGCCGCCGCGGCACCTGTTAATAACTCGTCCGCGCCGGTCGCCCAGGCAACGTCGAAATCCTCGTCGCCGAAAAACTCGCCTATAAATGAAGAGCCGTCCCGCGACAGCTTTGACCCCATGGCGGGTGCCAGCTCCCAACAAGCGCCGGTTCGCGCCGAACAGCGTACCGTGCAGGTCGAAGGTGCGCTCAAGCACACCAGTTACCTGAATCGCACCTTTACCTTCGAGAACTTCGTCGAAGGTAAATCCAACCAGTTGGCTCGCGCAGCCGCCTGGCAAGTGGCTGATAACCCCAAGCATGGTTACAACCCGCTGTTTCTTTATGGTGGGGTTGGCTTGGGTAAAACCCACTTGATGCACGCTGTGGGTAACCATCTGCTAAAGAAGAACCCGAATGCCAAGGTCGTGTACCTGCACTCGGAGCGCTTTGTGGCGGACATGGTCAAGGCCTTGCAACTGAATGCCATTAACGAGTTCAAGCGTTTCTACCGTTCGGTGGATGCGTTGCTCATCGATGACATTCAATTCTTCGCCCGCAAAGAGCGTTCCCAGGAAGAGTTCTTCCATACCTTCAACGCGTTGCTCGAAGGTGGCCAACAGGTCATCTTGACCAGTGACCGTTACCCGAAGGAAATCGAAGGCCTCGAAGAGCGCTTGAAATCGCGCTTCGGCTGGGGCTTGACCGTTGCGGTTGAGCCGCCGGAACTGGAAACCCGTGTCGCGATCCTGATGAAAAAGGCCGACCAGGCCAAAGTCGATCTGCCACACGACGCTGCGTTCTTTATCGCCCAACGCATTCGTTCCAACGTGCGTGAGCTTGAAGGCGCGCTTAAGCGTGTCATCGCTCACTCGCACTTCATGGGCCGCGACATCACCATTGAGTTGATTCGCGAATCCCTGAAAGATTTGTTGGCCCTGCAAGACAAGCTGGTGAGTGTGGATAACATCCAGCGCACCGTGGCCGAATACTACAAGATCAAGATTTCCGACTTGCTGTCCAAGCGCCGTTCGCGTTCGGTAGCCCGTCCGCGCCAAGTGGCCATGGCCCTCTCCAAAGAGTTGACCAACCACAGCCTGCCGGAAATCGGTGATGTGTTTGGTGGTCGTGACCACACCACGGTCTTGCACGCATGCCGCAAGATCAATGAACTTAAGGAATCCGACGCGGATATTCGCGAGGACTACAAGAACCTGCTGCGTACACTGACAACGTGAAGACACCAGCGCAGCTTATTAAGGCAAGGGACTAGACCATGCATTTCACCATTCAACGCGAAGCCCTGTTGAAACCCCTGCAACTGGTCGCAGGCGTCGTCGAGCGCCGACAGACCTTGCCGGTGCTCTCCAACGTATTGCTGGTTGTACAAGGCCAGCAGTTGTCATTGACGGGTACTGACCTGGAAGTCGAGCTGGTCGGTCGCGTACAGCTGGAAGAGCCGGCTGAACCGGGCGAAATCACCGTGCCGGCGCGCAAGCTGATGGATATCTGCAAGAGCTTGCCCAATGACGCGCTGATCGACATCAAGGTCGATGAACAGAACAAGTTGCTGGTGAAGGCTGGTCGCAGCAAATTCACCCTGTCTACCTTGCCGGCTAATGACTTTCCGACTGTTGAAGAAGGCCCTGGCTCGCTGACGTGCAGTCTGGAACAAAGCCGCCTGCGCCGTTTGATCGAACGCACCAGCTTCGCCATGGCTCAGCAGGATGTTCGTTACTACCTCAACGGCATGCTGCTGGAAGTGTCCGAAGGCATCATTCGCGCCGTGGCTACCGACGGTCACCGTCTGGCCATGTGCTCGATGAAAGCCGATATCGGCCAGCCGGACCGTCACCAGGTCATCGTGCCCCGCAAGGGCATTCTGGAACTGGCACGTTTGCTCACCGAGCCCGATGGCATTGTCAGCATCGTGTTGGGTCAGCATCACATCCGCGCGACCACCGGCGAGTTCACCTTTACCTCCAAGCTGGTAGACGGCAAGTTCCCGGATTACGAGCGCGTATTGCCTAAAGGCGGTGACAAGCTGGTACTGGGTGATCGTCAGGCCCTGCGTGAAGCGTTCAGCCGTACTGCCATTCTGTCGAATGAAAAGTACCGGGGTATCCGTCTGCAACTGGCTAACGGTCAGCTGAAAATCCAGGCCAACAACCCGGAACAGGAAGAAGCGGAAGAAGAAGTGGGTGTCGACTACAACGGCGGTTCGCTGGAAATCGGCTTTAACGTGAGCTACTTGCTCGACGTGCTGGGTGTGATGACCACCGAACAGGTTCGCCTCATTCTGTCCGACTCCAACAGCAGCGCCCTGGTGCAAGAATCCGATAACGACGACTCGGCTTACGTTGTTATGCCGATGCGTCTGTAATCGTGCTCAGCAGAAGCTAGATGTCCCTTAGTCGCGTCTCTGTCACCGCGGTGCGCAATCTGCACCCGGTGACCTTCTCCCCTTCCCCTCGCATCAATATCCTCTACGGCGCTAATGGCAGTGGCAAAACCAGCGTGCTGGAAGCCATTCATTTGCTGGGGCTGTCCCGTTCCTTTCGCAGTGCTCGCCTGTTGCCGGTGATTCAATACGAACAGTTGGCGTGCACGGTGTTTGGCCAAGTCGAACTGGCCGAGGGTGGCCATAGCAGCTTGGGAATATCACGTGAACGCGGCGGTGAGTTTCAAATACGCATCGACGGGCAAAATGCTCGCAGCGCTGCGCAGCTGGCAGAAATCCTGCCACTGCAGTTGATCAACCCCGACAGCTTCCGCTTGTTAGAGGGCGCCCCCAAGATTCGCAGGCAGTTCCTCGATTGGGGAGTGTTCCACGTGGAACCCCGCTTCATGGCCACTTGGCAGCGCCTGCAGAAGGCCCTGCGGCAGCGGAACTCATGGCTGCGGCATGGTACACTTGACGCCGCTTCACAAGCAGCCTGGGACCGGGAATTGTGCCTGGCCAGTGACGAAATAGATGAATACCGCCGCGCCTATATCAAAGCCTTGAAACCAGTCTTTGAGCAGACTTTGAGTGAGTTGTTGGATCTCGAAGGGCTGACGTTGAGTTACTACCGTGGTTGGGACAAAGAGCGCGAACTCAGTGCAGTGCTCGCCACCTCCTTGCAGCGGGATCAACAAATTGGCCATACCCAGGCCGGACCCCAACGGGCTGATTTGCGCCTTAGATTAGGCGCACACAACGCTGCGGATATCTTGTCCCGTGGCCAGCAGAAGTTGGTGGTGTGTGCACTGCGTATTGCCCAGGGCCATTTGGTAAGCCAGGCCCGACGCGGTCAGTGTATTTATCTGGTGGATGATTTGCCGTCGGAACTCGACGAGAGTCACCGCCGCGCGTTATGCCGCTTGTTGGAAGACTTACGCTGCCAGGTGTTTATCACCTGTGTAGACCACGAATTATTGAGGGAAGGCTGGCAGACGGAAACGCCAGTCGCTTTGTTCCACGTGGAACAAGGCCGTATCACCCAGACCCACGACCACCGGGAGTGAAGGCATGAGCGAAGAAAACACGTACGACTCGACCAGCATTAAAGTGCTGAAAGGTTTGGATGCCGTACGCAAACGTCCCGGTATGTACATCGGCGACACCGATGATGGTAGCGGTCTGCACCACATGGTGTTCGAGGTGGTCGACAACTCCATCGACGAAGCTTTGGCCGGTCACTGCGACGACATCAGCATTATCATCCACCCGGATGAGTCCATCACCGTGCGCGACAACGGTCGCGGTATTCCGGTCGATGTACACAAGGAAGAAGGCGTTTCGGCGGCAGAGGTCATCATGACGGTGCTCCACGCTGGCGGTAAGTTCGATGACAACTCCTATAAAGTCTCCGGCGGTTTGCACGGTGTAGGTGTGTCGGTTGTGAACGCGCTGTCTGAAGAACTCATTCTCACCGTTCGCCGTAGCGGCAAGATCTGGGAACAGACTTACGTTCACGGTGTTCCACAAGAGCCGATGAAAATCGTTGGCGACAGTGAAACCACCGGTACTCAGATCCACTTCAAGCCGTCTGATCAGACCTTCAAGAATATCCACTTCAGCTGGGACATCCTGGCCAAGCGTATTCGCGAATTGTCCTTCCTCAACTCCGGTGTGGGTATCGTCCTCAAGGACGAGCGCAGCGGCAAGGAAGAGCTGTTCAAGTACGAAGGTGGCCTTCGCGCGTTCGTTGAATACCTGAACACCAACAAGACTGCGGTTAACCAGGTGTTCCACTTCAACATTCAGCGTGAAGACGGTATCGGCGTCGAAATCGCCTTGCAGTGGAACGACAGCTTTAACGAGAACCTGTTGTGCTTCACCAACAACATTCCTCAGCGCGACGGCGGTACTCACTTGGTGGGTTTCCGTTCCGCACTGACGCGTAACCTCAACACCTACATCGAAGCTGAAGGCTTGGCGAAAAAGCACAAAGTCGCGACCACCGGTGACGATGCACGTGAAGGCTTGACCGCGATTATCTCGGTAAAAGTGCCTGATCCAAAGTTCAGCTCCCAGACTAAAGACAAGCTCGTGTCTTCCGAAGTGAAGACCGCAGTGGAGCAGGAGATGGGCAAATACTTCTCCGACTTCCTGCTCGAGAATCCGAACGAAGCCAAACTGGTCGTCGGCAAGATGATCGACGCCGCACGTGCCCGTGAAGCCGCGCGTAAAGCCCGTGAGATGACGCGCCGTAAAGGCGCGCTGGACATCGCTGGCCTGCCCGGAAAATTGGCTGACTGCCAGGAGAAGGACCCTGCCCTCTCCGAACTGTACCTGGTGGAAGGTGACTCTGCTGGCGGTTCCGCCAAGCAGGGGCGTAACCGTCGCACCCAGGCTATCTTGCCGTTGAAAGGTAAAATCCTTAACGTTGAGAAAGCACGCTTCGACAAGATGATTTCCTCCCAGGAAGTCGGCACCTTGATCACAGCGTTGGGCTGCGGTATCGGCCGTGACGAGTACAACATCGACAAGCTGCGTTACCACAACATCATCATCATGACCGATGCTGACGTCGACGGTTCGCACATCCGTACCTTGCTGCTGACCTTCTTCTTCCGTCAGTTGCCGGAGCTGATCGAGCGTGGCTACATCTACATCGCTCAGCCGCCGTTGTACAAAGTGAAAAAGGGCAAGCAAGAGCAGTACATCAAAGACGACGACGCCATGGAAGAGTACATGACGCAGTCGGCCCTTGAAGATGCCAGCCTGCACTTGAACGACGAAGCCCCGGGCATTTCCGGTGAGGCGCTTGAGCGTCTGGTCAACGACTTCCGCATGGTGATGAAGACCCTCAAGCGTTTGTCGCGCCTGTACCCTCAAGAGCTGACCGAGCACTTCATCTACTTGCCGGCCGTGAGCCTGGAGCAATTGGGTGATCACGCCCATATGCAGAACTGGCTGGCCCAGTACGAAGTGCGCCTGCGCACCGTCGAGAAGTCTGGTCTGGTGTACAAAGCCAGCCTGCGCGAAGACCGTGAACGTAACGTGTGGCTGCCAGAGGTAGAACTGATCTCCCATGGCCTGTCGAACTACGTCACCTTCAACCGCGACTTCTTCGGAAGCAACGACTACAAAACCGTTGTGACCCTCGGCGCTCAATTGAGCACCCTGCTGGACGACGGCGCTTACATTCAGCGTGGCGAACGCAAGAAGCAGGTCAAGGAATTCAAAGAAGCCCTTGATTGGCTGATGGCTGAAAGCACCAAGCGTCACACCATTCAGCGATACAAAGGTCTGGGCGAAATGAACCCGGATCAGCTGTGGGAAACCACCATGGATCCCGCCCAGCGTCGCATGCTGCGCGTGACCATCGAAGACGCCATTGGCGCTGACCAGATCTTCAACACCCTGATGGGTGATGCGGTCGAACCTCGTCGTGACTTCATCGAGAGCAATGCCTTGGCGGTATCCAACCTGGACTTCTGATCAGGTAAACCTGCTGAACCAAAAAGGCCAACGCTTAGCGTTGGCCTTTTTTATTGGGTGATGAATCAGCATTTTCTCAAATGCTCCACGTGGAACATCTGCCTGCTTAACCGTGGGCCTGCGTGATAAAGGTCCAGGCGTTACCTGTGAGGTTGAACGGACTCATGTGAGTGCACTCTGGCAAACGATGTTCAGGCGGTCCCTCGCATCGCTAAAGTCGGTGCAACTCAGCGCGCTGAGGCGGTTAAAGATAGACTTGTGTCCTGTGAGTTACCGTTCGGTTATGGCGGCACTGAATGCGTGGATCTTGTCGACGATCTGGCGTATTGAGTACTTCCACGCCACATTGCTCGCATTCGAGCCGATCAATAAATATGGTTGACGCCCGTGCCTGCCTGGGCGATGGCGCGCAGTGGTGTGGCCAGCGCGCGGGAGGTAGCGGCGCGGATCAGTGCGCTGCCGAGGGGGATGTTCAAGCGCGTCTTGAACACGCTGTAACCCCCGGCCTGATTCACAGCGGCAATAAAGGCGGATTCATCGTGACAGTTGATCTCGGCATATTCAATGCGCGTGGTGTAGCGCTCTCCCGGATGCAGTCTTTATCCGCGAAATAGTGCAGGTTGAGGGTAACGGCCAAGCCCAGTTCAAGAAAGCGATCGACTTCCTCAAACAGTAAGGGGCATCGAGTATCAGGGTGGTAAATGCCATGCAGTTGATACTCGTCGTTTTGGAATAGAACGCTGGCAAAAAAAGATAGAAAGCTCATAAACGTCACTCAGTTGAATACCGATCCAATGCCGTCTTTATTCTAAAATCCAGCCCTTTCAAGGTCTTTAGGCAGAACAGGCGATCAGTATTCTGTGGCGAGCGGGCTTGCCCCGCGTTGGGCTGCGAAGCGGCCCCAAAACAGCAGCCGAAGAGTGCCTGACTCACCGCCTTCCTCCTTTTAGGGTCGCTGCGCAACCCAACGCGGGGCAAGCCCGCTCGCCACAGACACAGTATTCGCCCTTAACTGGCTTGTATCAGCCAGATATGGACGCTTTTCAAAGACCTTGAAAGGGCTGATTCTAAAATCCTGATTTTCGACATCACATCTACCCGCTCAAAAACTGCTCGCCCCCGGGAAGAGAGTCGCGTAGTCACGGCCTACGAGCGCAACCTGAATGATTCTTCGATAAGCACGGTTTTGCGCATTGACGCTTAAAAGGGTGCCTTTTCGAGGTTAGCAATTCTCCACGCATCAAAGTGGCTTATATAAATTTTGAGTTTGATGAACGGATACAAAAAAGGCCAACGCTTAGCGTTGGCCTTTATTTATTCGATGATGAAGCAGCATTTTCTCAAATGCTCCACGTGGAACATCTACGTTTTAACCCGCAGTGCCCGCCGCAACGCTCTCCAACCTATACCCGTACCCGTAGATAGTGAGCAGCTGCCAGCCACGGTCTGCGGTCAGCCCGAGCTTGTTGCGCAGCCGGTAGATATGGGTATCCAGGGGACGAGACGACACCATTTCTTCATGGGTCCAAAACCGCTCATAGAGATACTCGCGCGACAGCGGACGCGCCAGGTTGGCAAACAGGCAACTGGCGAGTCGGTACTCACGCTCGGTCAAATTGATCTGCTTTCCGGCACGGGTAACCGTCAACTCGGCGTCATCGAAGGTCAGGTCGTTGAAGCTTTGCACCTCGTGGGTGGCAGATTTTTGCAGGCCGTGCCGGCGCAATACGGCACTGACCCGAGCCTTGAGTTCATTGGGGCGAAAGGGCTTGCTGACGTAATCGTCTGCTCCGCTGTTCAATGCCGTGACGATGTCGCCCTCAGCATCGCGGCTGGTGAGCATGATGACGGCGGGTGGGGACTCCATATGTTCGCGGGTCCAGCGCAGCAATGCGATACCGCTGATATCCGGCAGTTGCCAGTCAAGTATCAGCAGGTCGAAGGTTTCCCGTCGCAGTTGGCGCAGCAGGTCTTCACCACGCTCAAAAAAATGCAGTGACCAAGGCTGCTCTGCGGTACCGGGAATCTGTCGCAGTGTCTGTTCAACCCGACGCAATTCAGCGGGCTCGTCGTCCAGTATTGCGACACGCATGGGTGAGTCCTTTCTACTTAAAAAAACGGCAGCCGACGGCCATGTTTAAAGCGGGCACATAGTGCGCAGATGCATGTCTATGAATCTGAACAATTGTGGTCAATTTCAGAGACTCGTAGATCTGTCGGTACGCTGATCGCAAAGCGCCCTAAACTCGTCGAAAGAGCTATGGGGAAAGATACCGACTCCCGCCCATAAGGAAAAGGATCGCTGCCGATTGCCCTGCAAGACCTGTAGGGTGAACATCTTCGCGAAACATTAGGAAAGTCTTCTCCTGTGACAGGAATGAGCTTCAATGGGTTCCAGCACATTGCACTCAACGGACAACACCAAGAGCGTACGCCGAGGCTTATGACACCACCCATCACTCACGATGAGCTTAACGGCGCCCCCGCAGCGGTAGGCTGGTGATGCTGTGGCGCAAGGCGGAAAAACGCCAACCCACTCGAGCTCAACTGCTGTTTCACGGTTTGGTTCGTGAGTGGCTGTGGATTGGCCTGATGCTGTTGCCGTTTACCGCCTATCTGTCCTTGAGCTCTGGCCTGGCCCTTAACAACGTTCTGTATGACAGCCTTCGTCGCCTCACACCGCTGCCGGTAGACCCGCGCATTTTGCTGGTGACGATCGACGATCAAAGCCTTAAACAGCTCGGCCAATGGCCATGGCCGCGTAGCCTGCACGCCGACCTGATTGATCGCATCAGCGCCGCTCAGCCTGCGGGCATACTGTTTGATGTGATCTTCAGCGAGCCCGGCGAAGCTACCGATGACACACGGCTGGCGGACGCTGTTTGCAATGCAGGCAATGTATTACTGCCGCTGGTGGCTGACAGCGCGATGTTGCCATTGCTCACGTGCGCTAAAGGGCTGGGGCATATCAATGTTGAAGCCGACAATGACGGTGTCGTGCGTAGCCTGTATCTGCGCGAGGGCCCACCCGGCAGCGCGCTCCCACAGTTGGCGTGGCTGGCCTATACCCTGAGCGGCGAAGCGTCGCCAATGCCGGGTCTGCCACAACCAGTGACCACACCCCACTGGCATCGAGAGCATGCGATTCGTGTTCCGTTCACCGCTCACAGCCATTTTCCCAGCGTCTCCTACGTCAGCGTGTTGCACGGCGAAGTGCCGCCCGAGAGCCTGCGTGGCCGCCTGATTCTGGTGGGTGCCACCGCCTATGGCATGGGCGATCGTTTTATCACACCGCTCACCTCCTCCGTCGGCTCCACCGCCGGTGTGGATATACAGGCCAACATTCTCAATGGCTTGCTGCAGGGACGCAGTGTCGTCGATCTGCCCGGCTGGCTCGCCGCCTTGATAGCGACTTCCCTCGTCGCGTCGCTGCTGGGTCTTTTGCTCTACCGACCGCGTTACGCGCTGTGGATGACCTTGGGTTGCATGGCTGCAGCGTTGCTCGGTTCATGGGTGCTGCTGCGCCTGGGCCATTGGTGGTCGCCCGCTGCGGGGTTGATCGGCTTGCTGCTCAGCTATCTGATCTGGAACTGGCGCCGCCTCAGCGTGATCGTGGCTTATTTTGGTTGGGAACTCGCGCGGCTGGACGACGAACCCAAAGTGCTGCCCGAACGCCGTCGCGCCCCCGCCAGCCAAGGCGATGTGTTGCAGGGCCGAATCTTTGCCCTGGAGCAGGCGGTCAGCCGTACCCGTGACACTCGGCGTTTTATGGCCGACGGCTTGGAATGCCTGCCGGTGGCAACCCTGATTACTGATCCCAGGGGCACCATTCTGCTGGCCAACCGCGTCGCCCGCGACGTGTTCGGCAATCATCTGGTCAGTGGCAATTTACTCGAACAACTTGCCGACCTGGGTTATCCACCGCTGCACAATGGCGTGCGCCCTGCCCTGTCGGCGATGGAACTCGTCGAGTTCCGGGACGTTCACCAGCGCAGCTTACGCATGGAGCTCGCTCCATTACTGCCCGCAGAAGGTGACGTCGCCCTTGGCTGGTTGCTGAGCCTGACCGACCTGAGCAAAGAGCGCGAAGCGCAGCAGCATCGCGAGACCATGCTGCGCTTTCTGTCCCACGACTTACGGGCGCCGCATTCGGCGATCCTCGCGCTGCTGGATGTGCACAACGGTGAATCGCCGATCTTTGGTCAAATCGAAAGGCAAGTGCGGCGCGCCCTGAACCTCACCGAGTCGTTCGTGCAATTGGCAAAAGCCGAAGCCGACGGTTACCACTTCCAGCCCACCCTGTTCGCCATGCTGGTGATGGATGCTTTCGATCAGGTTGCGGTGATCGCGCAACTCAAGAACATCCAATTGGTTCACGACCTGGATGAAGCGGATGAGGGAATGGTGTCAGCCGATCAATCGCTGCTCACCCGGGCGCTGTTCAACGTGTTGGAAAACGCCATCAAATACTCGCCGTCCGGTACTACCGTCACCTTGAGCCATGGCAGTGCGAGCGGTCTGTTGGAATGCCGTATCAGCGATCAGGGGCCGGGCATCGCACCAGCGGATCTGCCCGAGCTGTTCAATCAATACCGACGCTTCGATTCGGCTCATGGCAGCGAAGGCCTGGGCTTGGGCCTGACCATGGTCAAGGCAGTGGTAGAGCGCCATGGCGGACGTATTCAATGTGAGAGCGAACTGGGTAAAGGCTCTACCTTTAGCCTGCAACTGCCCCTGCTGGATGAGTGAAAAAACGTACATTTCTGCTGTGCATAAAAAACCGGTCACAAGGACCGGTTTTTTTATGCAAGAAAAACTTATGCACGTTTTTCGTAATTTTATGAGTTCAGGAAATATCTATGTAAATCAGATCTTTAAGAACCAAAAATAGCGATTCGCCAACAAACCGTGCACAGGTTATCCACAGATCCTCAGAGTGCCGGCGTATCCACCACAACGGGTACCGGCGGCAACGAACCCATGGCGCGTTGCTGCGCTTCATTCCACGCCGCGGCACGGTCGTTTAACGCCGCAATAGCGCGTGGCCCTTCGCCTTCTGCGTACATCGGCTCGCCAATCACTACGGTGATGGTACCTTCACGTTTAGCCCAGCCGGTCTTTGGCCAGAACCTGCCAGCGTTATGAGCGATCGGCAACACCGGCAGGTTGGCGTTGACCGCCAGCGCAGTGCCGCCGCGGGAGAACTTGCCCACCGTGCCAAACGGCACTCGGGTTCCTTCCGGAAAGATCAGCACCCAAACGCCGTCTTTAAGAAGCTCATCACCCTTCTTTGCGACGTGCTTGAGCGCAGCCTTGGGGTTGTCACGGTCGATGGCAATCGGCCGCAACATAGCCATGGCCCAGCCAAAGAACGGCACGTACAGCAATTCACGCTTAAGCACCTGGCTCAGGGGCGAGAAGTACGCGGAGAGAAAGAACGTCTCCCACGTGCTTTGGTGGTTCGACAGGATCACGCAGGGTGTTTGCGGGACGTTTTCAGCGCCCTTGACCTCGAAACGAATGCCCAAAAATACCTTGGTCAGCCACAACGCGCAGCGGCACCAGTAAACGTTGATGAAGCGATAGCGCGCCTTGAACGGCAGGAACGGCGCAATAAAAAAGCTCAGGGTGCACCAGAGAAACGAACTGGTGCCCAGCAGCAGGTAAAAGAAAAAGGTTCTGATGGCCTGCAAAATCGACATGGCAGCATTTACCGTTGCGGGACACGGCCCGCCTGCTAAAAGCGCACTCCCGAGCCATCCTTGTTCAGGAAGTCGAGGGCAGCTAGTTGTTAATAAGTTCTGCGGCAACCGCCGCCAGATCGTCAAAAATCAAAGTGCCTACCGGCAGGTCTTTCGCCTGGGTCTTTTCGCCTTTCCCGGTTTTAACCAAAACTGGCTGAGAGTCGACGGCTTTGGCCGCCTCCAGGTCACCGAGGCTGTCCCCGACGAACCATAGCCCAGCCAGGGGCACCTTGTAATGTTCTGCAATGGTTTTCAACATGCCCGGTTTGGGTTTGCGGCATTCGCAGCCCTCATCCGGTCCGTGGGGGCAGTACACCACCAGCCCCACCTCGCCGCCCTGCTCGGCCACCAACGTGCGCAAGCGCGCGTGCATGGCGTCCAGGGTAGCGATGTCGTAATAGCCACGGGCGATGCCGGACTGGTTGGTGGCGATGGCCACCGTCCAGCCGGCTTTGCTCAACTGCGCGATGGCCTCGATCGAGCCGGGCAGTGGAATCCACTCCGCCACCGACTTGATGTAAGCGTCGGAGTCGTAGTTGATCACCCCGTCCCGATCGAGAATCAGCAGTTTCACCATGGTCAGCTCAGCGTCGAAATGTCGGCGATATTGACGAACAAGCCGCGCAGACGCGCCAGCATGGCGTAGCGGTTTTTGCGCACACCTGCGTCTTCGGCATTGATCATTACGGCTTCAAAGAACGCATCCACCGGCTCACGCAAGCTGGCCAGACGCGCCAGCGCTTCCGCGTAGTTACGCTCGGCGATCAACGGTTTCACCGCGTTTTCTGCCTTGACGATGGCCGAGTTCAGCGAGAACTCCTTGGCATCGGCAAACAGGCTCGGGTCGACTTCGACAGTGCTGAGGTTGTCAGCCTTGCTCAGCAGGTTCGACACACGCTTGTTCACGGCGGCCAGCGCATCGGCTTCCGGCAGTTTGCGGAACGCTTGCACGGCTTGTACGCGTTGGTCGAAGTCCAGCGCCGAACCCGGTTGTAGGGCACGTACCGACAGGTAGACAGACACGTCCACGCCTTCGTCTTCATAGCGCGCACGCAGGCGGTCGAATACGAATTCCAGCACTTGTTCGGCCAGACCGGCTTGCTTGACCTTGCCACCAAACTGGCCGACGGCAAACACCACGGCCTGAGTCAGGTCGAGGTCGAGCTTTTTGTCGATCAGGATGCGCAGCACACCCAAGGCTGCACGGCGCAGGGCATACGGGTCTTTGCTGCCAGTTGGCAACATGCCGATACCGAAGATACCGACGAGGGTATCCAGCTTGTCAGCGATGGCCACGGCCGCACCGGTCAGGGTGCTTGGCAGCTCAGCGCCAGCACCGCGCGGCATGTACTGC
This sequence comes from Pseudomonas sp. AMR01, assembly GCF_041946035.1. NCBI lineage: Bacteria > Pseudomonadati > Pseudomonadota > Gammaproteobacteria > Pseudomonadales > Pseudomonadaceae > Pseudomonas > Pseudomonas sp. AMR01. The sequence goes on from NZ_JAUTYR010000003.1 coordinate 261,551, forward strand.
TCGTTCAGCGCCAGGGCTACATCGTCCGGCTCGCCGTCATTGAGGGCGTAGTAGTAACCGGCAACACCTTGCATCTCCGGGAACTCACCGACCATTTCGGTGGACAGGTCGCACTTGGACAGCAGGCCAGCACGCGCGGCCCAGGCGGCATCACCGCCAATGCGCGGCGCGATGTAGGCGGCCAGCTTGGAAACACGCACGGCCTTGTCGTAGACGCTGCCGAGTTTTTCCTGGAACACCACGTTTTGCAGGCGCAGGTTGAAGTCTTCGAGCTTTTGCTTCTTGTCTTGCTTGAAGAAGAACTCGGCGTCAGTCAGGCGCGGGCGAACGACTTTCTCGTTACCGGCGATGATCTGCCGCGGGTCTTTGCTCTCGATGTTGGCCACGGTGATAAAGCGCGGCAGCAACTTGCCATCCACGTCCAGCAGGCAGAAATACTTCTGGTTGTCCTGCATGGTGGTGATCAGGGCTTCTTGCGGCACGTCGAGGAAACGTTCTTCGAACGAGCACACCAGCGGCACCGGCCATTCAACCAGTGCGGTCACTTCGTCGAGCAGGCTCGGCGGCACGATGGCGGTGCCTTCCTGCAGGCGAGCCAGCTCTTCGGTGCGCTTGCTGATCAGCTCCCGACGCTCGTTGGCGTCGGCCAGCACGTAGGCAGCGCGCAGGTCTGCGGCATAGTTGGCCGGCGAGGTAATGCGCACCGCCTGCGGATGGTGGAAGCGGTGACCACGGGAATCACGGCCAGCCTTTTGGGCGAGGATGGTGCAGTCGATGACCTGGTCACCGAGCAACATCACCAGCCACTGGGTTGGGCGGACGAATTCTTCCTTGCGTGCACCCCAGCGCATGCGCTTGGGAATCGGCAGGTCGTTCAGGGAATCTTCAACGATGGTCGGCAACAGGCTGGCGGTCGGCTTGCCGGTGATGACCTGGCTGAACCGCAGTTTCGGGCCGCTCTGGTCGATCTCGCTCAGCTCAACGCCACACTTCTTGGCAAAACCAAGGGCGGCTTGAGTCGGGTTGCCTTCGGCGTCGAAAGCCGCCTGGCGCGGCGGGCCGTCGAGGTTGATGCTGCGGTCCGGTTGCTGGGTTTCCAGCGCGGTCAGCAGCACCGCCAGGCGACGTGGCGCGGCGTAGACTTTCTTGGCTTCGAACTTCAGGCCGGCAGCTTGCAGGCCTTTTTCGATACCGGCCAGGAACGCGTCGGCCAGGGTGTTGAGTGCCTTGGGTGGCAGCTCTTCGGTGCCCAGTTCAACCAGGAAATCTTGAGCACTCATTGTGCAGCCTCCAGCTTAGCCAACACTTCATCACGCAAATCCGGGGTTGCCATCGGGAAGCCCAGCTTGGCGCGAGCCAACAGGTAGGCTTGGGCGACGGAACGCGCCAGGGTGCGTACACGCAGGATGTATTGCTGGCGCGCGGTTACCGAGATGGCACGGCGGGCGTCCAGCAGGTTGAAGGTATGAGAGGCCTTCAACACCATTTCATAGCTTGGCAACGGCAGCGGCTGGTCGAGTTCGATCAGGCGCTTGGCTTCGCTTTCGTAGAAGTCGAACAGCTCGAAGAGTTTTTCGACGTTGGCGTGTTCGAAGTTGTAAGTGGACTGCTCCACTTCGTTCTGGTGGAACACGTCGCCGTACGTCACTTTGCCGAACGGGCCGTCAGCCCATACCAGGTCATAGACCGAGTCCACGCCTTGCAGGTACATGGCCAGGCGCTCAAGGCCGTAGGTGATTTCGCCGGTCACCGGGTAGCACTCAATGCCGCCCGCTTGCTGGAAGTAAGTGAACTGCGTCACTTCCATGCCGTTCAGCCAGACTTCCCAGCCCAGGCCCCAGGCGCCCAGGGTTGGCGATTCCCAGTTGTCTTCAACGAAGCGGATGTCGTGCACCAACGGGTCGAGGCCGACATGCTTGAGCGAGCCCAGGTACAGCTCCTGGAAATTGTCCGGGTTGGGCTTCAATACCACCTGGAACTGGTAGTAGTGCTGCAGACGGTTCGGGTTTTCGCCGTAGCGGCCGTCAGTCGGGCGACGACTGGGCTGCACGTAAGCGGCGTTCCAGGTTTCCGGGCCGATGGCCCGCAGGAAGGTAGCGGTGTGGAAAGTGCCGGCGCCTACTTCCATATCGTAGGGCTGAAGTACCACACAACCTTGCTCGGCCCAGTACTGCTGGAGGGCGAGGATCAAGTCTTGGAAGGTACGCACGGCTGGCGTAGGCTGGCTCACGAAATTCACCTGTTACTTGGGCTGCGATTTAAAGAGCGGGAGTATACCCGATTCGGCCGCGCCACCATCCCCTGGAGCCTTATGCCACGCTGCTTTTGGTGTTCTGAAGATCCGCTGTACATGGCTTATCACGATCAAGAGTGGGGAACGCCGCTGCGCGATGCGCAGGGTCTGTTCGAGTTGCTTTTGCTCGAAGGGTTCCAGGCGGGCCTGTCCTGGATCACGGTTTTACGTAAACGCGAGCATTACCGGAAGGTGTTGTTCGGCTTTGATGCGCAGCGTTTGGCGCAACTGTGCGACGCCGAAATCGAAGCGCTGATGCTCGACCCGGGCATCGTGCGCAACCGTCTCAAGCTCAACGCCACCCGTCGCAACGCCGCCGCGTGGCTGGCGCTGGAGGACCCGGTGGGGTTGCTCTGGTCGTTTGTGGGCGGTGTGCCCAAGGTCAATCACTTCACAGACCGCAGCCAGGTTCCGGCGATTACCCCCGAGGCCGAAGCCATGAGCAAAGCCTTGAAAAAAGCCGGCTTCACCTTCGTCGGCCCGACCATTTGCTACGCGTTCATGCAGGCCTCTGGCATGGTCATGGACCACACTCAAGACTGCGACCGTTACGCGGACTTGGCCAACGCCGGTTAGAATGCCCGCTTTGCGCACCACACACGATCAGGAGTGACCTGTGGAAAAGTTTAAAGGCGCCTTGCTGGTAGGCGCTCTCCGGTTATTTGCCCTGCTGCCCTGGCGCGCCGTTCAGGCCGTGGGCACGGCGATCGGCTGGATCATGTGGAAAACCCCCAACCGCTCCCGCGAGACGGTGCGGATCAACCTCTCAAAATGCTTTCCGAACATGGACCCCACCGAGCGCGAAGCGTTAGTCGGTCGCAGCCTGATGGACATCGGCAAGTCCCTGACCGAAAGCGCCTGCGCCTGGATCTGGCCGGCCCAGCGCTCCATCGATCTGGTGCGCGAAGTCGAAGGCCTGGAAGTGCTGCACGCAGCCCTGGCCTCGGGCAAAGGCGTGGTGGGTATCACCAGCCACCTGGGTAACTGGGAAGTGTTGAACCACTTCTATTGCAGCCAGTGCAAACCGATCATTTTTTATCGCCCGCCCAAGCTCAAGGCCGTCGATGACTTGCTGCGCAAGCAACGCGTGCAACTGGGTAACCGCGTGGCGGCGTCGACCAAGGAAGGCATTCTGAGTGTGATCAAGGAAGTGCGCAAAGGCGGTCAGGTCGGCATTCCCGCCGACCCGGAGCCGGCCGAATCCGCCGGCATCTTTGTGCCGTTCTTCGCCACCCAGGCGCTGACCAGCAAGTTTGTGCCGAACATGCTCGCGGGCCACAAGGCCGTGGGCGTGTTCCTGCATGCCCTGCGGCTGCCGGACGGTTCGGGCTACAAAGTGATTCTGGAAGCGGCGCCGGAAGACATGTACAGCACCGACACTGCCACGTCCTGCGCGGCGATGAGCAAGGTGGTTGAGCGTTATGTCGGCGCCTACCCGAGCCAGTACATGTGGAGCATGAAGCGCTTCAAGAAACGCCCGCCGGGTGAGGCGCGCTGGTATTGATTTACGACTGACTTAAGGTCGATGCAAAACCAATGTGGGAGCGGGCTTGCTCGCGAATGCGGTGTATCAGATACACATCAGGTGACTGACACTACGCCTTCGCGAGCAAGCCCGCTCCCACATTTTTGATCTCCATTCACCCCTGGCGATCCAGTTTTTTCAGGAATACCGCCATCTCTTTTTCAGCCTGTTTGTCGCCATGGGCTTGGGCTGCCTCGATACCCTTTTCCCACGCCAACCGTGCTGCAGCGCTATCACCCAGACCTTGCTGCGCCTTGCCCAACAGCTTCCACGCCGCCGAATACTTAGGATCGAACTCGACGCACTTCCGCAGATGCTCCGCAGCCTTGGCGTTGTCCTTCAAGTCCAGATAACCCTTGCCCAAGCCAAACCGAAGCAGTGAGTTATCCACACCCTTGGCGAGCATTTTTTCCAGGGATTCGAGCATGGCTGTGTGTCCTTTAACTATCCGGGAATTTTAATATCGTCATCGCGGGCAAGCCCGCTCCCACAGGAAATCGCGTTCCAACTGTGGGAGCGGGCTTGCCCGCGATGACGGCAGCAGGCTCACCGAATGTTCATCAGAAAAAACTCAGCCCCACGTGGAACAATTTCTCCACATCGCGGATGTGTTTTTTATCCACAAGAAACAGAATCACATGGTCACCCGTGGCAATCATCGTGTCGTCGTGGGCGATGATCACCTCTTCGTCACGAATGATCGCGCCGATGGTGGTGCCCGGCGGCAAGCCGATATCGCGGATGGCCTTGCCGATCACCTTGCTCGACTTCGAGTCACCGTGGGCAATCGCCTCGATGGCCTCCGCCGCGCCCCTGCGCAAGGAGTGCACGCTGACGATATCGCCGCGTCGCACGTGGGCGAGCAAGGTGCCGATGGTCGCCAGTTGCGGGCTGATGGCGATGTCGATATCGCCGCCCTGAATCAAATCCACATACGCCGGGTTATTGATGATGGTCATCACCTTCTTCGCCCCCAGCCGCTTGGCCAGCAACGAGGACATAATGTTGGCTTCGTCATCGTTGGTCAGTGCCAAGAAGATGTCGGCGTCGGCGATATTTTCTTCCATCAACAGGTCGCGGTCCGAGGCGCTGCCCTGGAGTACGACGGTGCTGTCGAGCGTGTCGGAAAGATGTCGGCAGCGCGCCGGGTTCATCTCGATGATCTTCACTTGGTAGCGGCTTTCGATAGCCTCGGCCAAGCGCTCGCCGATCTGCCCACCGCCGGCAATCACGATGCGTTTGTACGTTTCATCCAGCCGGCGCATTTCGCTCATGACGGCGCGAATATTCGCTTTGGCGGCGATGAAAAACACTTCGTCGTCGGCCTCGATCACCGTGTCGCCCTGGGGCAAAATCGGTCGGTCGCGACGGAAAATAGCGGCCACGCGGGTTTCCACATTCGGCATGTGCTCGCGCAGCTGGCGCAGTTGCTGGCCCACCAATGGGCCGCCGTAGTAAGCCTTAACCGCCACCAGTTGCGCCTTGCCTCCGGCAAAGTCGATCACCTGCAAGGCACCGGGAATTTCGATCAGGCGCTTGATGTAGTGAGTGACGACCTGCTCCGGGCTGATCAGCACGTCCACCGGAATCGCATCGTTGTTGAAAAGTCCTGCACGGGTCAGGTAAGCCGCCTCACGCACTCGGGCGATTTTGGTCGGCGTGTGGAACAGGGTATGGGCGACCTGGCACGCGACCATGTTGGTCTCGTCGCTGTTGGTCACCGCCACCAGCATGTCGGCATCGTCGGCGCCAGCCTGGCGCAGCACCGTCGGAAACGACGCGCGGCCCTGTACCGTGCGGATGTCCAGGCGGTCGCCCAGGTTGCGCAGGCGCTCGCTGTCGGTGTCGACCACGGTGATGTCGTTGGCTTCGCTGGCCAAATGTTCGGCCAACGTGCCGCCGACCTGCCCTGCCCCAAGGATGATAATTTTCATCCGCTCACTCCCTTAAAACCGTTCAGCCGCGCGCGGCGGCGATCTTGATCAGTTTGGCGTAGTAGAAGCCATCGTGGCCGCCTTGCTGTGCAAGCAATTGGCGACCGTGGGGCTGCTTGATGCCGGCCGTTGTGGCCAGGTCCAGTTCGCGCGCGCCGCTGGTGCGGGCGAGGAACGTTTGAATGACCTCGGTGTTCTCGGTCGGCAACGTGGAGCAGGTGGCGTAGAGCAGGATGCCGCCGACTGCCAGGGTTGGCCACAGGGCATCGAGCAGCTCACCCTGCAGCACGGCGAGCGCGGCGATGTCGTCGGGTTGGCGAGTCAGCTTGATGTCCGGGTGACGGCGGATCACGCCGGTGGCCGAACACGGCGCATCCAGCAGAATGCGCTGGAACGGTTTGCCGTCCCACCAAGTGGCAGTGTCGCGACCATCGGCAGCGATCAGCTCGGCGCTCAGGCCCAGGCGTGCGAGGTTTTCCCGAACGCGCACCAGGCGCTTGGCTTCCAGGTCGACCGCGACTACACCCGCCAGGTCTTTTTCCACCTCGAGGATGTGACACGTCTTACCGCCCGGCGCACAGCAGGCGTCGAGCACGCGCTGGCCGGGAGCCAGGTCGAGCAGGTCGGCGGCCAGTTGCGCGGCTTCGTCCTGCACGCTGATCCAGCCTTCGGCAAAGCCCGGCAAGCTGCGCACATCGCTCGCGGCTTCCAGCACGATACCGTCGATGCTGTACACGCAGGGCGTGGCGTTGATGCCCGCATCGGCCAGCAATTGCAGGTAGACGTCACGGCTGTGATGGCGACGGTTCACCCGCAGGATCATCGGCGGGTGCGCATTGTTCGCCGCGCAAATCGCTTCCCATTGCTCAGGCCAGAAGGCTTTCAGGGATTTTTGCAGCCAGCGTGGGTGGGCGGTACGCACCACCGGGTCATGCTCCAGCTCGGTCAGCAGCGCTTCACTTTCACGTTGCGCGCGGCGCAGCACGGCGTTGAGCAAGGCCTTGGCCCAGGGTTTTTTCAGCTTTTCAGCGCAGCCGACCGTCTCGCCGATGGCGGCGTGAGCCGGCACGCGGGTGTAGAGCAACTGATAGAGCCCGACCAGCAGCAACGCTTCAACATCGGCGTCCGCCGCCTTGAACGGCTTTTGCAGCAGCTTGGCCGCCAGCGCCGACAGACGCGGCTGCCAGCGGGCGGTGCCGAAGGCCAGGTCTTGAGTGAAACCACGGTCGCGGTCTTCAACCTTATCCAACTGCGTAGGCAGCGAGCTGTTCAGCGAAGCCTTGCCGTTAAGTACAGCAGCGAGAGCCTTGGCGGCGGCCAAGCGCGGGTTCATTGAGCAACCGCCCCGAGAACCGTACCCAAGGCAAATTTCTCACGACGGCTGTTGAAAAAATCGCTGAAATTAAGCGCTTTGCCCCCGGGCAATTGCAGACGCGTCAGACACAGTGCCTGCTCACCGCAGGCGACCATCAGGCCGTCTTTGCTGGCGCCGATAATTTCACCGGGCGCGCCTTTGCCGTCAGCCAGGGTCACGGCCAATACTTTCAAGGCTTCGCCGTTGAGCGTGCTGTGGCAGATCGGCCACGGGTTGAACGCGCGTACCAGGCGCTCAAGCTCTATGGCCGGGCGGTTCCAGTCGATACGTGCTTCATCTTTATTCAGCTTGTGAGCGTAGGTGGCAAGGCTGTCATCTTGCACTTCGCCTTCCAGAGTGCCCGCAGCGAGGCCGGCAATGGCCTGGATCACAGCGGGCGGGCCGAGTTCGGCGAGGCGGTCGTGCAGGCTGCCGCCGGTGTCTTGGGCGGTGATCGGTGTGGTGACTTTCAGCAACATCGGGCCGGTGTCCAGACCCGCCTCCATGCGCATTACGGTCACGCCACTTTCGCTGTCGCCCGCTTCCACGGCGCGCTGGATCGGCGCCGCACCGCGCCAGCGCGGCAGCAGCGAGGCATGGCTGTTGATGCAACCGAGGCGCGGAATATCCAGCACCACTTGCGGCAGGATCAAGCCGTACGCGACCACGACCAGCAAGTCCGGCTTGAGCGCGGCCAGTTCGGCCTGGGCGTCGGCGTTGCGCAGGGTCGGCGGTTGCAGCACGGGAATGTTGTGCTCCAGCGCCAACTGCTTGACCGCGCTCGGCATCAGTTTTTGCCCGCGACCGGCCGGGCGATCCGGCTGGGTGTACACCGCAACGATGTCATAAGGGCTTAAGAGCAGCGCCTTAAGGTGTTCGGCGGCAAATTCGGGGGTGCCGGCAAAAACAATGCGCAGTGGCTCGGTCATGGGAGGTCTCGGTTAAAAACAGTCACAAAAGAAAAAGGCTTGCCGCAGCAAGCCTTTGGAAGGAGGGCATCAAGCTTGCTGGCGATGCTTTTTTTCCAGCTTCTTCTTGATCCGGTCGCGTTTAAGCGTGGACAGGTAATCAACAAACAGCTTGCCGTTGAGGTGGTCACATTCGTGCTGGATGCACACCGCCAGCAGGCCTTCGGCGACCAGTTCGTATGGCTTGCCGTCACGGTCAAGCGCCTTGATCTTCACGCGTACCGGGCGTTCGACGTTCTCGTAGAACTCCGGCACCGACAGGCAGCCTTCCTGGTATTCGCCCATCTCTTCGGTCAGCGGTTCGAACTCGGGGTTGATAAACACCCGGGGTTCGCTGCGATCTTCCGACAGGTCCATGACCACGACGCGCTGATGCACGTTGACCTGGGTCGCGGCGAGGCCGATGCCCGGGGCTTCATACATTGTTTCAAACATGTCATCGACCAACTGACGAACCTTGTCGTCCACTACGGCCACCGGTTTGGCGATCGTGCGCAGGCGCGAGTCGGGGAATTCGAGGATGTTCAAAATAGCCATAAGCGTAATTGCTGCACATGTGAGGTAGAGGCAAATCGGCGTTGGGATGGACCCACACAGCCGGTGTGAAACGAGCGAAAGCCGCGAAGGCTCTGGCATTTCACGCGAACGCACATAATAAAGGAGATTCACCCCATGAGGAAATCGCTACTCGTCTTGCTGTTATGGCCCACGTTCGCCATGGCCCTGCTGCCCCAGGCCGGGGAGCGTCTGAATCAAGCCACACAGCAAGCTATCCAACGTTTTTTACTGCACAACCGCATTCTTGATAACCCACAGGATCTAGACCGTGCGCCCTACATTGTTGCGGCCGAGATGGGGCGAGTGCTGGCGGCCCATGGCGACCGCGTGCATGCGCGGGGCAATCTGGACCCGTCCCAGCCCAGTTACGGCATATTCCGCCGAGGCAAAGCCTACACCGACCCTCAAACCCAGGAATTGCTGGGCATCAACGCCGATGACATTGGTACCGCGCGCTTTGTCATGGCCGGCGATATCACCACGCTGGCGGTGCTGCGGGTTACCCAGGAAGTGCGCCCCGGCGACCGTCTGCTGCGCGCCGACACGGCGGTCGAGCTTGCCAGCCCGCAAGCCCCGACGCGCCCTGTTGAGGGGCATATCATCGACATCCCCAAGGGCGTGGCCCACATCGGCGTTCTCGACGCCGTGACCCTGAATAAAGGCCGCCGCGATGGCCTGGTTGAAGGCCAATTGCTCAACGTGATCAAAACCGGCGCCTCCGTTCGAGACCCGTTTACCCATGCACCCACCAAACTCCCCGACGAACGCGCCGGCACCCTGCTGGTGTTCCGCACCTATGAAAAGCTCAGTTACGCCCTGGTGCTCAGCGCCTCACGCTCATTGGCAGTGATGGACCGTTTTGAGACTGCCAAACAAACGCAATAAGTAGCCTGCTAAATAAGTTACCAACAGAGTTATCCACAGCTTGTTGCGGTCAAGGACGATCAAATGTATCCGATAAACAGCAGTGAAATTTCGCCGTCAGAACTGGAAGCTCGACTACGCTTGCACAGGCTGCCGGAACTGGGTCCCAAGCGCTTTCGTGTATTGATAGACGCGTTCGGCTGCGCCTCAAAGGCGATCAGCGCCCCTGCAAGTGCCTGGCGCTCACTCGGGTTGCCCGCCATCAGTGCCGATGCCCGACGCAGCCCGCAAATCCGCGATGGCGCCAGCCAGGCTTTAGCGTGGTTGGAGCGTCCGGGCCAGCATTTGCTGATGTGGGACTCGCCTGACTACCCGGCCTTGCTTGCCCAGATCGATGACGCCCCGCCGTTATTATTCGTCGCCGGCGACCCAAAAATCCTGGAAAAACCGCAGTTGGCCATGGTCGGCAGTCGCCGCGCTTCGCGCCCTGGCATGGACACCGCCGCGGCCTTTTCCCGCAGCCTGGCAAGCGCCGGTTTTGTCATCACCAGTGGCCTCGCATTAGGCATAGATGGCGCGGCGCATCAGGCGGCACTGGACGTGGGCGGGCACACAATTGGCGTGCTTGGCACCGGGCTCGAAAACTTTTATCCACAGCGCCACCGCACGCTTGCAGCCGCGATGATTGCCCAGGGCAGCGCCGTGGTTTCCGAGTTCCCGCTGGACGCCGCCCCCCAGCCGAGCAACTTTCCTCGACGTAACCGAATCATGGTCAGGTGATATGATTTACCGAGTGACAATCAGACGGTTAAAAAATGACCAAAGCCTACGCATATATACGCTATTCCCGTGCTATCCAAGCCACCGGGGACAGCGAAAACCGCCAGTTGACCGCCCTAGAACTCTTTGAGACCGCCACAGGAACCAAAATCGTGGAAGTCGTATACGACAAAGGCAAATCCGCCTTTCGTGGCGACAATGCCCGGTCTGGCAATTTCAAAGAGATGTTGGACAGAATGCAAAGCGGCGCTATTCGCCGTGGTGATTACCTCGTGGTTGAGAGCATTGACCGTATCACCCGCCAACGTGTGCTTGACGGCGTTGAGCTTCTTCAAGGGATTTTAAAGAAAGGTATTAACATCTATACGACCGTGGATAAAAAGACATATTCGTATAATGACCCCAGTCGGGATTTTGAAAACCTCCTGATGATTAGCCTAATTGCGAAAAGGGCTAACGAAGAATCTGAAACAAAATCTGGTCGTTTGTTATCTGCTTGGAAAGCACGTAAAGCCAAAGCAGAGAATGGCGAAGTCATTATCAAAAAAGGCAAATCTATCCCATACGGTTTGCGTGTTGAAGAAGGTCAGTTCGTAATTCACAAAGAAGAACAAGAAGAAATAAAACAGCTTTTCGAACTTTTGCTTAAATTTGGCATTAACACAGCCATCACGAAGATTAACGAAACATCATTAAAAAAATGGAACAACGGCACACTCAACAAAATAATCAAGCATAAAACTGTTATTGGCTGTATGGCGACTCACCGTATCGAATACACCGATGATGGTAAAGCCAAAAAGATTTTAACCGGTTTTATCGAAAATTATTATCCTAACTTAATTGAGCCGGGGCTTTTCTATAAAGCCGTTGATGTAATGGCAAATCGCAAGCAGAAAAATTGGACTGGTAGAAGAACGGAACAAGATTTTAACATCTTTAAACATTGTATATTCTGCGCTGAGTGTGGTGGAAAACTTTACTACGACCATAGAGGAAGCAGATATAAGGGGAAAATCTACCCATTTTTTAAATGCGATAACGCCCGAGTTCAAAAGCACATTTGCACCGCCGACAATATCAGGTTTGAATATGTTTTAGGCTCGCTACTGGATAGTATAAAAATGATTAATAGGGTAGCCACTGAATTCAAACGAGACTTTAAAGGTATCTCTACCCAAGCAAGATATATCAATCCAAAAATCAACAGCCTGTTAAAAGCTGATGGTGAAAACAATAATTTGATTCTTGAAGAAAAGCAAAAGCAACTGATTTCAAGACGAACTAAACTCGACAACATGAACACTCAAATGGTTGAGGCTGATTACAACGTACCTACAAAATTCATTCAAGAAATTTCTAAAACTGAAAAAGAAATCGAAGCACTTAACAAAGAAATATTATTGATTCATAGTGCTTTCGCTGATGAGGGCACCATAGATGTACAAGATGCTAAAACCGTGACAGACCTATTTATGACAGACGAAGGTCGAGCAAAGTTAAATTATTTCTTCAAGACCAACGATATTATATTTCTTGTGAGTCATACGAAAGCTACAAGAGAAACGAGATTTTCTATGCGACGGAAAAACGAGTTAATTGACGAGAAAATTTGCAACAACTTCATAAAGTTTCCGCTGAAAGAAATTCTCGAGAGCTACGGGCTTAGCGACTTGCAAACCATGTTCAATCTTACCGTCAATTAGTAGCCCAGCCCGATTAAAACCAGAATTGGAAATTCTATTTTTAATCGGGCTTTCACTTTAAACAATATGTACTGCTAAAATGGTTGTGCGCTTTCAATATGGTAAGATTAATATAAACGTAGATATGTGATGTTGTGAGTAACTCGCTACACTTTCCACCACACTTTTGCTTCGCAAAAGATGAGGTTCCAAGTTCCACTCGTGCTTGTCAGCAGGACAGAAACCAAATCAAAAGCAAAGCAAGAGCGAAAACATCGCACGAACCTGATTAAAAAATATCGCAATGCTCATTATTTTTTCATCCGATTCTTAAAAGGCTTTACAAAAAAACATCGCTTAATCGCTCATGATTTTTTCTAAACCCAATCACAAAAAAAAGGGAAATATATAACAAAATTTTGGTAAAAAAATGACTACAAAAAAAACAACAACGATGATCTATAAACATCTAAACTTCAAGAATAATAGCAGTGGAATGTCCAAACTTTTTAAAAGTCTGGCGCACTCTTTGCGAATCTCTCCGACCGTAGAAAATAAAATATTGGCAACAAAGGTTTTGGAGTGGGACGAGGACCGCGCACATTTAAACTTGATTTATCACGCATCGCTTGGCAAGGCTCCAATTCCACTAAGCACGCTATCTGAAAAACAAAAAGCGAGCATTCAAGAAAGCTTCATTACTAATGTCGTTGATGAACAGACCTTAAAAGATGAAAGCTCTTCGCTACGTGACACATTAAGCAAGCGCAAAGCAAAGGTTAATAAGTGGCACAATTCAATAAAGGACGAGACCGACCCATTAAGAGTTTTCCTCGCGAAGATTCTAAATGAAAAAGCCATTTTCGATGTTGAAAACGAGATCGATGAGCTATCTCAATTCTCATTCGACCGAAAAAAACAGAAGACCGAAGCCGTCAGAAAATTCTTGGAGCTTCATAATATGGTCCTTGAAAATAAATCGGACCTGTCAAGAAACAAGATATTTGTTCAGGAAGCATTTTTTAAAATCCCCTCCCACAACAACGTCAAGATTTCAACAGCCGATTCAATATCTAATATCTATTCATTCTATAAAGAAAACTTCCCGGACTATCCAATAAAACTAATCGTCTTCCATGGTGACGAGATTGGAGACCACCCGCATATATTTACCGATGGGAAAAATAAACGTACTGGAAAATACGACCTCCTTACCGCTCAAAAAAACTTTGTGAACGATAATATTGAAACGCTAAAAGATGAATATCCGAACGCCACGGCATTAGATTTTTCCAAGCGTGAGTATTCAGCAAAAAAACTCCAAGCCCAATACTTCCAAAGTCTATTTTATGCTCACTCTAACAAAATGCTCGGCAACTACGATGTGGAAGCCAAGAAACTGGAAAAGACAAAAGAGAACAATGCCCGGATGGCTTTAATAGAGGCTGATGCTAAAAAGCCCAAAATTCAACGTGAGTATAGTTATTACAACGCCCAGCTAAAAGAACAGAATCAGGCGCTGTTGCAGGTAGATGCAGAGTTGATTCAAAGGAAGGAGTCGATAAAACTGATTACCGAATCATCCAGAGACCTACTAAAAATCAACAAAGATTTGGCAGTTGAAAATAAGGTATTACAGGAAACCAACAGGACATTAGAAACGAAAATCGCCAATTTATCAGAACGCTTTAACTTGATGGTCGAGCGTTTAAAAGACATTGCCAGTTCGGTCAGTGTTTTCGTCGTTGACCTAATGACAAAAAATAATGCTCAAAAATCGAGATATGATATAGAGGCTAAACAGAATGCCTTTCTTCAAGAGTTTGAAACTTATGAGCCTATCAATGACACTCTTGAAAAAATGGCTGAAACGGCACCGAATTATCAAATCAAGAATGAAGTGCTTGGGTTAAAAAAGTATAGCAATTGATACAATGTTAGTTAAGTCAATTATAGACTCAACAACCAAACAAAATGATGAGGAAATCAAAATGAAAAACAAAAATTCTAAACCAGCAATTACTGACCAGCCAAAAAAATCACGGGCAGAACTTTTTTTCGACAACATCGATACCGAGGAGAAACTCTTAAAATCATTCAGAAAGAAAAAATCTACAACACTTGATGGCTTGCCTGAACTTAACGCTATAAAAATCGGCAGGTCATAATATAATGTACGCATAAACAGAGCTTTTGGCTCTTTTTTGTTATCTGAATATTGTCTTCAAGCTACAATCAAATTTCGTTCTTAAACAATCGTCAGAATCTTTCACCCTGTATCCCCATTTCACTTTCCGAATGAACTCAAAACCACTCCAAGCAATTTCATCGTGCTCAACAATCACAGACTGAACGAACGCATTGGCATACTCGCAAAATGCCCAAAACTGCCCGGCTTGTCTGAATTTTGCGAGTTGAACAAAAACTTTGTTCTTCAATGTTTTGATAAGTTCATGAGGCTCTTTATCGAAAAAGCGGTCAAAGGCACGCCATAGGATAGTTTGAGTTTTACCGAAAAAACCATACATTCTAAAACCCCAAAGGCGGGCAACTGCTTTGTTCTTCATCGATTCATCGGATTTTTCACGTAGACTCTTAATCACGTATTTCGTTATATAACTTGCCGGGCTTGCGAATTCTCTACCTGTTTTTTTTGCTTCCTCTTCTGATATATGCACGATTTTCACGGCATTTTCACTATGCGAATAATGCTTGTGAATAAGAGAAATCAAATCGTCTGCTTGGTCGGGACGAACAAAAAACATGGAGTGCATATGAACGCACTGGTCCTTGTGGGCTTCCTTACACCACATTCCCAGGGATTGTATGCCGTGTCTTTCCCTATCCTTGTTCAACGCTACCAGCCTTTTGGAAAGCCAATCAGAGGCTTCTCTGGGCGTTGATCCATCCCAACAATTTCGACCGTTTTTAGGATTCGAATGAAACTCTGCTGGACAGGTGAACGTGGTAAATAAAGCCATATATCCCTTCGCTTTTGCTACTTTCTCCAAGTCCTTAACTTTCATGTAGATTTCAGATGCTTTACGTTCGTCAGTCAAAGCAAATTGTGACAATGGTATTTTTTGCTCAACTCCATCGACAGAGTAAACAATTTCAGTATTATCAATAAATTCCTGCTGTTCAATATCCTTTTGTTTCTGATACTCCAAAAGCTCATCACTGCAATACGCCTCACCGCTTTCGCCAATCTTACGGCTTTTCAGCAAGTGCATCTCACGTTGTTTCCTTGCAACAGACTTGACTATTTTAACAAGCCTTCTAAAAATACTTTTGTACTTACCATCTATTTCTTTGTCGAAAATGCTTCTATCATTGGCGCACCTTATACCTTCATCATCGATAAAGAACTCGTAGAGTTTGTCAAGAATAGTCCCCGAGCAACGTAAGTCCGCAAATTTAACGTCCTTATATATCTCAATCTGGTTCAGTTCTTTTTTCAAATCAGGGGTCGCACTTACATTCAGTATTAGCATTTTGATATGGTCATCAAAGCATACATAACTAAACACGCGGTTTATCATCTTGGCTAACGCCAGAGCTTCTTTTGCATAGTCATCAATTTTGTTTTCGTACCCAAAAGCGTGTTTTCCATTGGCTCGGATAACGTTAACTTTTTGTCCGAGGATTTTTATTCGTTTTGTAAAGCCAAGTTCATCGGCTTCTTCGTCACTCAAAAATGGCAATGAAGACTCAACACGATACTGACTCGACAACTCGAATGTTCTGGTAAGGGGGTTTAGTTGAGATATTATGACTTTCAGCTTCGCTGATAATTCGGATACATGAATAAGCGGATTAAGAAAAAGCTTAGCATTAGATTTTACTTCTGCGATGTTTTCTTTTGTTAGCTCTTGCTTTTTATTTTTAAATGCTATAATAGACTTATTGGTAAGTTTCATTTCTTATAATTTTGCGTAGTAACTTCATTATAACAAATTAAACCCAAACACAAGAGCCGAAAGGCTCTTTTTTATTGTCTGTCACTTTGCAGACATGGAACGTATGAGCATTAATAGAAGTGGGATATGCTGGAAGCCACGGATTTAAAGGTTGCGACAGTTATTTTAGAATTATCCAAGAAGAGCAAAATCAAAATCGTGAGTCTGAAATGTTACATGGTATAATTGGCAGATACCAAATCTAAAATCTTTATGCGAAGCAATGACACGTCTCTTTTAGGCTTTATCTATTTCCCTATCGTATTTTTTGCCTGTTTGCATTATATGAATCCGAGTGCGTTCAACAGAACATCTAGCCCAATACTACAAGTCCAACAACCAGTTCAGAATTCAAAAGAAGTAGCAAAAGCTATGGCTGAGGCTAAGGTCGCTAAATATAATGCGATGCTCAGTGCGGAAAGTGATTGTTTAAAACGGAAATATATAGACGGTGGCAAAGGAGCGCCCACAAAGACGACGCATTATTTTGATTTCTTTATCGACTCATCTGGTTCAGCTCATTGTTCTGAATCCACTTCAAGTCATGACCTTTTCATTGAGTTTTCGCCCGGCGACTACATCTACTCTAAAAACCCGCGTTATACAAATGGTGTAACTGTCCAGGTTTACACTTTTTAGTTAGTCGATTGAAAAGCTATGGCGCATGTTAGCTTCTTTTATACTTTTTTCATGGTAACGATTTAGATGTTTCTCAACGTATTTTTCCAAGTGAAGAGTTTCTGCTCTCGGTAACGACACATCTGCCCGAAACTCGTTTGCCAGCATCCACGCCTTATAACCGTTGTAACCAACTATATTATGTACCTCAGCGAGTCTATCCCAACCGAACTCATCATCCGTCAACGAACTCAGTAACGAGTTGGTCATTAGTTCCTCGGCATTCAGCGAAAGCGCTCTGGATGCAAGAGACGGCTTTATCTCCTTCCAATTTATATCTGTCGGGAAGTTTTGAAGGACAGGTCTATCTCCATTCGTCATATCATATGATTTCTCATTGAGCCCATAACGCTGACCAAAATACTCATTCCCGCTGATAAAGTCCGAGCATGTAAGTGCATAGCTTTCCAATATCACTGCTACGCGAATTGATGAGTGTTTTTTTTCTTTTCGGTTGTTTATTAGTAGAAATGTTTTATCCACGGACAATGTTATGATTACCGTTAATAAGCCAGTACCAAGTATATAAGGGATAAATAGCTTTAACATATCACTAGACTCGACCATTTTGTCTTTGCCTCTTTGTTTTATATTTTCTAGGTTCTCGCCAATTCCCAAAAAACCGAAACGGAACGAAATTTAGCAGCTAGTCGATGCGGAACAATTTCCGCACCTTTGGAGTTTTCATGCTTCGCAAAAAAACCAATTCGGCGAATCAAACCCTACGGGTTTCAAGCCATGACTTGATTTCTTCCTCGTTCCATTTTAGCGCGCGACCCACACGGTAAGGTCTAGGAAAGTCCATAGACTCCTCAGCCAGACTTGACATCTTTTCAAACAAATTTCCGCCGATGCTAGAGGTTCCGATGGTAGCTGCTAAGCCCGCGCGTTTTTTAGATAACATAGATGCGCTGCTTAGACTGCCTAAAAAGTCATCTGATGACTCTTTAATATCACACCAACGATATAGTGTTGATTTACTAATACCGAGCATTTCGGTAACGGTAGAACTGTCAATCAATTTCATGTGTTAGATCTCTCAACGGATATTTGGCTTGTGATTTGATTAGTAATCACGGTTTTGATGACCGCCTATGACTCGCTGCGGGTCGAATGAATGCTAATGGTATCCTATGGCTTCGTCTAGGGGTCAATGCGCCTTTCTCTGATTTTTTATTTACACGGACAAAGGGTTTACCTAATCATCAGCGGCCTGTCCCTGGGCGTGCTGGTGGTCGAGGCCGGCGTGGCCAGCGGCTCACTGATCACCGCCAAGCTTGCGGCAGAGCAAGGCCGCGAGGTGTATGCAATGCCCGGCTCGATTCATCATCCCGGCGCCAAAGGCTGTCACCAGTTGATCCGCGAGGGCGCAACGCTGGTGGAAACCATCGAACACATCCTCGAAGGTTTACGCGGGTGGCAGGCGTTGTCGCGCCCGGCGCCGATGCCGGTCACCCACCCGCTGGTGGCGTTGCTGCACGCGGCGCCACACTCCAGTGAGGCGCTGGCGATTTCCAGTGGGCGGCCGTTGTCCCAGGTGCTGGCGACCTTGACCGAGTTGGAACTCGAGGGCCAGGTGATCTGCGAAAGCGGACGTTGGTTCGCACGCCTCTAGGTTTTGTAACGAAGATCGGTAAACTGCGCAGAGCTTTAGTCCGGAGAACAAGCAATGGTCAACAGGTGGCGTGTGCTGGAAGCCGCACGAGAAGTTCGCGCAGGCGCGGTGATTGCCTATCCGACCGAGGCGGTCTGGGGCCTGGGCTGCGACCCGTGGAATGAAGACGCGGTGGACCGGCTGCTGGCGATCAAGAATCGCTCGGTGGATAAGGGCCTGATCCTGGTGGCGGACAACATCCGTCAGTTCGATTTCCTGTTCGAAGATTTCCCGGACACCTGGATCGAACGCATGGCCAGCACCTGGCCAGGCCCAAACACCTGGCTGGTGCCACATCAGGGCATGCTGCCGGAATGGGTGACGGGTGTGCACGACACAGTGGCGCTGCGCGTCAGCGATCATCCGCTGGTGCGGGATCTGTGCTCGCTGGTCGGGCCGTTGATTTCCACCTCGGCCAACCCGCAAGGTCGCCCGTCAGCGCGCACGCGGCTTCGCGTGGAGCAGTACTTCCGTGGCCAGGTGGACCTGGTGTTGGGTGGCGCCCTCGGTGGCCGCAAGAACCCGAGCCTGATTCGCGATTTGGCGACAGGTGAGGTCGTGCGAGCTTCCTGACACGTTTGTGGCGAGGGAGCTTGCTCCCGTTGGCCTGCGAAGCAGGCCCAAAACAAAAGAATGCGGCTTACCTGAAGAAACACCATTGCCTGTTTTGGGGCCGCTGCGCGGCCCAACGGGAGCAAGCTCCCTCGCCACAAAGGTCGATCAAGGCAAGAGAATGGTTGAGCCCGTCGTCCGGCGCCCCGACAATTCCGTTTGCGCCTTCGCTGCATCCGCCAGCGAATAACGCTGGTTGATATCAATGCGCAGCTTGCCGCTCTTGATCATCGAAAACAGGTCATCCGCCATGACCTGCAAGTCTTTCGGGTTGCTGGCATAAGTCGCCAATGTCGGCCGGGTGACATACAGCGAGCCCTTGGCCGACAGAATCCCCAGGTTCACCCCATCAACTGCGCCCGACGCATTACCAAAACTCACCACCAGACCACGAGGCGCCACGCTGTCCAGCGAGGTCAGCCACGTGTCTTTGCCTACGCCGTCGTACACCACCGGGACTTTCTTGCCGTCGGTCAATTCCAGCACGCGCTGTGCGACGTTTTCCTTGCTGTAGTCGATGGTTTCCCACGCGCCGAGGGATTTGGCCAGGGCGGCTTTTTCCGGCGAACTCACGGTACCGATCAGCTTTACGCCCAGCGCCTTGGCCCACTGGCAGGCCAGAGAGCCCACGCCACCGGCGGCCGCATGAAACAGAATGGTTTCGCCACCTTTCAATTCATAGGTCTGGCGCAGCAGGTATTGCACGGTCAGGCCCTTGAGCATGGCGCCGGCGGCTTGTTCGAAGCTGATGTTGTCTGGCAGGTGCACCAGGTTGGCGGCGGGTAGCACATGCAGCTCGCTGTAGGCGCCGAGCGGGCCGCTGCCGTAGGCCACGCGGTCGCCGACCTTAAATTGAGTGACTTCGCTGCCGACGGCGTCGACCACACCGGCGCCCTCGGCACCCAAGCCTGATGGCAAGGCCGGTGGCGCATACAGGCCGCTGCGGAAATAAGTGTCGATGAAGTTCAGGCCGATGGCCTCGTTGCGTACTCGGACTTGCTGCGGGCCAGGCTCCGCTGGCGTGTAGTCCACATACTCAAGTACTTCGGGGCCGCCATGGGCACTGAACTGGATACGTTTGGCCATCTGCACTTCTCCTGAGGTCGAATCGCGTAGCCCTCTATCGGACTCCTAAGCTTGATCTTCGTCAACTGCGGCGACAGGAGTGCAGTGTTATCCTGTGCGCCCATTTGCCGCCGACGCCTGATGGCCTCGCGTAGCTTTGCCCGATTCAAGGTGATGCCATGACTACCCGCACCGAGGCTGTAAAGGCCTACCTGCTCGACCTGCAAGACCGCATTTGCAGCGCCCTGGAAACCTTCGAGACGGACACTCGCTTTATCGAGGACGCCTGGACCCGGCCTGCCGGCGGCGGCGGTCGCACCCGAGTGATTGAAAACGGTTCGGTGATCGAAAAAGGCGGCGTTAACTTTTCCCACGTGTTTGGCAGCAACCTCCCACCGTCCGCCAGTGCACATCGCCCTGAGTTGGCCGGTCGTGGTTTTGAAGCCCTCGGCGTGTCGCTGGTGATTCACCCGCACAACCCGCATGCGCCGACGTCCCACGCCAATGTGCGATTTTTCATCGCTGAAAAAGAAGGCGAAGAGGCCGTGTGGTGGTTTGGCGGCGGCTTCGATCTCACGCCTTATTACGGCAACGAGGAAGACTGCATTCACTGGCACCGCGTGGCCGAGAGAGCCTGTGCGCCGTTCGGCCCGGACGTGTATTCACGCTACAAAGCCTGGTGCGACACCTACTTCCACATCAAGCACCGCAACGAACCGCGCGGTATTGGCGGCCTGTTTTTCGATGATTTGAACGAGTGGGGCTTCGACACCAGCTTCGCCTTCATCCGCGCCATCGGCGACGCCTACATCGACGCCTACCTGCCGATCCTGCAGCGCCGCAAAGCCATGGCGTACACCGAGCAGCAGCGCCAGTTCCAGGAATTCCGCCGTGGCCGCTACGTCGAGTTCAACCTCGTGTATGACCGTGGCACCCTGTTCGGCCTGCAATCGGGCGGGCGTACTGAGTCCATCCTGATGTCGCTGCCGCCACAAGTGCGCTGGAGCTACGACTGGAAGGCCGAGGCCGACAGTGAAGAAGCTCGCCTCACCGACTATTTCCTGCAAGACCGTGACTGGCTTGGCGTCGCCCCACCACAGGCGGCTGACTGATGGACCGTTATGTGGTGTTCGGCAACCCCATCGGCCACAGCAAGTCGCCGCTGATTCACCGTATGTTCGCCGAACAGACCGGCGAGCAATTGGACTACAGCACCCTGCTTGCTCCGCTGGAGGATTTCACCGGCTGTGCCCGTGAGTTTTTTCAGCAAGGCCGTGGCGCCAACGTCACCGTGCCGTTCAAGGAAGACGCCTACCGGTTGGCAGACACACTCACCGAACGCGCCCAGCGCGCTGGTGCAGTGAACACCCTGAGCAAGCGGGCGGACGGCAGCCTGCTCGGCGATAACACCGACGGCGCGGGCCTGGTGCGCGACCTGACGGTAAACGCCGGGTTGAGACTGCAAGGCAAACGCATTCTGCTGTTGGGCGCCGGTGGCGCGGTGCGTGGGGCGTTGGAGCCCTTGCTGGCGCAGAAGCCAGCCTCGCTGATCATCGCCAACCGCACCGTGGAAAAGGCCGAATTGCTCGCCGAGCTGTTCGACGACTTGGGCCCGGTGTCTGCCAGCGGTTTCGACTGGTTGCGCGAGCCGGTGGACGTAATCATCAACGCCACTTCCGCCAGCCTGTCAGGCGATGTACCGCCGATTGCGGGAAGCCTGATCGAACCGGGCAAGACGTTTTGCTACGACATGATGTACGCCAAGGCGCCGACAGCGTTTTGCCGCTGGGCATCCGAGCAGGGTGCAGCGGTGGCGATGGATGGCCTGGGCATGCTGGTTGAGCAGGCGGCGGAAGCGTTCTTCCTGTGGCGCGGTGTGCGCCCGGACTCAGCGCCGGTGTTGGCCGAACTGCGCCGCCAGTTGGCCTAACCCCAGCCCAATGTGGGCACAGTCAGTGTGGGAGCGCAGTCACTCTTCAAAATGGACGGGGCATTTTTCGGCGCCTTCCAGCTTTTTCAGCTCTTCAACAACTTGCGGCCGCGCCTGACGCAACGTCAGGCTTCGCCCCAACCCGCGCAACCGCCGCGCTTCCTGGTGCAGCATCTCCACCCCCGAATAGTCGATAAAGTTGATCTGCTGCGCCTCGATTACCACTCTCTCGCCCTGCAGGCTTTGCAGGCGCACTTGCAGGTAATGGCTGGCGCCAAAAAAGATCGAGCCGCCGACCCGCAACACATCCTCATTGCCGTCGCGCCATTGCTGAACCCGTGGCTGCGAGGTGCGCTTGAGGTAGAAAAACAGCGACGCCAACACCCCGGCATAAATTGCGGTTTGCAGCTCCAGCAGCAAGGTGGCGACGCAGGTCAGGCTCATCACCACAAACTCGGCGCGACTCACGCGCAACAGTGCGCGAATGCCGCGATGATCCACCAGCCCCCAACAAATCAGCAGGATGCTCGCGGCCATGCTCGGGATCGGAATGTGCGCGATCAGCGCCGCGCCAAACAGTGCAAACAGCGCCACCCACACCGCGGAAAACACCCCTGCCAGTGGCGAGCAAGCGCCTGCCTCGTAACTCAGGCCAGAGCGCGTAAACGAACCCGCCGACAGATACCCGGAGAAAAATCCGCCGACGATATTGGATAAACCCTGCGCGCGAACTTCCTGATTCGCGTCCAGCAACTGCTGCGAGCGGGCCGACAGCGAGCGCGCAATCGACAGGCTGGTCACTAGCCCCAACATGCCCACCGCCACAGCGCTGGGCAGCAGCCGCAGAATCATGTCCAAGTCCATCGGCAACGGGCTGAACGGCGGCAGCTTGCCCACGAACGAACTCACCAGCGCTACATGCCCGAACATCGCCGGCCACAGCCACGCCACCAGGCTGCCCAGCGCCAGGGCGATCAGCAGCGTCGGCCATCGCGGCACCCAGTATTTGAGCACTGCGCCCACCAACAGTGTGCCCACGCCAAGGGCGAGCGAGGCGTGGTCCCATTCCCCTGCGTGTTCCACCAGTGCCAACAAGCTTTTGATCGCCGTGGCTTGGCTCGGCATATCCAGCCCCAGCAGGTTCGGCAGTTGCCCCAAGGCAATCACCACGGCAGCGCCCAGGGTGAAACCCAGCACCACCGAATGGGAGACAAAATTCACCAGTGCGCCGAAGCGCAGCATGCCCAGCAACCACTGGAACACTCCGGCAAGGAATGTCAGCAGCAGGATCAGCATGATGTAGTCCTGAGACCCTGGCACAGCCAGCGGGCTGATGCTGGCGTACAGCACGATGGAAATCGCCGCCGTGGGGCCGCAGATCAAATGCCAGGATGAACCCCAGAGGCAGGCGATCAGCACCGGGATGATGGCGGCATACAAGCCGTATTCGGGTGGGAGACCGGCAATCAGCGCGTAGGCAATCGACTGCGGCAAAGCGAGCACGGCGCCACTTAGGCCCACAATCGCATCCCGGCCGACACTGGCGCGGGTTTGGCGCGGGAGCCAGGCGAGAAAGGGGAAGAGTGTGTGGCGGTTGGGCCAGGGCATCGCAGACTCGGGTAATAAGGGATGGCTCAGGGTATCAGTACACACGGGACCCTGTGGGAGCGGGCTTGCTCGCGAATGCGGTGTATCAGTCAACAATTGCTTAACTGAACCACCGCATTCGCGAGCAAGCCCGCTCCCACATCAGGATTGCATCAGGCCTTAGAGTTTGGCTTTTACCGCAGCCAACGCATCTTTGCCATCCACGGTTTTCACGCCGTCCAGCCACTTGTCCAGCACTGCGGGATTGGCTTTTATCCACGCCTTCGCCGCGTCGGCATTGCTGACCTTGTTGTTGGCAACCTCAGCCATGATGCTGTTCTCCATCTCCTGGGTGAAACTCAGGTTGGTCAGCAGTTTCCCGACATTCGGGCACGACTGCGCATACCCTTTGCGGGTCAGGGTATACACGCTGCCGGTGTCACCAAAATACTTCTCGCCGCCTTTGAGGTAGTGCATTTTCAACTGCACGTTCATCGGGTGCGGCGTCCAGCCGAGGAAGGTCACGAATTTCTGCTTTTTAACGGCCCGCGACACTTCGGCGAGCATCGCTTGCTCGCTGGACTCCACCAGCTTCCACTGGCCGAGCTCGAAGTCATTCTTCTTGATGATCTCCTGCAACGAGATATTCGCCGGCGCGCCGGAGCCGATTCCGTAGATTTTCTTGTCGAACTTGTCGGCAAACTTGTTCAGGTCGGCGAAGTCATGCACCCCGGCATCCCACACATAGTCCGGCACGGCGAGGGTGAACTCGGTGCCGTCCAGGTTCTTCGCCAGTTGCACCACATCGCCATTGGCCACGAACTTGTCGTAGAAGCCCTGCTGCGCCGGCATCCAGTTACCCAGAAACACATCCACCTGGCCGTCCTTGAGCCCGCCAAACGTAATCGGCACCGCGAGGGTGTCGACCTTGGCCTTGTAGCCCATGCCGTTCAACAGAAACCCGGTGATGGCGTTGGTGGCAGCGATATCGCTCCAGCCTGGATCGGCCATTTTCACCGTGTCACAACTGGCGTCCGCGTACACATTGGCGCTAACAAGCGCCAACATTCCCAGCACCGCAGTCAACTTTTGCATGGCCTTCCCTCTGTATTTTTTAGTTTTGGCAGGGTTGTGGATAACGTGCCTTGCGCTCCAGGTCGTCGAGGTCGATATGGTTGCGCATGTATTGCTGACTGGCGTCCACCAGTGGCTGGTGATCCCAGCTCTTCAGCTCTCCCGTGGTCAATGCCTCAAACACCAGACGACGGCGGCGTTGGCTGGCGAGCACCTGCTGGTGGATCGCCGGGATGTCCCATTTGGCCCGCGCCTCACTCAAAAACGCCTCGAACAGTGGCCGGTGTTCCGGTGACTCGGCGAGGTTTTCCCGCTCGTGCGGGTCGTTGTGCACATCAAACAGTAGACAAGGGTCGTCTTCGCTGTAGATGAATTTCCAGGCGCCACGGCGAATCATCATCAGTGGGCTGATGGTGCCTTCGGCCATGTATTCGCCAAACACTTCGTCATGCCCGCCCTGCCCTTGCAAGTGCGGGACCAGCGAGCGACCGTCCAGTGGCAAGCGTGGGTCCAGCTCGCCGCCGGCCAGTTCCACCAGGGTCGGCAACAGGTCAGCGGTGGACACCGCCTTGCTCACACGCCCCGCCGCAAACTGCCCCGGCGCGCTGACCAGCAGCGGCACGCGGGCAGCCATTTCAAACCAGTGCATTTTGTACCAGAGGCCACGCTCGCCGAGCATGTCGCCGTGGTCGCCGGAGAAGATGATGATCGTGTCGTCGGCCAGGCCGGTGTCTTCCAGGGTTTGCAGCAGCTTGCCGACATTGCTGTCGATGTAGCTGCACGCGCCGAAATAGGCGCGGCGCGCATCGCGGATCTTGTTCAGCGGCAGCGGTTTGTCCCACAGGTCATAGACCTTGAGCAGGCGCTGGGAATGCGGGTCGAGATCACCTTGGGCCGGGGTTGTAGGCAAAGGGATGTCGCCGTCGTCGTACAGGTCCCAGAACGGCTTGGGAATGGTGTACGGGTCGTGTGGATGAGTCATCGACACGGTCAGGCAGAACGGCTTGTCGCTGTCTTCGCGAATATGGTCGAACAAGTATTGCTGCGCCTTGAACACCACCTCTTCGTCAAAATCCAGCTGGTTGGTGCGCACGCACGGCCCGGCTTGCAGCACCGACGCCATGTTGTGATACCAGGAGGGCCGCACGTTCGGCTCGTCCCAGTTCACTGCCCAGCCATAGTCGGCGGGGTAGATGTCGCTGGTCAGGCGCTCTTCGTAGCCGTGCAGTTGGTCGGGGCCGCAGAAGTGCATTTTGCCGGACAGCGCCGTGCGGTAGCCGAGGCGGCGCAGGTAGTGGGCATAAGTCGGTACGTCGGCGGGGAAGTCGGCGGCGTTGTCGTAGGCGCCAATCTTGCTCGGCAATTGGCCGCTGACCAGGGTGAACCGCGACGGCGCGCACAGCGGGCTGTTGCAGTACGCGGCGTCAAACACCACGCCCTGCTCGGCGAGGCGGCTCAGGTTAGGCAGTTTGATAGGCGAAGAACCGTAGAACGGAAGCAACGGCGCGGCCATTTGATCGGCCATGATGAAAAGAATGTTCTTGCGCTTCATGGGTTCTCGGCATTCCATAGGCGGTGTTTATGCGAATGAGCATGTAGCCCATGGAAAATGGGGTAAAGCCCATGAAAAGCAATGTCTAGGATAAGCACAGCTTATGTATGAAGCCCTCGGTGATGTATCCCTCGACCTGCTGCGCGCGTTTGAAGCGGCGGCGCGTCACCGCAGCTTCACCGCTGCTGCCATGGAGTTGGGCACCACTCAGCCCGCCATCAGCCAGCAGATCAAGCGCCTTGAGGAGCAACTGGCGATTCGTCTGTTTGATCGCATTTACCGAGGCATCGAGCTGACCGACGCGGGGGCCTTGCTGTTTGAACACGTACAGGGCGGCTTGCAGACCATCAACCATGGCCTCAGCGCCATCACCCAGCAAGACCAGCATGAAGTGCTGCAGGTAGCCACCGACTTTGCCTTCGCCGCCTATTGGCTGATGCCGCGCCTGCACCGCTTTCATGCGGCCAACCCGCAGGTGGACGTGAGCCTGGTGACCAGCGAACGCAACCACGCCACTTTGCGCAGCGATATCGACGTGGCGGTGCTGTTTGGCGACGGCCGTTTCAAGCAGGGCGACAGCCTGTGGCTGTTCAACGAGGAAGTGTTCCCGGTGTGCAGCCCGCTGTGGCTCAAGGAGCAGGCCACGGCGTTGACTGTGCAAAATTTGCACGATGTTCCCCTGCTGCACCTGCGCCAGGAAAACAACAGCCAGTGGTTCGACTGGAGCGGCGTGTTTCGTGAACTGGGCATCAACGTTGCGCCCACTCCCGGCCAGCTGCGTTTTGACAACTACACCCTGCTGATTCAAGCGGCGATTGCCGGCCAGGGCGTGGCCATCGGCTGGCGTCACCTGGTGGACAACTTGCTGGAGCAGAACTGGCTGTGCCGACCGATCCGCGAGACGGTGATCTCGCGTTTTGGCTATTACGTGGTGCAACCCCAGCGCAAACGCCGGGGGCAGTTGGTCGAACGCTTTGTCGACTGGCTGGTGGCCGAGCAAGCCAGCAGCGCGCAGTCGCTGACCGGGCTGGCCCTGCCGTCGATTGCGGTCTAGGATTTGGCGCTTAATGGATCCGGATTCCGCCATGCAACGTATCAAGGGCTATCACGCCCACATCTATTTCGACGCCAGCACCCTCGACCAGGCGCGCACGTTGTGTGAAGACGCTGCCAAGCTGTTCCCCCTGCGCATGGGCCGCGTACACCAACGGCCGGTCGGGCCGCACCCGGACTGGAGCTGCCAGTTGGCGTTCGAGCCGGAGTACATCGGTGTGGTGCTGCCGTGGCTGGCGCTGCATCGCGAGGGGTTGGTGGTGTTTCTGCATCCGGATACTGGCGATGACTTGAAGGATCACACTGACTACGCGATCTGGATGGGCGCGATGCGGGAATTGGATTTGTCTGGGTTTCGGGGTTCAGAGATGCTTTAGGGAGCTGATGTTTTTGGTGAGTGGGGGTGTCTGGGATACCGGGTTGGTCTTTTTTGGGGGCGCTTCGCACCCCAACGCGGGGCAAGCCCGCTCGCCACGACAGCTTGGTATGTCCCGATATATGGGACTGATATTTATATATTGAGATGTGACAGGTCATAGGTTTATATTCGCCCATCTGCTTTTTTCAGCACCCACTCATTTCAGGTGAAGCGATGCAGGCGCAATTGATCGCGCTCGACTGGGGCACCAGCTCCCTTCGTGCTTACAAACTCGGCCCGGCGGGCGTGGTGCTTGAACAGCGCGCGCTGGCGTTCGGGATCATGCACCTGCCCAGCGAACCACGGGACATTGCCGGCGTACGCTGCAGCGATGGCTTCGAGTTGGCGTTCGACGCGGCCTGTGGCGACTGGCTTGATGCGCAGCCCGATTTGCCGGTGATTGCCTGCGGCATGGTCGGCAGCGCCCAGGGCTGGAGCGAGGCGGCTTATCGCAAAACTCCGGTAGATGTCGCCAGCCTGGGCCAGGCATTGCATGGGGTGCGCAGCCTGCGCGGGGTGACGGTGCACATTGTGCCCGGTGTGATCGAACAGGTCGGTTTGCCCAACGTGATGCGCGGCGAAGAAACCCAGGTGCTCGGCGTGCTGCAAAATATCGGTGCCGACGCGCTGATCGGCCTGCCCGGCAGCCATTCCAAATGGGTCGAAGTTGTTCAAGGCCGCATCACCCACTTCGACACCTTCATGACCGGCGAACTGTTTGCGGTGCTCAGCAAACACAGCATCCTGGGTCGCACCCAACAGCCATCCGAACACTTCCAGGCCGAGGCGTTTGAGCGTGGCGTGCATGTCGCGCGCTCAGCAGACGGCCAGCGCGGCGTGCTGTCCACCTTGTTCAGCGCCCGTACCCTCGGGCTGACCGCCGAACTCACGCGCGAGCAACAGCCCGATTACTTGTCCGGCCTGTTGATCGGCCATGAACTCGCAGGTTTGCCGGACAGCGCGAAACACATCCCGATCACCCTGGTCGGCACCGCGCCGCTCTGTGCCCTCTATCAACGTGCCCTCGCCCTCTGCGGTTTTGCCCACGTCAGCCTGGCGCAGGAAGCCACCGAGCGCGGCCTGTGGCAACTGGCTGTGGCGGCCGGGCTCATTCAACCTGCAAAGGAGGCCTGACATGCTTAAAGATGCACTCTCCCACAACGGTTTGATCGCGATTCTGCGCGGCGTGCGCCCGGACGAAGCCGAGGCGATCGGCCAAGTGCTCTACACGGCGGGCTTTCGCGTGATCGAAGTCCCACTGAATTCACCGGACCCTTACACCAGCATCCGCACCCTGCGCGACAGCCTGCCCGCCGATTGCCTGATCGGCGCGGGCACGGTGTTGACGCCCGAACAGGTTGAGCAGGTCAAAGCGGCGGGCGGCCAGGTGATCGTCATGCCCCACAGCGATCCGAAGGTGCTGCGCGCTGCCAAGGCGGCGGGCCTGTTCCTGTCGCCGGGTGTGGCCACGCCGACCGAAGCTTTCGCCGCCCTGGCTGAAGGTGCTGACGTGTTGAAGCTGTTCCCGGCCGAGCAAATGGGCCCGGCGGTGATCAAGGCGTGGCTCGCGGTATTGCCGGCGGGCACGTTGCTGCTGCCGGTGGGCGGCGTAACGCCAGAGAACATGCAGGTGTACTTCGACGCCGGCGCCAGGGGTTTCGGGCTGGGTTCCGGGTTGTTCAAACCGGGCATGTCTGTGGAGCACGTGGCGAGTACCGCGAAGGCTTATGTCGCCGCCTGGAACGCCTTGAACTGAATGCAAGCTTTGCGCCCCGAGCGCAGCATCGACAAGAGAGATAAGAAGATGAAAATCACCAAACTGACCACCTTCATCGTCCCACCGCGCTGGTGCTTTCTGAAGGTCGAAACCGACCAGGGAGTAACCGGCTGGGGCGAGCCCGTGGTCGAAGGCCGCGCTCACACCGTGGCCGCTGCGGTCGAGGAATTGTCCGACTACCTGATCGGCAAAGACCCCCGCAATATCGAAGACATCTGGACTGTGCTCTATCGCGGCGGCTTTTACCGTGGCGGCGCCGTGCACATGAGCGCCCTCGCCGGTATCGACCAGGCGCTGTGGGACATCAAGGGCAAGGCCCTTGGCGTGTCCGTGAGTGATCTGCTCGGTGGCCAGGTGCGCGACAAGATCCGCGTGTATTCGTGGATAGGCGGCGACCGCCCTGCCGACACCGCTCGCGCCGCCAAAGATGCCGTGGCGCGTGGCTTTACTGCCGTGAAAATGAACGGCACCGAAGAATTGCAGTTCGTCGACAGCTTCGAAAAAGTCGACCTGGCCCTGGCCAACGTCGCCGCCGTGCGTGACGCGGTCGGCCCCAACGTTGGCATCGGCGTCGACTTCCATGGCCGGGTACACAAGCCCATGGCCAAGGTGCTGATGAAGGAACTCGACCCGTACAAACTGATGTTTATCGAAGAGCCGGTGCTCAGCGAGAACTACGAAGCGCTCAAAGAGCTGGCCCCGCTGACCAGCACGCCGATTGCCTTGGGCGAGCGCCTGTTCTCGCGCTGGGACTTCAAGCGCGTGCTCAGCGAAGGCTATGTCGACATCATCCAGCCGGATGCTTCCCACGCCGGCGGCATCACCGAAACCCGCAAGATCGCCAACATGGCCGAAGCCTACGACGTGGCTTTGGCGCTGCACTGCCCGCTCGGGCCGATTGCCCTGGCGGCGTGCCTGCAACTGGATGCGGTCTGCTACAACGCGTTCATCCAGGAGCAAAGCCTGGGCATTCACTACAACGAAAGCAACGACCTGCTCGACTACGTGAAAGACCCGGGCGTGTTCGACTATGACAAAGGCTTCGTGAAGATCCCTAACGGGCCAGGCCTGGGCATTGAGATCAACGAGGAATACGTGATCGAACGCGCCGCCATCGGCCACCGCTGGCGCAACCCGATCTGGCGCCATGCCGACGGCAGCTTCGCCGAGTGGTGATTTCTGACTGACGGAACGGGATCAAAAATGTGGGAGCTGGCTTGCCTGCGATAGCGGTGTGTCAGCTCCAGAGATGCAAGCTGAACCACCGCTATCGCAGGCAAGCCAGCTCCCACATTGATTGTGTTTCAGCCAGTAACGATCAGTCCTCAATAAACATAAAAAGAGGCAACCCCCCCATGCACCCTGAATCCTTCACCGGGCAGGCTTCTTTAGTCACGCCCAGCAGAAAGCGTTTCTTCATCATGGTGCTGCTGTTCATCACCGTGGTGATCAACTACCTCGACCGCAGCAACCTGTCGATTGCGGCCCCCGCGCTGACCAGTGAGCTGGGTATCGACCCGGTGCATGTCGGGCTGATCTTCTCCGCATTCGGCTGGACTTACGCGGCCATGCAGATCCCCGGCGGCTGGCTGGTCGACCGTGTGCCGCCGCGCATTCTCTACACCGTCGCCCTGCTGCTGTGGTCCATCGCCACCGTGATGCTGGGGTTTGCTGCCAGCTTTATCGCGTTGTTCGTGCTGCGCATGGCGGTCGGTGCGCTGGAAGCTCCTGCTTATCCGATCAACAGCCGCGTGGTCACGACCTGGTTTCCCGAGCGTGAGCGCGCCACCGCGATTGGCGTCTACACCTCCGGGCAATTTGTCGGGCTGGCTTTTCTCACGCCGGTTCTGGCGTGGCTGCAGCACGCATTCGGCTGGCACATGGTCTTTGTCGCCACCGGCGGCGTGGGCATTCTGTGGGCGCTGATCTGGTACGCGGTGTACCGCGAGCCCAAGGATTTCAAAGGCGCGAATGCGGCTGAAATCGAGCTGATTCGTGAGGGTGGCGGCCTGGTGGATATCCAGGAAAAAACCGCCAAGGCGCCGTTCAGTTGGGTGGACCTGGGCATCGTGCTGAGCCAGCGCAAGCTCTGGGGCATCTACCTGGGGCAGTTCTGCCTGAATTCCACACTGTGGTTTTTCCTGACGTGGTTTCCGACGTACCTGGTGAAATACCGTGGCATGGACTTCATCAAGTCTGGTCTGTTGGCGTCGTTACCCTTCCTCGCGGCGTTCGTGGGTGTGCTGTGTTCGGGGATATTTTCCGACTGGCTGATTCGCCGGGGTTCATCAGTGGGTTTTGCGCGCAAGTTGCCGATCATTGGCGGGCTGCTGATTTCCACGGCGATCATTGGTGCCAACTATGTGGATTCGACGGCGTGGGTCATCGCGTTTCTGGCGCTGGCGTTTTTCGGCAATGGCTTGGCGTCGATTACCTGGTCGCTGGTGTCGACATTGGCCCCCGCGCGGTTGCTGGGTTTGACGGGCGGCGTGTTCAACTTTATCGGTAACTTGTCGGCGATCACCACGCCAATTGTGATTGGCTTTTTGGCGAGTGGGGATTCGTTTGCACCGGCGATCACTTACATCGCCGTGCTGGCGTTGCTGGGGGCGCTTTCCTACGTGTTGTTGGTAGGCAAAGTCGAACGGATCGAGCTGTAGCGGGTGAGTAGACTTGTTGTGGCAAGCTGGCCTGTGATGGTGAGCCGGCTTGCTGTGGTGAGCCGGCTTGTTGTGGCGAGCGGGCTTGCCCCGCGTTGGGCTGCGAAGCGGCCCCAGAGAGAAGAACGCGGTGATTCAGGTGCTCCTCGGTGTCTGGTCTTGGGGCCGCTGCGCAGCCCAACGCGGGGCAAGCCCGCTCGCCACAACAGGCCCGCTCGCCACAACAAGCCGGCTCACCACAACAGGCCCGCTCACCACAACAAGCCCGCTTACCAATGTTCCCCAAAGCAGGCCCATTCACCACGGCGACTGGGCCTGCCGTTTCAAGCTGCGCGGTTTAGTTGAGTACGCCGTCGAGGATTTCGTAGACGATGCCTGTGCCCACGGCGATCAACACCACGTCCGGGCCGGAACGGCGCCATTCATAACCTTGGTACACCGGCAGGCGCGACAGAGCTCGGTTGTCCAGGCGTTCGCCGTAATAGCCACGTGGCAGCGGCTGGCCACGCACCAGGCGTACGTTTGGCGGTGGTGGTGCGCCTCGGGAGAACTGGCCGTGGTTGTCGTGGATGATCTGCCGTACCGGGCCGAAGTCCTGTGGCGGGCCGCGACGGTTGTCCTGCGGGCCGCGATGGTCGTCACCACGCTGGTCGTGCTGACCCTGTGGGCCTTGCGGGCCGCCACGGTCTGGGCCGCCTTGATCGTACGGCGCGGCCTGCGCCAGGGCACTCGCGCCGAGCATCAGCACGCCGAGACCAGCGATCAAGCGTTTAGGCATTTTCATGGGGTGTTTCCTCAGTCCTGCACGAACAAAAAAGGGACCTCGAACGCGGTTCGAAATCCCTTGGTCTTGTCACTTTAGGTACTGTTGCAGCGGATTGATTCCTCTGTATCAGGAACTTTACCTACCGCTACATGGCGCTTACGTACGGGCGTTGCGCACACCTTCCGACAGCGCCGCGCACAGGGTCAACACCCCATCGATGGCTTGCTGATCATTTTTCGCATTGGCGATGTGATCGATCAACGCCGAACCTACCACCACACCGTCTGCCAGGCGCGCGATCGCGGCGGCTTGTTCCGGCGTGCGGATACCAAAGCCGACGCTGATGGGCAGGTCGGTATGGCGGCGCAGGCGAGTCACGGCCTCTTCGACGTGTTCCAGGGTGGCGGCGCCGGCGCCGGTCACACCGGCCACCGATACGTAGTACACAAAGCCGGAGCTGCCGTTGAGCACGGTGGGCAGGCGCACGTCATCGGTGGTCGGTGTGGTCAGACGGATAAAGTCGATGCCGGCGGCTTGGGCCGGGTCGCACAGTTCGCCGTTATGCTCGGGCGGCATGTCGACCACGATCAGGCCGTCCACACCAGCTTCCTTGGCGTCAGTGATGAACTGTGGCACGCCGTATTTGTGGATCGGGTTGAAGTAGCCCATCAACACCAGCGGGGTGTCGCTGTTGTCTTTGCGGAACTCGCGGACCATCTGCAGGGTTTTCGCCAGGTTCTGCTTGGCGGTCAGCGCGCGGATGTTGGCCAGCTGAATCGCCGGGCCGTCGGCCATCGGGTCGGTGAAGGGCATGCCCAGCTCGATCACGTCGGCACCGGCGGCAGGCAAGCCTTTGAGGATCGCCAGCGAGGTGTCATAGCCCGGGTCGCCAGCAGTGACGAAGGTCACCAAGGCGGCGCGGTTTTGTTGTTTAAGTTGCGCAAAACGCGCTTGCAGGCGGCTCATTAGTGTTTCTCCTGCGAGGACTGCGCTTGTTGAGACTGTTCCATGTGGAACATCACGGTTTGCATGTCTTTGTCACCACGGCCCGAAAGGTTGACCACCATCAGGTGATCTTTCGGCAAGTTGGGCGCGCGTTTGAATACTTCGGCCAGGGCGTGGGCGGTTTCCAGGGCAGGAATGATCCCTTCCAGGCGGCAGCATTTGTGGAAGGCTTCGAGGGCTTCGTTGTCAGTCACCGAGGTGTATTGCACGCGGCCGATGTCATGCAACCAGGCGTGTTCAGGGCCGATGCCGGGGTAGTCCAGGCCGGCGGAAATCGAGTGGGCGTCGATGATCTGGCCGTCGTCGTCCTGCAACAGGAAGGTACGGTTGCCGTGCAGTACGCCGGGTACACCGCCGTTGAGGCTGGCCGCGTGCTTGCCGGTTTCGATGCCGTAGCCGGCGGCTTCAACGCCGATGATTTCCACGCCTGTGTCATCCAGGAACGGGTGGAACAGGCCCATGGCGTTGGAGCCACCGCCGATGCAGGCCACCAGGCTGTCCGGCAGGCGGCCTTCCTGGGCTTGCATCTGGTCACGGGTTTCCTTGCCGATCACGGCCTGGAAGTCGCGCACCATCGCAGGGTACGGGTGCGGGCCGGCCACGGTGCCGATCAGGTAGAAGGTGTCTTCAACGTTGGTCACCCAGTCACGCAAGGCTTCGTTCATGGCGTCTTTGAGGGTGCCGGTGCCCGCAACCACCGGGATCACTTCTGCGCCCAACAGCTTCATGCGAAACACGTTGGCCTGTTGGCGCTCGATGTCGGTGGTGCCCATGTAGATCACGCATTGCAGGCCAAAGCGCGCGGCGACGGTGGCCGTGGCCACACCGTGCATGCCGGCGCCGGTCTCGGCGATGATGCGTTTTTTGCCCATTCGCCGCGCCAGCAGGATCTGGCCGATGCAGTTGTTGATCTTGTGCGCGCCGGTGTGGTTCAGCTCTTCGCGCTTGAGGTAGATCTTGGCGCCGCCGCAGAACTCGGTCAGGCGTTCAGCGAAATACAGCGGGCTTGGGCGTCCGACGTAGTCGCGCTGGAAGTAGGCCAATTCTTTGTTGAAAGCCGGATCAATCTTGGCCGCTTCGTATTCGCGGGCCAGGTCGAGGATCAACGGCATCAGGGTTTCAGCGACGTAGCGGCCGCCGAACGCGCCGAACAGGCCGCTGGCGTCTGGGCCGTTGCGTAGATCGGTCTGGGACTGAGTCATGGGTGGCTCCAGAAAAGAAGGGCTGTGATAAACAATGAGGGCCACTCTACCCCTCACGCTCTTGGCTGAAAACCGATAAGATCGCCGTAACCTGTCAGGAAAACTCACAGATGAGCCGAGACCTCCCTCCCCTTAACGCCCTGCGCGCGTTTGAAGCCACTGCCCGCCTCAACAGCGTGAGTCAGGCTGCCGAGCAGTTGCACGTCACTCATGGCGCGGTCAGTCGTCAGTTGAAAGTGCTGGAAGAGCATTTGGGTGTCAGCCTGTTCGTCAAGGATGGGCGTGGCCTTAAACTCACAGATGCGGGCGTACGGCTCCGCGATGCAAGCAGCGATGCCTTCGAGCGTTTGAGGGATGTGTGCGCCGAACTCACCCAAAGCAGTGCCGACGCACCCTTTGTGCTCGGCTGCTCGGGCAGTTTGCTGGCGCGCTGGTTGATCCCGCGTCTGGGCCGTTTGAATGCCGACCTGCCGGATCTGCGCTTGCACCTGTCGGCGGGCGACGGCGACCTTGACCCCAGGCGGCCCGGCCTCGACGCCCTGCTGGTTTTCGCTGAACCGCCGTGGCCGGCGGATATGCAGGTGTACGAGCTGGCCAGCGAACGCATCGGCCCGGTCATGAGCCCTCGTTTTGCCGGTTACGAGCGCCTGCGCCACGCCCCCGCCTCGGCGCTATGTGGCGAAGCGCTGTTGCACACCACCTCACGCCCGCAAGCCTGGCCCAGCTGGGCACAGCACTACGGCATCGAGCCCGGCGCTTTGAGACATGGCCAGGGGTTTGAGCATTTGTATTATTTGCTGGAAGCGGCGGTCGCTGGATTGGGCGTGGCGATTGCGCCCGAACCGCTGGTGGCAGAGGACCTGCGAGCGGGTCGCCTAGTGGCGCCGTGGGGTTTTTGTGAAACCCCGGCGCACCTGGCGTTGTGGCTACCCAAGCGCGCCGCAGATGGGCGCGCTCGGCAGCTGGCGCAGTGGCTCAAGACTGAGCTGTTGCGCCAACCTGTTTAGTCACCACGTTTGCACATCAAATAAGCCGCCAGCAGACCCAGCGCGCCAACGGCGACGCCGGCAGTGGTCCATGGGTGCTCTTGTGCGTAGTCACGGGTTGCAACACCGGTTTCGCGGATTTTGACTTTGCTTTCTTCGTAGGCATCGCTGATCAGATGACGGGAATGCTTGAGAGCATTCTCGGCATTGCTTTTCAGGGCCTTCAACGTTTTGCGCGACTCGTCAGACGCATCGTCCTTGAGGCTTTCAAGGGATTTGAGCAGGCTCGAAATCTCGGCTTCCATGCTTTCCAGTGACGCTTTGCGTAAAGAAGTGTTGGCCATGTGGGCTCTCCTGAAGTGATTGAGTGGCGTGTGTAGATACCGACTGCGGCCGATTCAAAAAGTGCAGTAAATCTGAACTTTCGAGTAGGAATTGTCGCCAGAAGCATTAGGAACATTGACTGCTACGCTCACTAGAGACCTCAGGAGAAACGCTATGTCTAATCACACCTATAAGAAAGTCGAACTGGTAGGTTCGTCCACCACCAGCATCGAAGATGCCATTCAGAATGCACTGGCCGAGGCCAGTAAGAGCCTCAAGCACCTGGAGTGGTTTGAAGTGACTGAAACCCGCGGTCATATCGAGGACGGCAAAGTCGCGCACTATCAGGTCACGCTCAAGGTAGGGTTCCGAATTGCCACCAGTTGATCCTGTGAGTTGAACTTGCGGACTGGCCGATTGCCATAACCTGCGCTACAACGTTGGGGTGCCGATGCGACAGCGTCGGCACGTTCTATTCGATCAGCGTAAGGAAGTAACGGATGAAGAAGTTCCTGTTAGCAGTCGGTTTGTTGAGCATTGCGGGTACAGCCCTGGCGGCGGGCAAGCCTTGCGAAGAGCTGAAAAGCGAACTCGCGACAAAGCTTGATGCAAAAGGCGTTCAGCATTATTCGCTGGATGTTGTGGAGAAAGGCGCTGCAGCCGATGCCAAGGTGATTGGCAGCTGCGAAGGCGACACCAAGGAAATCGTCTACAAACGCGGTTAAACCCGTGTTGCAGACATAAGTACGACGCACATGTGGTGAGGGAGCTTGCTCCCGCTGGAGTGCGCAGCGCTCCCAATATTTTGGGGCCGCTACGCAGCCCAGCGGGAGCAAGCCCCCTCGCCACACGTGCGTCGTTTTTTTTTGCCTGGGGTTTAGCCCTTCATCACCTGCGCCAGCAGTTCGTAGGAATGAATGCGGTCGGCGTGTTCGTACAGATCGCTGGTGAAAATCAGCTCATCAGCACCGGTTTGCTCGACCAACACTTCCAGCTTGGCGCGGATTTTCGCCGGGCCGCCGACCATGGCCAGGCCCAGGAAACTGCCGACAGCCTCTTTTTCATGGGGCAGCCACAGGCCGTCCATGGTTTTCACCGGCGGGCGCTGGACCAGGCTTTGCCCGCGCATCAGCGCAAGAATGCGCTGGTACACCGAGGTGGCCAGGTAGTCGGCCTGTTCATCAGTGTCAGCCGCTACTAACGGAATGCCGAGCATCACGTAAGGTTTATCCAGCACGGCCGAAGGCTTGAAGTGATTGCGGTACACGCGGATCGCCTCATGCATCAAACGCGGTGCGAAATGTGAGGCAAAGGCGTAAGGCAAACCGCGTTCACCGGCCAGCTGTGCGCTGAACAGGCTGGAACCGAGCAACCAGACCGGCACGTTGGTGCCGGTGCCCGGTACGGCGATGATCCGTTGATCAGGCGTACGTGGGCCAAGGTAGGCCACCAGCTCGGCCACATCTTCCGGAAACTCGTCAGCACTGCCGGAGCGTTCACGGCGCAGGGCGCGGGCAGTCATTTGATCGGAACCCGGCGCACGGCCCAGGCCCAGGTCGATACGACCGGGGTAGAGGCTTTCCAGGGTGCCGAACTGCTCGGCGATCACCAGCGGTGCGTGGTTGGGCAGCATGATGCCGCCCGAGCCGACGCGAATGGTCGAAGTGCCTCCCGCCAGGTAGCCCAGCAACACCGAGGTGGCCGAACTGGCGATGCCGTCCATGTTGTGGTGCTCAGCCACCCAGAAGCGGTTGTAGCCGAACTTTTCCACGTGTTGGGCCAGGTCCAGGGAGTTGCGCAGCGACTGCGCGATGGTTCCGTTGGCGCGCACGGGCACAAGGTCGAGGGTTGAAAATTTTACGTCGGACAGCGATTTCATAAGCCTGCTTCTCCATTAGGTGCGCAGGCTTATTAGATGAACCAAAACCTGCCGCTTCATGTGCATGCCTTATGAGATGTGGGCATATACCCGAGATTCAATAGCAGACCAGGAAATTTCCTACTAATTTGCTGGGTTTCTCCGACAAGATGAACTTTGCCAACCCTTCTATCCTCAGAACCTTACTGAAGCAAAACCACCGTTCGAGGAGACCGCTATGAGTATCGTTAAAAAAGCATCCGCGCATTGGGAAGGTGATCTGAAGACAGGCCTGGGTTCCATTTCCACGGAAACCGGCGTGCTGCGCGAAGCGCCCTACGGCTTCAAAGCGCGTTTCGAAGGCGGCAAGGGCACCAACCCTGAAGAACTGATCGGCGCGGCCCACGCTGGCTGCTTCTCCATGGCTTTTTCGATGATCCTGGGCGATGCGGGCCTCAAGGCTGACAGCATCGACACCACGGCTGAAGTGACTCTGGACCAGGTTGAAGGGGGTTTTGCGATTACCGCCGTGCACCTGGTCCTCAAGGCCAAGATTCCGGGCGCAAGCCAGGCGCAGTTCGATGAACTGAGCAAAAAGGCCAAGGAAGGATGCCCAGTGTCCAAGGTTCTGAATGCTGAAATCAGCCTGGATGCCACGCTGGTCAGCTGATACAGCAAGACCCAATGTGGGAGCTGGCTTGCCTGCTCCCACACGTGTCCGCTCCCGCATTTAGTTATGCGTTAAATCAGAACTCGTGTTTCCCCGATGTGGTCCTATACCCTATGCAGCCTTAGCCGCACACTCGTGCGCATGCATTCAGGGAGCTACACACATGAAACGTTTTGCCTTGGCGATCATCTGCGGTGTATTGGCCACCTCGGCCGTGGCCGCTCCGAAAGATTGTGAAGAGCTCAGGAAGGAAATCGAAGTGAATATCCAGGCCAAGGCGATCCCGTCCTACACCCTGGAAATCATCACTGCCGAAGAAGCCAAGAATCATGACAGTGCGATGCTCGTAGGTACCTGCGAAAACGGCACCAAGCGCATCATTTATCAAAAAAACAACGACTGATCAGATGCAATTCACGCTGTGTTCTTCGGCCAGTAACTGCCGGGCCGAGTTATACAGCCGAATGTTGGGCGTAAACGCCAGCGAGCGCCCTTCCAGCACATAATGCTGGCCCGCCTGGAAGTTGTTGTACTGCAGGCTCATGAAACAGGTGCGGTCACGCGTCTGGTCCAGCCCGCCAATCCCCGATCCGGTGTTCACCTCGAAGTCGAAACGCACCATCAGCTCATGGCTGCCGGGTGGCACCTGGAAGAAACGCCCGTCGTTAAGGTTTTTCCCGTCCAGGCGCTGCGCCATCACCAGCTTGGCGCCCGGTGTGGGCGTGGTGAAGTCGACCCAGGCTTGCTGCGGGTCGGCGGGGGGAATGGGCGTCGATGCACAGGCGCTGAGGAACAGGGCAGCAACGGGAAGCAAGAGCTGGCGCATGGCAGGCACTCAGGCAGAAGGAAAGGATGAGCCCGGCGCCGATGGCAGCAGACTCCCTATGAGTATAAACACGCTAAACCATGGAAAAATTCCGTGAGGGCAGGATAGTCTGCCGAGCACATTATTCAGAGGTGGTCGCGGCATGCTCATGCGTTTTCTTCCAGTCGTGTGGGTGCTGCTGCTCAGCGGCTGCTCCAGCGTCAGTTATTACAGCCAGTTGGCCAGCGGCCAGTGGCAGTTGCTGCGGGCTCGCGAACCGGTTTCCGAGGTGATCGCCGACCCTTCCCGGCCACAGTTGTTGCGTGACCACTTGGTGCAATCGCAAAAGGCGCGGGCCTTTGCCAGCGAACACCTGCACCTGCCGGATAACCAGAGTTACCGGCTGTACGCCGATATTGGCCGGCCATATGTAGTCTGGAATGTCTTCGCCACGCAGGAATTTTCCCTCTCGCCTGTAACCCATTGCTTCCCGATTGCCGGTTGCGTCGCCTATCGCGGCTATTACAACCAGGGCGCGGCGCGTGGCGAGGCGGCGCTGTTGAAGCAACGCGGCATGGACGTGTCGATTGGCGGGGTGGAGGCCTATTCCACGCTGGGTTGGTTCAACGACCCGATCGTGAGTTCGATGATGAGCTGGGGCGATGAGCGCCTGGCCACGCTGATTTTCCATGAGCTGGCGCACCAGCGTTTTTATGTGAAGGACGACACTGAGTTCAACGAATCGTATGCCAATTTCGTCGAGCAGGAAGGCACGCGCCAATGGCGTGCGGCCCGTGGTCTGCCGCCGATCAGCGATGCAGCGTTGCAGCAGCGCGACCAGTTCATCCGGTTGGTTCTCGATACTCGAAAACGCTTGGAAGCGTTGTACGCGCAGCCGTTGGCGGCGCAGGCGATGCGACAGGCCAAGGCAGCCGAATTTGAGCGCTTGCGCAGTGAGTATCGCCGGATGCGTGATAGCCAATGGGGCGGGGACAAGCGCTATGACGTATGGATTAATCAGCCGATGAACAACGCGCGGTTATTGCCGTTTGGGCTGTATGACCAGTGGGTGCCGGCGTTTGCGGCGTTGTTTCGGCAGGTGGATGGGGATTGGGTGAGGTTTTTTGCGGCGGTGGAGAAGATGGGTGGGTTGCCGGTGGAGCAGCGCAAGGCGGCGTTGAAGCAGTTGGAAATCAGTGACCGTTAATGCCTCTTCGCGAGCAAGCCCGCTCCCACATTTGACCGAGTTCCAACTTTGAAATGCGGTCGAATGTGGGAGCGGGCTTGCTCGCGAAGGCGGCATCAGCCGCGCTGCAAAAACATCTGATGCATCTCATCCAGCGTCTCAAAATGCCAGGTCGGCGCTTCAGCACTCAACTCCTCGAAACTGCCAAACCCATACCCCACCGCCGCCGAATCCAGCCCGTTGCTGCGCGCCCCGATCAGGTCATGCTTGCGATCACCAATCATCAAGGTCGTCGCCGGGTCCAGGCCCTCCTCGCTCATCAAGTGCGCGATCAGCTCAACCTTGTTTGTGTGCGTGCCGTCCAGCTCACTGCCGTAAATCACCTTGAAGTGCCTGGCGAAATCGAAATGCCGGGCAATCTCGCGGGCGAATACCCAAGGCTTGGAGGTAGCCACATACAACTCACGGCCCTGGCCATTCAGCGCTTCGAGCAGCGGCATCACGCCGTCGAATACGCGATTTTCATACAGCCCGGTGACCTTGAAACGCTCCCGATAAAAATTCACCGCTTCCCAGGCTTTGGCCTCGTCGAAGCCGTAGAACTGCATGAAGGCTTGCAGCAATGGCGGGCCGATAAAGTGTTCCAGCTTGGTGAGGTCCGGCTCATCAATACCGAGTTTGCCGAGGGCGTACTGGATCGAACGGGTGATGCCCTCACGCGGA
This sequence comes from Pseudomonas sp. AMR01, assembly GCF_041946035.1. Taxonomy (NCBI): domain Bacteria; kingdom Pseudomonadati; phylum Pseudomonadota; class Gammaproteobacteria; order Pseudomonadales; family Pseudomonadaceae; genus Pseudomonas; species Pseudomonas sp. AMR01. The sequence continues at coordinate 303,056 of NZ_JAUTYR010000003.1, forward strand.
TCCGTCAGGGTGCCGTCCAGGTCGAACAGTACGGTGTGGTATTTCAGGGTCATTGATCGAATCCTTCGGCCAGGTGCAGGTCTTTGAGCTTCACGTAGTTGGCGGCGCTGTAGGTGAAAAACGCGCGCTCCTTGTCAGTCAGTGCGCGGACTTGTTTAACCGGGCTGCCCACGTACAAAAAGCCGCTCTCGAGTTTTTTGCCCGGCGGCACCAGGCTGCCGGCGCCGATGATCACGTCGTCTTCGACCACGGCGCCGTCCATCACGATGCTGCCCATGCCGATCAGGATGCGATTGCCCACCTTGCAGCCGTGCAGCATGACTTTGTGCGCGATGGTCACGTCATCGCCGATCAGCAGCGGGAAGCCGTCCGGGTTGAACGGCCCGGCGTGGGTAATGTGCAGCACGCAGCCGTCTTGCACGCTGGTGCGTGCGCCGATGCGGATGCGGTGCATGTCGCCACGAATCACGGTCAGCGGCCATACCGAGCTGTCGGTGCCTATTTCTACATCGCCGATCACCACCGCCGAACTGTCGACAAAAGCCCCGGCGCCCAGGGTTGGCGTGTGGTTCTGATAGGTGCGAAGGGTCACGATAGCGTCTCTCTCTTGTGCTGATAGCTGCGGTGGGAGTTGATTGTAATTAAGATGGCCCCATCTTTGTTCTTACATGTTTCTTCAGCCAAGGTGCCCACCGTGAGCGCGAACAACCCGCTTCTGCAGTCCTACGACCTGCCGCCGTTCTCGGCGATCCGTGCCGAGCACGTGCAACCGGCCATCGAACAGATCCTCGCCGACAACCGTGTCGCCATCGAAGGCATCCTGCAAAGCCAGGGTAAAAACCCTACGTGGGCCGGTCTGGTCCTGGCCATGGACGAACTGAATGACCGCCTGGGCGCCGCCTGGAGCCCGGTCAGCCACCTTAACGCCGTGTGCAACAGCGCCGAATTGCGCGAAGCCTACGAAAGTTGCTTGCCTGCGTTGAGCGCCTACTCCACCGAGATGGGCCAGAACCGTGAACTGTTCCAGGCCTTTGAAGCTCTGGCCAACAGCCCGGAAGCCGCCGGTTTCGATGTGGCGCAAAAAACCATTCTGGAACACTCGCTGCGCGACTTCCGCCTGTCGGGTATCGATTTGCCGCCAGAGCAGCAAAAACGCTACGCCGAAGTGCAAAGCAAGCTCTCCGAGCTGGGCAGCAAATTCTCAAACCAATTGCTCGACGCCACTCAGGCCTGGACCAAACACGTTACCGACGAAGCCACCCTCGCCGGCCTGACCGACTCGGCCAAGGCGCAAATGGCTGCCGCCGCTCAGGCCAAAGGCCTCGACGGCTGGCTGATCACGCTGGAATTCCCGAGCTACTACGCGGTGATGACCTACGCCCAGGACCGTGCGCTGCGTGAAGAACTCTACGCCGCCTACTGCACCCGTGCGTCGGACCAAGGCCCGAATGCTGGCCAGAACGATAACGGCCCGGTGATGGAACAGATCCTCGACCTGCGTCAGGAACTCGCCACATTGTTGGGCTACGCGTCGTTCTCCGAGTTGAGCCTGGCCACCAAAATGGCCGAGTCCAGCGACCAGGTGCTGAGCTTCCTGCGTGACCTGGCCAAGCGCAGCAAACCGTTTGCCGCCCAGGACCTGCAACAGCTCAAGGCCTACGCCGCCGAACAAGGCTGCGCCGACCTGCAAAGCTGGGACAGCGGTTTCTACGGCGAAAAACTGCGCGAGCAGCGTTACAGCGTGTCTCAGGAAGCCCTGCGCGCGTACTTCCCGATCGACAAAGTGCTGGGCGGCCTGTTCGCCATTGTGCAGCGCCTGTACGGCATCGAAATCGCCGAGCAAAAAGGCTTCGACACCTGGCACCCGGATGTTCGCCTGTTCGAAATCAAGGAAAACGGCCAGCACGTCGGCCGCTTCTTCTTCGACCTGTACGCCCGCGCCAACAAGCGTGGCGGTGCCTGGATGGACGGCGCGCGCGACCGTCGCCGCACGGTGGACGGCGTGCTGCAAAGCCCGGTGGCCAACCTGGTGTGCAACTTCACCCCGGCCGACAGCGGCAAGCCTGCCCTGTTGACCCACGATGAAGTGACCACCCTGTTCCACGAGTTCGGCCACGGCCTGCATCACCTGCTCACCCGCGTTGAACACGCGGGCGTGTCCGGCATCAACGGCGTGGCCTGGGATGCGGTGGAGTTGCCGAGCCAGTTCATGGAGAACTGGTGCTGGGAGCCGGAAGGCCTGGCGCTGATCTCCGGTCACTATGAAAGCGGCGAACCGCTGCCTCAGGACCTGCTGGAAAAAATGCTCGCAGCCAAGAACTTCCAGTCCGGCCTGATGATGGTGCGCCAGCTGGAGTTTTCGCTGTTCGACTTCGAACTGCACGCCACCCACGGCGATGGCCGCAGCGTGGCGCAGGTGCTCGAAGGCGTGCGCAATGAAGTGTCGGTCATGCGCCCACCGGCCTATAACCGCTTCCCCAACAGCTTCGCGCACATCTTTGCCGGCGGTTACGCGGCGGGTTACTACAGCTACAAATGGGCTGAAGTGTTGTCGGCCGATGCCTTCTCCAAGTTTGAAGAAGACGGCGTGCTGAATGCCGAGACCGGCCGCGCGTTCCGCGAGGCGATTCTGGCGCGTGGCGGTTCCCAGGCGCCGATGGTGCTGTTCGTCGACTTCCGCGGACGCGCGCCGTCGATTGACGCACTCTTGCGCCACAGCGGCCTCAGTGAGGACGCGGCAGCATGAGTGAAGGGCCTGTGGTGACCAAGAAGCAATTTATCGCCGGGGCGGTTTGCCCGGCGTGCAGCGAGCCGGACAAGTTGAAAATGTGGACCGAAGACAGCGTGCCGCACCGCGAGTGTGTAGCCTGCGGCTACACCGACACGCTTAATGACCAAGGCCTGTCAGTGCCCAAGGAATTGGGCACGCGGGTGAATACGTCGGCATTGAAAGCGCCGGACCCGAAAGTGCAGGCGGTGCAGTTTTTTCCTAATCCGAAGCTGAAAAAAGACTGACAGTTTGATGCCCCGCGCTTTGGAACACGGTTTCCGGGCGCGGGGCATTAAGCATCTACAGCCACCTCCCCCGCGACGTCTTCCAGGATGACAACTTCCCCCCTGTTGTCTTCAAGGAAGCGACCATGCCCGACCCCAACCCACTGTTGCAGAACGACCACCTGCCAGCTTTCTCGGCCATTCGTGCCGAACACCTCGTGCCTGCCGTCGAGGCCATCGTGCTGCGCAGTCGCGCCGAGGTTGCCCGCATCATCGGCAGCCAGCAACACGGCCCGAACTGGGATGATTTGGTGCTGGCAATCGAAGCCGTCACCTCGCGAATCGACGAGGTGTTAACGGTGATCTACATCCTCGACAGCGTAAGCACCGATCAAAACTGGACGCAAGCCAGCGCGCAAGCCACTTCTCGGGCCGTCGAGTTCGTGCGCGATTTAACCGGTAACCGCGCCCTATTCGATTGCTATAAAGCATTGGCCGCCAGCTCGCCGGCTGCGCTGTTCGACGCCTCCCGTCAACGTCTGCTAAGGCGTACGTTGAAGAAATTCACGCTGGCCGGTATCGAACTGGCGCCTGCTGAGCAGCAGAGGCTGGTCACGCTTAACCAGGAAATTGCCGGGCTCCAGCAGTTGTTCCTGACCCAGCTGGAACAGGCTAATAACGCGTGGCGCAAACACATCACCGACGAATCAGAACTGTTGGGGCTTGCGCCGACATTCAAAGCGCGCCTGGCGCAAAAGGCCCACGACGCCAACCTGCAAGGCTGGCTGATTACGCTGAACGAAGAGACTTACCGAGACCTCATGGCCTACGCGCAGGACCGGACGTTGCGCGAGCAGGCGTTTACCGCCTACAACACGCGTGCGTCCGATATCGGCCCGCATGCCGGGCAGTTCGACAATGGCCCGCTGCTGCAGATGCTCAGGGTCAGTCGCAGCCAAAAAGCCACGCTGCTGGGCTACACAAGCTTTGTTCAATTGGCCCTTGAGCTTCAGTCGCTGGACACCGAGGAGCAGGTGCTGGCGTTTATTCGTGAGCAAATCAGGTCGGAACGAACGGCCTTTGAGCACGACAAGCGCCAACTCATCACGCTGGCCCGTGAGCGTGGTTTGGCGCAGGTGCAGCCGTGGGATTACGCCTATTTGGCGCAGATGATCCGGCAACAGGCCAGTGGCGTCTCTGAAGAAGCGTTGCGCGCCTACTTCCCGCTGGAGTCCACCTTGTCTCGACTGTTTGCCCTGGTAAAGCGCCTCTTCGAAGTCGAAATCAGCGAGGTGGAAGGCTTCGATGCCTGGGCGCCCGGGGTTCGACTCTTGCAGGTACAGGCCGATGGCGAGGTGCTGGGGCACATTTATTTCGTGCCGTATCTGCAAAAAAGCGGTGATTTTGCCAACGCGTTTTCGTTGAGGAACCGCTGGACCACCGCTGAAGGCCGCCGAGTACAGCCGGTGGTCGTGCTCTGCAGCCAATTTGAAGTCGCCCCCAATGAGCCCTGTTTGCTCGGGCATCGACAGCTCAAGATTTTGTTTCATGAGTTTGGCCATTGCTTGCAGCAAATGCTGATGGGCCTGGGCTATCGCACCAAAATGGGCATCGATGACCTGGGCATGGACAGTGCGGAGTTCTGCGGCCAATTCTTCGAGCGCTGGTGCGATTCCCCTGAGTGTCTTGTGTGGTTGTCCAGCCATATCGAAACGGGCGCGCAGTTGCCTGAGGCCCTGGCCCGGCAACACAGGGTGTATGCCAACACCCAAATGTCGTGGGAACGCGCAGAGTCACTGACCCTGGCGTTATTTGATATCGAAGTGCATCGCACCGCGGACGACGGACGCAGCATTGAGCAGGTATTTGCGAGCGCCAACCTTGAAGTCGGGCACCTGCCGGCGTTGGATGCGGTGCGCTACGCCAATGGCTTCAGCCATATGGTGTTGGGGTATGAAGGCGGCTTTTACGCCTACCAGTGGTCTGAGGTGCTGGCGCGGGAAGCGTTTAAACGGTTTGAGCGCGAGGGGGTTTTCAATGCTGCGACCGGGCGTGCGTTTCGCGAGTGCGTGCTTGCGCCCGGTTACTCGCGGTCGCTGCTTGAATCGGTGCAGCTGTTTTCAGGCGCTCCTACGGGCCGCTAACGTTGAGTTCGCTACCCGTGTTTGCCGTGTTCACCCAGCTTTTCATCGAACACAGGGCAAAGGCGCTGGTGCTGCATTCTCCGTTGAGCAAGGCGGTGCGTAATTTGCCGACATCCGCCTTCATCATGTAGCGAACGCCGTCCTTGAAGCCGTTGCTGCTGCCGAAGCCGCCGAGGGTCATCTCGTTCAGCGCATCTTCCTTGCTCCAGCCCTGAACCACCACGCGGTACATCGCGGCCATCAGGCCGGTGCGGTCGGAGCCGTGTTTGCAATGCATCAGCACCGGGCCATTCGCCTCGGCTTGCTGAATCGCCCTGAGCGCTGCAAGCACGTCGGAATCGTCGACATGGTTGGTGCGATAGGTCAGCTGTACCTGTTTGATATCGGATGCATCCAGCCATGGCGCATCGGATTCCGGCAAAAAGTTGATCACCGTGCCGATCTTCAATTGTTGCAAGACGGGCAGTGCACTGCTGTCCGGCAACGCGCTGCGGTACAGGGTCGGCGTCATTTGATGCAGGTTGAATTGGTCTCCCACGGGCTGCGCCCACTCCGGCGAGCGCAGGGGCGTGGCGTCATCGGCCTGGGCGCTGACGGTTGCGAAGAGTGCCAGCAGCATCAGGCTCAAGGCAGGCATCAATTGAGGTGTGAACATACGCGATGTGACCAGATGGGAAACAGTAATAGCAGCCAGAATGGTCGTTACGGGGTGAATGAGGTGTGAGAGGGCCGTCAAAGAATTGTGAATCGACGCAGGTGATCGGCGTTTTTACCACTGAATCAATTCTTCAAATGCTTAGCCTGCTATCATTTGTAACTATTGGTTGCCACAGTGTTCTATCCCTTTGGATCCCATTTCCTGGCAAGCCTTCACGCTGCTCCCAGAAGCGGCGGATAAACCCGTGACCACATGATGAGGTGCACCCATGTCTGATCAAGATCAAGACAACCCCCGGCGTGACTTTTTGCGCAAATCCTTGACCTTGATCCCGGTGGTCACGGTTGCCAGCACCGGCCTCGGCGGCTCGATATTGATGGCCGCCCCGGAGCCGGCCCACGCCGCGCCTGCCACGCCGCCGGTGAGCGACAAGGCCTATGAGCCGAGCTATTTCACCGCTGAAGAATGGGCGTTTATCAACGCCGCGGTTGCGCAATTGATTCCCGCCGATGCCCAAGGCCCGGGCGCGCTGGAAGCCGGTGCGCCGGAATACATCGACCGCCAGATGAACACGCCTTATGCCAGCGGCGCGCTTTGGTTCATGCAAGGCCCGTTCAACGCTGATGCCGCGCCGGAGATGGGCTGGCAGAGCAAGTTGGTACCAAAAGAGATCTACCGCCTGGGTATTGCTGCGACGGATGCATGGTCGAAGGCGTTCAACGGTAAAGCTTTTGCCGCTCAAGACAGCGCTACCCGAGACGATATGTTGCGACGCCTGGAAGCGGGCGGCAGTGAAGTGAGCGCGCATTTCGCGGCGGTGCCACCGAAGATGTTTTTCAATTTGCTGCTGCAAAACACCAAGGAAGGGTTCTTCTGCGACCCGATTCACGGCGGCAACAAACGCATGGTCGGCTGGACCATGATCGGTTTCCCCGGCGCCCGCGCCGATTTCATGGACTGGGTTGAACGCAACGAGCAATACCCCTTTCCGGCTGTTTCCATTCGCGGCGAGAGGGCATAAACGTGGCGACCATCATGAAGAAAGTCGATGCGGTTATCGTAGGCTTCGGCTGGACCGGCGCGATCATGGCCAAGGAGCTGACGGAAGCGGGCCTCAACGTGGTAGCGCTGGAGCGCGGCCCGATGCAGGACACCTACCCCGACGGCAACTATCCCCAGGTCATCGACGAATTGACCTACAGCGTGCGTAAAAAACTCTTCCAGGACATTTCCAAGGAGACGGTGACCATTCGCCACAGCGTGAATGACGTCGCCCTGCCTAACCGCCAGTTGGGTGCATTTTTGCCGGGCAATGGCGTGGGCGGCGCTGGCCTGCACTGGTCGGGCGTGCATTTTCGGGTCGACCCGATTGAGCTGCGCATGCGCAGCCATTACGAAGAGCGCTACGGCAAGAACTTCATTCCCAAAGACATGACCATCCAGGACTTCGGCGTCAGCTATGAAGAGCTGGAACCGTTTTTTGACTACGCGGAAAAAGTCTTCGGCACCTCAGGCCAGGCCTGGACCGTTAAAGGCCAATTGGTGGGCGAAGGCCGTGGCGGCAACCCCTACGCGCCGGATCGCTCCAACCCGTTCCCGTTGCAAGCACAGAAAAACACCGTCTCCGCACAGCTGTTTCAGAAAGCGGCTGCGGATGTAGGTTACAAACCCTACAACCTGCCGTCGGCCAATACGTCGGGGCCGTACACCAACCCCTACGGCGCGCAGATGGGCCCGTGCAATTTCTGCGGCTTTTGCAGTGGCTACGTTTGCTACATGTATTCCAAGGCTTCGCCGAACGTAAACATTCTGCCGGCGCTGCGTCAGGTGCCGAACTTTGAGCTGCGGCCCAACTCCCACGTGCTCAAGGTCAACCTCGACAGCACCAAGAGCAAGGCCACCGGCGTGACCTACATCGACGGCCAGGGTCGCGAGTGCGAGCAGCCGGCAGACCTGGTGATCATCGGCTCGTTCCAGTTCAACAATGTGCGGCTGATGTTGCTGTCGGGTATCGGCAAACCTTACGACCCGATTACCAACGAGGGCGTGATCGGCCGCAACTTCGCCTACCAGAACATGGCGACCATCAAGGCGTTCTTCGACAAGGACACCCACACCAACAACTTTATTGGTGCGGGCGGCAATGGCGTGGCCATGGATGACTTCAACGCCGACAACTTCGACCACGGCCCCCACGGCTTTGTGGGCGGTTCGCCGATGTGGGTCAACCAGGCGGGCAGCCGGCCGATTGCCGGTACGTCCAACCCGCCGGGCACCCCGGCCTGGGGCAGTGCCTGGAAGCGCGCCACCGCCGATTACTACACGCACCAGGTGTCGATGGACTCCCACGGCGCCCATCAATCCTACCGGGCCAACTACCTGGATCTGGACCCGGTGTACCGCGATGCCTACGGCCTGCCATTGCTGCGGATGACGTTCGACTGGCAGGAAAACGACATCAAGATGAACCGCTTCATGGTCGACAAAATGAGCAAGGTCGCCGAGGCGATGAACCCCAAGGCGATTGCCCTGCTCGGCAAACAGGTGGGTGAGCATTTCAACACCGCGTCGTACCAGACTACCCACCTCAACGGTGGCGCGATCATGGGCACCGACCCGAAAACCAGTGCGTTGAACCGTTACCTGCAAAGCTGGGATGTGCACAATGTGTTCGTCCCCGGCGCGTCGGCTTTCCCACAAGGCTTGGGCTACAACCCTACCGGCCTGGTGGCGGCGTTGACCTATTGGTCGGCCCGGGCGATTCGCGAGCAGTACCTGAAAAACCCCGGCCCACTGGTTCAGGCATAAGGAGCGATGACCATGAAAGCACTTGTTATCGCAAGTTTTGCGCTGCTCAGCAGTTGCTCTGTCAGCGCCGCTGAAACCGACCTGATCAAGCAGGGCGAATACCTGGCCCGCGCCGGGGACTGCGTGGCCTGCCACACTGCCAAGGGTGGCAAACCCTTTGCCGGCGGCCTGCCGATGGAAACCCCGATCGGCGTGATCTACTCCACCAATATCACCCCGGACAAAACCGGCGTGGGCGACTACAGCTTCGAAGACTTCGACAAAGCCGTACGCCATGGCGTCGCCAAAAACGGTAGTACGCTTTACCCGGCGATGCCCTACCCGTCATACGCGCGCGTCAGCGACAACGACATGCAGGCGTTGTATGCGTACTTCATGAAGGGTGTTGAACCGGTCGCCCAAGAGAATAAAGACAGCGATATTCCCTGGCCCTTGAGCATGCGCTGGCCGTTGGCGGCGTGGCGTTGGATGTTTGCGCCGGCTGTCGAGGCGCATCAGGCTCAAGCCGCTGCCGACCCGGTAATCAACCGTGGCGCTTACCTGGTGGAAGGCCTCGGCCACTGCGGCGCGTGTCATACGCCGCGTGCCCTGACCATGCAGGAAAAAGCCCTGAGTGCCACCGACGGCGACGCCTTTCTGTCGGGCAGCGCACCGCTGGAAGGCTGGATCGCGAAGAACCTGCGCGGCGACCACAAGGACGGCCTTGGCAGCTGGAGCGAAGAGCAACTGGTGCAATTCCTCAAGACCGGCCGCAGTGATCGCAGCGCAGTGTTTGGCGGCATGAGCGATGTGATCGTCCACAGCATGCAATACATGTCGCAGGACGACCTGACCGCCATCGCGCGTTACCTCAAGAGCTTGCCGGCGGTGGATCCCAAGGACCAACCGCACCAGTACGACAAGCAGGTGGCTGACGCGCTGTGGAAGGGCGATGACAGCAAGCCGGGCGCGTCGGTGTACATCGACAACTGCGCGGCGTGCCACCGTACCGACGGCCATGGCTACACGCGGGTGTTCCCGGCGCTGGCGGGCAACCCGGTGTTGCAGACGGCGGATCCTGCGTCGCTGATCAACATCGTGTTGAACGGTGGCACGTTGCCGGCCACTCACACGGCGCCGTCGACCTTCACCATGCCAGCGTATGCATGGCGTCTGTCAGACCAGGAAGTCGCGGATGTGGTCAGTTTCGTGCGCGGCAGCTGGGGCAATAAAGGGGCGCCAGTGACTGCCAGCGACGTGGCGGACCTGCGCAAGAGTGACATGCGCACCACCTCGGGCGATGACCTTGGCCAGATGACGCAAAAGCACTGATCCTCTGCTGACCGCCAAACGGCACTGGTCAGACACCTTGCGCCTCGATACTGTATATAAAAACAGTATCGAGGCGTTTTCATGTCTACTGCGTTGCCGCCCCGTGGCCGGGGCACGGCCACCAACCTGCACAACCGCTTTGCGCCGACCGTCAGCGTGGCCGAGGACGACGGCTGGTTTCAGGAAGTGCCGCCGACCCAGGGCACCGAAGTGCGTATCGAAACGGCCAAGACCATCATCACCCGTAATAACTCGCCGGACTTGCCGTTTGATCGCTCGATCAACCCGTATCGGGGCTGTGAGCATGGCTGCATCTACTGCTACGCACGGCCCAGCCATGCTTATTGGGATATGTCACCGGGGCTGGATTTCGAAACCAGACTGATCGCCAAGACCAATGCCGCCGATGTGCTGGAACAGCAACTGTCGAAGCCGGGCTATGTGTGCGCGCCGATCAATTTGGGCTCCAATACCGACCCTTACCAGCCCATTGAGCGCGAGTACCGGATCACCCGGCAGACCCTCGAAGTGCTGCTGCGTTACCGGCACCCGGTGACCATCATTACCAAGGGCTCGCTGATTCTGCGCGACCTTGACCTGCTGACCGCGCTGGCCCGGCAGCGGCTGGTGGCGGTGATGATCAGCCTGACCAGCCTGGACGATGAACTCAAACGCATCCTGGAACCGCGTGCGGCAGCGCCCAAGGCGCGGTTGCGGGCGATTCGGGTGATGCGTGAGGCGGGCATTCCGGTGGGCGTGCTGTGCTCGCCGATGATCCCGATGATCAACGACAGCGAGCTGGAAAGTTTGCTGACCGAAGCGCATGCGGCGGGTGCACAAAGTGCGGCGTACATGATGCTGCGCCTGCCGTTGGAGGTGGCCCCGCTGTTCGAGGAGTGGCTGGCGGCGCATTATCCGCAACGTGCCGCCCATGTGATGAGCCTGGTGCGCCAGGTGCGTGGCGGTGAGGTATACGACAGCCGGTTTGGTGTACGCATGCGCGGTGAGGGGCCGTTTGCCGATTTGCTGGCGCAGCGCTTTCGCAAAGCGATCAAGCGCCTGGGGCTGGACCGGCGTGAGGGATATGACCTGGATTGCACGGCATTTTGCCCACCGGGCAGGCAGTTGGCTTTGTTGTAAACTGAAGAGGACGAGTGCGCTGCTCGTGTAGGAATAGTCGCTCTTTGACATCACTGAAACCCGCGTTCTAGAGCGTTTCATTCAGTTTGAATTAAGTTTCGCCGGTTAACTTGATCGGCGAGTGACGGGTGAGTCGCCGCGCTGTAACGGTGAGGGTTTACAACTATTTCACTGGCCTGGCGTCGAACTGACCTGAGACCGTTCCCTGCATCTAACCAAGAGGATGAATCATGAGTGATAAGGATAAACAGCCGTTGGCTGCGTCGGCTTCAGCCTCTCCCGAGGCGGAAACCGCCGATGCAGCGCTAAAGCATATCGTTGACGGCTTTTTGCATTTCCATCACGACGTTTTTCCGCAGCAGGAAGAATTGTTCAAGAAACTCGCCACGGCTCAAAGCCCACGGGCGATGTTTATTACCTGCGCCGATTCACGCATCGTGCCCGAGCTGATCACCCAAAGCTCGCCGGGTGATTTGTTCGTGACGCGCAACGTCGGCAACGTGGTGCCGCCTTACGGGCAGATGAACGGGGGTGTTTCCACCGCCATCGAGTACGCAGTCCTCGCCCTGGGCGTACAGCACATCATTGTGTGCGGGCACTCCGATTGCGGCGCCATGCGCGCGGTACTCAACCCCGACAGCCTGGAAAAGATGCCGACAGTACGAGCCTGGCTGCGCCACGCTGAAGTGGCCAAGTCGATGGTTGAAGACAACTGCGACTGCGCCAATGAAGGCGAAAGCATGAAGGTGCTGACCGAAGAAAACGTCATCGCCCAGTTGCAACATTTGCGCACCCACCCTTCCGTGGCGTCGCGCATGGCCAATGGTCAATTGTTTATCCACGGTTGGATCTACAACATCGAGACCAGTGAAATTCGGGCCTACGATGCGGACCAGTCGGCATTCCGATCGCTGAACGGCGACGGGCCGATCCCATCGGCGACGCCTAAAGCGCGCTTCTAAAAAACTTCCCTGCCGGGTAAAGCGGTGGCTGCCATGGATGCAGCCAGGCTTTGCCGCGCCCGGCGAATGCCTCGGGAGAGTCATCATGCGTGCTGCTCAATTAAAAGCTGTACTGCCACGGGAGCTGCTCGCCTCCGTGGTTGTGTTTCTGGTCGCTCTGCCCTTGTGCATGGGCATTGCGATTGCGTCCGGCATGCCACCGGCCAAAGGGCTGATCACCGGCATCATCGGCGGTCTGGTGGTGGGTTGGCTGGCGGGCTCGCCGCTGCAAGTCAGCGGCCCCGCTGCAGGTTTGGCGGTGCTGGTGTTCGAGCTGGTGCGCCAGCACGGCATGGTGATGCTCGGGCCGATCCTGTTGCTGGCCGGTTTCCTGCAATTGGTGGCCGGCCGTTTGCGCCTGGGCTGCTGGTTCCGCGTCACCGCGCCCGCCGTGGTGTACGGCATGTTGGCGGGGATTGGTGTGTTGATTGTGCTGTCGCAGGTGCATGTAATGCTCGACGGCGCACCGAAACCCTCGGGGCTGGATAACCTGGCGGGCTTCCCGGCGGCGCTGGTCGAGGCCATTCCGAGCCTGGGTAGCGGCCTCGGCTGGCAGGCGGGTTTGCTCGGTGTGTCGACAATGCTGGTGATGTACCTGTGGGATAAATTCCGCCCGCAAAAACTGCGCTTCGTTCCGGGTGCCTTGCTCGGCGTGGGTTTGGCGACGGTGACCAGCCTGGTGCTGGCGTTGCAGGTCAAGCGTGTGGAAGTCCCTGAAAACCTGGCCGACGCTATCGACTGGCTGCGCCCCAGCGACTTGCTGAACCTGGCGGACCCCCAGTTGCTGATCGCCGCGTTCGCCGTGGCGTTTATCGCCAGTGCCGAAACCCTGCTGTCCGCCGCGGCGGTAGACCGTATGCACAACGGCCAGCGTTCCGACTTCGATAAGGAATTGTCCGCTCAAGGCGTAGGCAACATGCTCTGCGGCCTGGTCGGTGCCCTGCCGATGACCGGCGTGATCGTGCGCAGTTCGGCCAACGTGCAGGCCGGCGCCACCACGCGCTTGTCGGCGATTTTCCATGGTGTCTGGTTGCTGGCGTTTGTGCTGTTGCTGTCGAGCGTGCTGCAAAGCATTCCAGTGGCGAGCCTGGCGGGCGTGCTGGTGTACACCGGGATCAAGCTGGTGGATATCAAGGCGTTTAAAAAGTTGGGGCGCTATGGGCGGATGCCGATGTTTACCTACTCGGCGACGGCGCTGGCGATTGTCTTTACCGACTTGCTGACGGGTGTACTGATTGGCTTCGGTCTGACGCTGGTCACCCTGGCCCTGAAGGCTTCGCGATTGAAAGTCAGCCTGGTCGACCTGCCTCAGGACGGTGAGATGGAGCTGCGATTGGTCGGCGCCGGGACGTTTTTGAAAGTGCCGGCACTGACTCAGGTGCTGTCGACGGTGCCTGCGGGAACTACCGTGCATGTGCCATTGAATAACCTGAGCTACATCGACCATTCCTGCCTGGAGTTGCTGGAGGAATGGGGCCGGGCGAATGCGGCGAAAGGCTCGAAGCTGGTGATCGAAGCGCGCGGGTTGAAGCGCCGGCTGGAAGGCCGCGAGCGCACGACGACGGGTCTGGGGTCGGCGGCTATAACGAGCTGACGGAAACGAATCAAAATGTGGGAGCGGGCTTGCTCGCGAAGGCGCAGTGTCAGTCACCGAAAATGTTGACTGAGCCACCGCTTTCGCGAGCAAGCCCGCTCCCACAGTTGATCGTTTGCGGCTCGGAAAATCAGGCAGGCTGGTCCAGCGCCAGCTCAACCCCCAACTGCCGCGACAGGCACGGCCAGCGCTTCCACGCGGCTTGCGTGCCCGCGCTTTTCAGCGTCTCGCGGTACGCCTCAACGGACTCCAGCGCAAAGCTCTCTTCGTTCAGCATCTCATCCACCGCCAAATGCACTGCTTCATCCAGCTGATTGGCAAACTGCTCGCCGATCAATTGGTGGGCGATCAGGTTGGCCACGGTAGTGTCTGCCGGAATCAACGGCTGGCCGAAATGCTTGATGTACAGGTCATTCACTTCTTCGACCAGACGATGGGCCAGGTAGGCCTCGTCCAGCAGCCCGTTGAGCCCTTCATGGCCAGCCAGAATGGCGGGCGGTTGCAGGAAGAAATGTTCTGCGATTTTCAAAACCGGCTTGATCTGGCTTTCGATCCCGGCTTCGCGGGCCACGTCATTGGCGGCGTCCAGCAGGTCCGGCACTTGATCGATGTAGGCCGTGACAAAGCGGGTCATTACTTGGGTGCGATCACCGTCAGCCAAAGAGATGGCCGAATGCAGGTGCGGCAATTGGTTTTCCAGTTGCTGGGCAAGCTGGCCAGTGGTGGCTTCGTGTTGATGGGCACGGGAAATCTGCTCGCGCAATGCGGCGGTGTTCATGAGGGCTCCAGTGAAACAGGCGTAGGAAACGAGAGGGGATAAGGTAGCTCGTTTATACGAGCCCTTAAGACGCATTTGTCATAATTATTTCATGGTTATGCAACGGTGTTATATCGAATTGCCATTGTTCGTCGGATAAACGTTTCCGCATCCGGTTTTATTAGGCCCTCTGGTCTGTTTTAGCTCATTTGCCCCTACACATTGCGGGGTTGCAGGCGCTGTCTATACTCGGGTTTGTAGGCAATTAGCTGATGACGCCCAACTGCATGACGCAGGCAAAGCTTGGCGGTTGTAAGCAGTATGGAAGCCGCTCCCTTCGCCGCAGGTGCAAACCGGCGGGATAACAAGAAACATAAAGGGGAACTCGCAATGACGCGACATCCACACGTTTGGATGGGCCTCCTGTTGTGGTCGGTATTCGGCCAGGCGCACGCCGCCTGGACAACGAATATGGCGCCAGGGGCGACTGAAGTCAGTCACGCCGTGTTTGACCTGCACATGACCATTTTCTGGATTTGTGTGGTGATCGGCATTGTCGTGTTTGGCGCGATGTTCTGGTCGATGATCCTGCACCGCCGGTCCACGGGCCAGGTCGCGGCCAAATTCCACGAGAGCACCACCGTGGAAATCCTCTGGACTGTGGTTCCCCTGCTGATCCTGGTGGCCATGGCGATTCCGGCGACCAAAACCCTGATCAACATCTACGACAGCAGTGAGTCGGATATCGATATCCAGGTCACTGGCTATCAGTGGAAGTGGCATTACAAATACCTGGGCCAGGACGTGGAGTTCTTCAGCAACCTGGCCACGCCCGCCGAGCAGATCCATAACCAGGCCGTTAAAGGCGAGCATTACCTGCTGGAAGTCGATGAGCCGCTGGTTTTGCCGGTGGGCGCCAAGGTGCGCTTCCTGGTGACCGCCGCCGACGTGATCCACTCCTGGTGGGTGCCGGCCTTTGCGGTCAAGCGTGACGCCATTCCCGGGTTCGTCAACGAGGCCTGGACCCGCGTCGAGAAGCCGGGCATCTACCGTGGCCAGTGCGCCGAGCTGTGCGGCAAGGACCACGGGTTCATGCCGATTGTGGTCGAGGTCAAATCCAGGGCCGACTACGACGCCTGGCTTGGCGAGCGCAAGGCAGACGCCGCCAAGCTCAAGGAACTGACCTCCAAAGAGTGGACGCTGGAAGAACTGGTCGCCCGTGGCGACAAGGTTTACCACACCGCCTGCGTGGCCTGTCACCAGGCTGAGGGCCAGGGCCTGCCGCCGATGTTTCCGGCGCTCAAGGGTTCGAAAATCGCGACCGGACCCAAAGAAGGCCACCTGAGCATCGTCTTCCACGGCAAGCCGGGCACCGCCATGGCGGCGTTCGGCAAACAGCTCTCGGAAGTGGATATTGCCGCCGTGGTGACCTACGAACGCAACGCCTGGGGCAACAACAAAGGCGACATGGTCACGCCCAAAGACGTGCTGGCCCTGAAACAGGCGGAGAGCAAATGATGACCTTCATTGCGTATGCCCTGAGTCGCCCCGCCCACTCGCGTGCAGGAGAACGGCCATGAGCACTGTGATCGATGACCATGGTCACGCCGACCATGCCCACGGGCCCGCGAAGGGCCTGATGCGCTGGGTGTTGACCACCAACCACAAAGACATCGGCACGATGTACCTGTGGTTCGCCTTCACCATGTTCCTGCTCGGCGGCTCGTTCGCCATGGTGATCCGCGCCGAGCTGTTCCAGCCCGGCCTGCAAATCGTCGAGCCGGCGTTCTTCAACCAGATGACCACCATGCATGGCCTGATCATGGTGTTTGGTGCGGTGATGCCGGCGTTTGTCGGGCTGGCCAACTGGATGATCCCGCTGATGATCGGCGCGCCGGACATGGCCCTGCCGCGCATGAACAACTTCAGCTTCTGGCTGCTGCCGGCGGCGTTCCTGCTATTGGTTTCCACCTTGTTCAGCCCCGGCGGCGGGCCGAATTTCGGCTGGACCTTCTACGCGCCGCTCTCCACTACCTACGCGCCGGAGAGTGTGACCTTCTTCATTTTTGCCATCCACCTGATGGGCATCAGTTCGATCATGGGCGCGATCAACGTGGTCGCCACCATCCTCAACCTGCGCGCGCCGGGCATGACCTTGATGAAGATGCCGCTGTTCGTCTGGACCTGGCTGATCACCGCCTTCCTGTTGATCGCGGTAATGCCGGTTCTGGCGGGTTGCGTGACCATGATGCTGATGGACATCCACTTCGGTACCAGCTTTTTCAGTGCAGCCGGCGGCGGTGACCCGGTGTTGTTCCAGCATGTGTTCTGGTTCTTCGGCCACCCCGAGGTGTACATCATGATCCTGCCGGCCTTCGGCGCCGTCAGCGCGATTATCCCGACCTTCTCGCGCAAACCGCTGTTCGGCTACACCTCCATGGTCTACGCCACGGCGAGCATCGCGTTTCTGTCGTTCATCGTGTGGGCGCACCACATGTTCGTGGTCGGCATTCCGCTGGTGGGCGAGTTGTTCTTCATGTACGCCACGCTGCTGATCGCGGTGCCGACCGGGGTGAAAGTATTCAACTGGGTCAGCACCATGTGGCAAGGCTCGCTGACCTTCGAGACGCCGATGCTGTTTGCCGTGGCCTTTGTGATTCTGTTCACCATCGGCGGCTTTTCCGGGCTGATGCTGGCGATTGCCCCGGCGGACTTCCAGTACCACGACACCTACTTTGTAGTGGCGCATTTCCATTACGTACTGGTGCCCGGCGCGATCTTCGGCATCTTCGCCTCGGCCTACTACTGGCTGCCGAAATGGACCGGCCACATGTACGACGAAACCCTCGGCAAGCTGCACTTCTGGCTGTCTTTCGTGGGCATGAACATGGCGTTCTTCCCGATGCACTTCGTGGGGCTGGCCGGCATGCCGCGCCGGGTGCCGGACTACAACCTGCAGTTCGCCGACTTCAACATGGTCTCCTCGATTGGCGCGTTCATGTTTGGCGCCACGCAGATCTTCTTCCTGTTCATCGTGATCAAGTGCATCCGAGGCGGCCCGCCTGCGCCAGCCAAGCCGTGGGATGGCGCAGAAGGCTTGGAATGGAGCGTGCCTTCGCCGGCGCCGTATCACACGTTTACTACGCCGCCGGAGGTCAAGTGAACACTCTGATGCAGGCCAACTCGGTCTCCTGTGGGAGCTGGCTTGCCTGCGATGAGGGCCTGACAGTGGGTGGATTCGGTGCCTGGCACACCGCTATCGCAGGCAAGCCAGCTCCCACAGAAAATCACAAGCGAGGTGGGCGTTATGGCTGAGTCAGTGCCCCTCAAACGCCTCGTCACTCGCCTGCTGATCCTGGTGGTCGCCATGTTCGCCTTCGGCTTCGCCCTGGTGCCGATCTACGACGTGATGTGCAAAGCCTTCGGCATCAACGGCAAGACCGCCGGGCAATATGAGGGCTCACAGATCGTCGACCTTTCGCGCCAGGTGCGGGTGCAGTTCCTGTCGACCAATGCCATCGACATGGTGTGGGAGTTTCACGCCAAGGCCGACGAAGTGCTGGTCAACCCCGGCGCGGTCACCGAGATGCTGTTCGTGGCCTACAACCCGACCGACAAAGTCATGACGGCTCAGGCCGTACCGAGCATTTCCCCGGCCGAAGCGGCGATGTATTTCCACAAGACCGAATGCTTCTGCTTCACCCAGCAAGTGCTGCAGCCAGGTCAGCGCATCGAAATGCCGGTGCGTTTTATTGTCGACCGCGACATGCCAGAGGCTGTGAAGCATTTAACCCTGGCGTACACGCTGTTTGATATCACTGCGCGCCAACCGCCGGTGGCTGTTCGCACCGGGGGCTAGCTACTGTTTGCCCCCTCAATCAGGAGAGCGAATACATGTCGTCTCATGATACGTACTACGTACCAGCGCAAAGCAAATGGCCGATAATTGCCACGATTGGCCTGCTGGTCACCGTGTATGGGCTGGCCGTGTGGTTCAACGACCTGAAGGCCGCACGCCCGGAATCCCACGGGCCGTGGATCTTTTTCGTCGGCGGGCTGCTGCTGGCCTACATGCTTTTCGGCTGGTTCGGCGCGGTGATCAAGGAAAGTCGCGCCGGTTTGTACAGTTCGCAAATGGACCGCTCCTTCCGCTGGGGCATGAGCTGGTTCATTTTTTCCGAAGTGATGTTCTTTATCGCGTTTTTCGGTGCACTGTTTTACGTGCGGCACATGTCGGCGCCGTGGCTGGCGGGCGAAGGCTCCAAAGGCATCGCGCACATGTTGTGGCCGAACTTCGAGTTTGCCTGGCCGCTGCTGAATAACCCTGATCCAAAACTGTACCCCGCACCCGCAGGCACGATCAGCCCCTGGGGGCTGCCGCTGATCAACACGATTCTGCTGGTCAGCTCCAGCGTGACCATCACCCTCGCTCACCATGCGTTGCGCAAGGGCCATCGCGGCGCGTTGAAGATCTGGCTGGCGATTACCGTGCTGCTGGGCTGGGCATTCCTGGGCTTTCAGGCCGAAGAGTACATCCACGCTTACAAAGAGCTGGGCCTGACCCTCGGCTCCGGCGTGTATGGCGCGACGTTTTTCATGCTCACCGGTTTCCACGGCGCCCACGTGACCATCGGCACGATCATTTTGTTTGTGATGCTGATGCGCGTCCTCAAAGGGCATTTCAACAACGAGCACCAGTTCGGTTTCGAGGCAGCCAGTTGGTATTGGCACTTTGTGGACGTGGTGTGGATCGGGCTGTTTTTTTTCGTTTATGTGCTGTGAGGCTTTCTATCAGGGCGCATGAGATACCAACTGGCCGCTGAAAAAGCCCCAGGCAATCAAGGCCACGGTGATCACGGCCAGCACCACACGCACGGTCAAGGCAGTGACGAGGCGGTTGGAGTTGCCCTCGTCCTTAACCAAAAAGAACAAGCCACTGAACAGGCTCACGACAGTCGCGATCAGCATCAGGGCAATGGCTGCTTTGAGCATGGTTCAGGTTCCCGGCTTTAGGAATGGAGAGGGATGGGCGGGCAATGAAAACAAGTATAGCCAGCGCCATGAAACGCTTTCGTCCAGGCATTGCACCGACAGTGGTGGTGATGATTCTGCTGCCGTTGATGGTCGGCATGGGCTTCTGGCAACTGTCGCGCGGCCAGGAAAAACAACGGCTGGTGGACAGTTATGCCGAACGTCGCGTGGCGGCCCCCATCAGCAGTGCGCAGCTCAACGACATGACCGACCCGGCATTTCGCCGGGTTCGCCTGCGCGGCCAATTCGACGCCGAACACAGCGTATTACTCGACAACCGCCTGCGTGACGGCAAAGCCGGTGTAGAGCTGTTGCAACCCTTCCACGACCAGGCCAGCGGCCAGTGGCTGTTGCTCAATCGCGGCTGGTTGCCGTGGCCCGACCGGCGCACGCCACCCGCCTTCACCACCCCGGATCAACCGGTGAACCTCGACGCGTGGGTCTACGTCGCGCCCGGCGAAACCTTCCAGTTGCACGCCGACCCTGCCAGTGCGCAATGGCCGCGTCTGCTCACCGCTCTGCACCCCGCCGCGCTGTGGGCAGAATTAGGCCGCAGCGGGTTCGCCTACGAGCTACGCGCCGAAGCCGGCCCCGGCACGTACGACACCACTTGGGCGGTGGTCGCCATGGGCCCGGAAAAGCACATGGGGTACGCCGTGCAGTGGTTCGCCATGTCGCTGGCGCTGCTCGCGCTGTACCTCTACCTCGGACGGCATAACAACAAGGAGACGCACCATGGGCGTGGCCACAAATCCACTCAACATGTCTGACGCGCCTGATCGGCGTAAGGGCCGCTGGCAACTGATTCTGATCCTGATGATGGTGATCGGCCCGATGGCGCTGGCCACCTTCATGTACAAGCTGCAGTTCTGGGTGCCGGACAGCCGCAGCTACCACGGCGTGATGATCGGCAATGGCCAGACCCGCGCCGACATTGGCGTGCAGGCCGATGAACAGCGCTGGCAGTTGCTGGTCACCGCGCCCGCCGCCTGCGCCGCCGAGTGCCAGCAGTTGGTGTATCTGGCCCGCCAGCTGCAAATCGGCCTGGGCCGCGATGCTTCCCGCGCCAGCCACGCCTTGGCCAGCGCGACGCCTGTGAGCACGGCTTACGAGACCAGGCTCAAGGCTGAATACCCGCAACTGCAACGCTACCCGCTGGACCTGTCGACTTTCACCAAAGGCGCCGCCGCGCCGGGCGATGCACAACTGTGGATCGTCGACCCCCACGGCAACCTGGTGCTGCGCTACGACGCCAGGGTCAAGGGCAAGGACTTGCTCAACGACCTGCGCATGCTGCTGAAACTGTCGAACATCGGATAAGGGCATCGTCATGGCCAAACCTGGATTTCGCCTCGCGTTGTTTGCCACCTTGCTGGCGCTGATCGTCGTGTTGCTCGGTGCCTACACGCGCCTCACTCACGCCGGCCTCGGCTGCCCGGACTGGCCCGGCTGCTATGGCTTTATCAGCGTGCCGCAAAGCGAAGCCCAGTTGGCCCATGCCGAGCTGCATTTTCCGGACACGCCGGTGGAGGCCGGCAAAGGCTGGGCCGAGATGACGCATCGCTATTTCGCCGGCGCCTTGGGGTTGCTGATTTTGCTATTGGCGGCGCGTTCCTGGAGCCATCGGCGCGACCCTGGTCAGCCGGTGAAGCTGCCGCTGTTTGTGTTGGCAGTGGTGGTTGCCCAGGCGGCGTTCGGCATGTGGACGGTGACGCTGAAGCTGTGGCCGCAGGTGGTGACGGGCCATCTGCTGGGCGGCTTTGCGACCTTGAGTTTGTTGTTTCTGCTGACCCTGAGGTTGTCTGGCGTGCTGCCCGCGCTGATCGTGCCCAAGCGCCTGCAATATTGGGCGACGGCGGGTCTGGTGTTGGTGATCGGCCAGATTGCATTGGGCGGCTGGGTCAGTTCCAACTATGCGGCGGTGGCTTGTATCGACTTGCCAACCTGTCATGGGGAATGGTGGCCGGCGGCGGATTTTGCCAACGGGTTTCACCTCACTCAGCACATCGGTCCGAATTACCTCGGCGGGCAACTCGACAGCGAAGCGCGCACGGCGATTCACCTCACCCACCGCGTTGGCGCGGTGATTGTCACGTTGGTGCTGTTGGGCCTGGCGTGGCAGCTCAAGCTGGTCGGCATGACGCGCCTGGCAGGCCTGCTGCTGATCGCCCTCGCCGCGCAGCTCTGCCTGGGCCTGAGCAATGTGTATTTCCATCTGCCACTGCCCGTCGCCGTGGCGCATAACGCAGGCGGCGCCGCGTTGCTGCTGAGCCTGGTGCTGGTCAACTACCACGCGCGCACCAGCCTGGTTCGGGTGCGCAACCAGTCGCGCTTCGGCTGGCGCTTTATCCCGCGTAAACACGTATCGGGCCTCATCACCCTTAAAGGAGAGATGCCATGGCGACCTTGATCGGCGCGCATCACCGCCAGGCGATCTGGCGTGACTATGTGGAGTTGACCAAGCCGAAAGTGGTGGTGCTGATGCTCATCACCTCGTTGGTGGGCATGTTCCTCGCCACCCGCGCCGGGGTGCCGTGGCCGGTGTTGATTTTCGGCAATTTGGGGATAGCGCTGTGTGCCGGCGGCGCGGCGGTGGTCAACCATGTGGTGGACCGGCGCATCGATGCGGTAATGGCGCGCACGCAAAAGCGGCCGATGGCGCAGGGGCGCGTATCGCCGCTGGCTGCACTGGCCTTTGCTTTGTTTCTGGCTGTTTCAGGTTTGGCCCTGTTGCTGGCGTTTACCAACCCGTTGGCGGCCTGGCTGACGCTGGCCTCGCTGCTCGGGTACGCCGTGATCTACACCGGCTTTCTCAAGCGCGCGACGCCGCAAAACATCGTTATCGGTGGCCTCGCCGGTGCCGCACCGCCGTTGCTGGGCTGGGTCGCCGTCACCGGCCACGTCAGCGCCGAGCCGCTGCTGCTGGTGCTGATCATCTTCGCCTGGACCCCGCCGCACTTCTGGGCGCTGGCCATTCACCGCAAAGAGGAATACGCCAAGGCCGACATCCCGATGCTGCCGGTTACCCACGGCGAGCACTACACCAAGGTGCATATCCTGCTCTACACCTTCGCCCTGCTGGCGGTGAGCCTGATGCCTTACGTCATCCACATGAGCGGCCTGCTCTACCTCGCGTGCGCGCTGGTGTTGGGCGCACGCTTTCTGCAATGGGCCTGCGTGCTGTACCGTGGCACCCAGCCGCACGCGGCGATCAACACCTTCAAGTACTCTATCTGGTACCTGCTTTTGCTGTTTATCGCGCTGCTCGTAGACCACTACTTACTGTTGAACCTATGACCCGAACTCAAAAAACCGTGTTTATCCTGGTGGCCATCGTCGCGTTGATCATGGGCCTGACCGTCAACAAAGTGCTCTCGGGCAAAGGCCAGGGCGACCCCACCGCGCTGATCGACGCCGGCATTATCCTGCTGCCGCAAAGCCGCCAGCTGCCGCCGGTGACCATGACCAATCAAGACGGCCAGCCGGTGGTGGTCAACGAGTTGAAGGGCAAATGGAGCCTGCTGTTCTTCGGCTATACCTTCTGCCCGGACATCTGCCCCACCACCCTCGCCCAACTGCGCCAGATCAAGAGCGAGCTGCCGAAAGACGTGGTGGACAAGCTGCAAGTGATCCTGGTCAGCGTCGACCCGAACCGCGACACCCCGGCGCAGCTCAAGCAATACCTGGGCTACTTCGACCCGCAGTTCGAAGGCCTGACCGGCGCGAATGTGGCCGATGTGCAGAAGGTTTCGAATGCGGTGAGCATCCCGTTCATTCCCGCCGACACCAGCAAACCGAACTACACCGTGGACCACAGCGGCAACCTGGCGCTCATCGGCCCGGACGGCACGCAGCGCGGGTTTATTCGTGCGCCGCTGAATAACCAAAAGCTGGTGGTGCAGTTGCCGGTGCTGCTGCAGCGTAAATAAAGACCAACACAAAACAAATGTGGGAGCTGGCTTGCCTGCGATGGCGGTGCATCAGTGGCTAATAGGCTGACTGACCCACCGCCATCGCAGGCAAGCCAGCTCCCACAGTGGTTTTGTGCAAGGTTTGAATATCGAGTCGTCGGACATTTCCTGCACGTTGTGGCGCCGTGCGTGAACTTGTTGGGCGGTCTTGGGTGGCTAGTCTTTGCCCTGTCGCTGCAAATTCAGTGACAGGGTGTGGAAGCCCTTATATCGTTAGGCGCACAAAGCGCCACCTAGTGTCAGGCGCTTTTTCTTGTCTGAGTTTTTTGGTGGCTGTGCGCGGGGCGCTTTCGAGTGCGCCGGGTGCCTAACGTCCCGGTCTTCCACACCTGCGTACAGCCGCCACCCATTACGTGGAAGTAGTGCTTGGCGGTCCCTTGATACGTTAGGAGCCAGACCATGCAAGCACTTACCCCAGATCCACCGGTAAATCCCAAAGTCTTCACCCGCCACCACCACCAACTGCACGCCGTGCTGATCGACGCCCAGCCCTGGTTCAGCGCCAGTGACATCGGCCGCCTGATGGGCTTGCACCTCAACCCCGCGTTACTGCGCAAGCTCGATCCCGACCAACAGCAAATCCTGCCCCTGATCACCCACGGCCATGCGGCGCCGACCTTGATGGTCAGCGAGTCCGGCGTTTATGCGCTACTTATCTATCACTACTACCCGGAAAACCGCTGCTTGCGGCAGTGGCTCACCCACGAGGTAGTGCCGGCTTTGCGCGCTGAACAGCAGGCAAGTGTGCTGGCCTGATTCCACCAGCACCACAAAACAAATGTGGGAGGGGGCTTGCTCCCGATAGCGGTAGATCAGTCAACTTATGCATCGACTGACACTCTGCTATCGGGAGCAAGCCCCCTCCCACATTTTTGATCTCCGGTGTTTGGGAGGTCGAGTTACATCAGAACGCCGGCTTGATCGCGCCTTTGTACTTCTCTTCGATGAATGTCTTCACTTCAGGCGTGTGCAGGGCGGCTACCAGCTTCTTCACGGCGTCCGAATCCTTGTTGTCTTCGCGGGTGACCAGGATGTTCACGTAAGGCGAGTCGCTGCCTTCGATCACCAGGGCGTCTTTGGACGGGTCCAGTTTGGCTTCCAGCGCGTAGTTGGTGTTGATCAGCGCCAGGTCGACCTGGGTCAGCACGCGTGGCAGCGTGGCGGCTTCCAGTTCGCGGAACTTCAGGTTTTTCGGGTTGCCGGTGATGTCCTTGATGGTCGACAGAATGTTAGTCGGGTCCTTCAGGGTGATCAGGCCGTTCTTGGCCAGCAGCAACAGCGCGCGGCCGCCGTTGGTGGCGTCGTTCGGGATTACGACGTTGGCACCGCTTGGTAGCTCGGCCAGGGTTTTGTACTTGCTGGAGTAAGCGCCCAGGGGTTCCAGGTGCACGGCGCCGACGCTCACCAGGTGAGTGCCCTTGGCCTTGTTGAACTCATCCAGGTACGGCTGGTGCTGGAAGAAGTTGGCGTCCAGACGTTTTTCAGCCACCTGTACGTTGGGTTGCACGTAGTCGGTGAAGACTTTGATTTGCAGGTCCACGCCTTCTTTGGCCAGCGCAGGTTTCACGAATTCGAGGATTTCTGCGTGGGGCACAGGCGACGCAGCGACGGTGATGGTCTCGGCGTGGGCGGAGAACGCGGCAACGGCGGCGAAAGCAACCAGTAGTTTTTTCATCCAACAAGCTCCTTGTTCGGGCAGGGCCGGCGGGGGCCGGCCTTGGCCGTTATTTTCGAGAAAAGTGCACCACCAGCTTGTCGCCGACGGTTTGCAGAATTTGCACCAGGATCAACAGCATCACCACCGTGACTACCATCACATCGGTCTGGAAGCGCTGGTAACCAAAGCGAATCGCCAGGTCACCCAAGCCACCGGCGCCGACGACACCGGCCATGGCCGTGTAGGAAACCAGTGTAATCGCCGTCACCGTAATTGCTGCGAAGATGCCGGGGCGGGCTTCCGGCAGCAAGGCGTTGGTGATGATCTGGCGCGTCGTGGCGCCCATCGACTGGGTGGCTTCGATGATGCCGCGGTCCACTTCGCGCAAGGCGGTTTCCACCAGTCGCGCAAAGAACGGTGTGGCGCCCACGACCAGCGGCGGAATCGCGCCCGCCACACCCAGCGAAGTGCCGGTGATCAGTACGGTGAACGGGATCATCACGATCAACAAAATGATGAACGGCAGCGAGCGCAGGATGTTCACGATCAGCGACAGTAAGGCGTACAGGCCTTTTTGTTCGAACAGTTGGCGGGGGCTGCACAGGAACAACAACACGCCCAGCGGCAGGCCGAGCAGCACAGTGAACAGCAACGAGCCGAACAGCATGGTCATGGTGTCGCCGGTGGCGAGCCAGATTTCCGACCAGTCGATATTGGCGAAGAAACTCAAGAAAACGTCCATTAGCGCAGTACCTCCATGTGGACGTCTGCCGCGGTAAAGCGGGCGAAAGCGGCATCCATGTCCCCGCCGGTCACGGCGAGGGTCAGTTGCCCATAAGGGGTGTCTTTGATGTGGTCGATGCGACCGGCCAGGATGCTGTAGTCCACCCCCGTTTCACGGGCGACGGTACCCAACAGTGGCGCGTAGGTCGCTTCGCCCTGGAACGTCAGGCGCACGATACGGCCCGGCACATGGGCGAACACATCATGCTGTTCACCTTCATCGACCTGCTCGGCTTCTTGCACAAAGCGTTTGGTCGTCGGGTGCTGCGGGTGCAGGAACACGTCGGCCACCGAGCCTTGCTCGACGATCACGCCAGCATCCATCACCGCCACTTGGTCGCAGACGCGGCGGATGACGTCCATTTCATGGGTGATCAGCACGATGGTCAGCTTCAACTCGCGGTTGATCTCGGCCAGCAATTTGAGCACCGAGGCTGTGGTCTGCGGGTCGAGGGCGCTGGTGGCCTCGTCACACAGCAGAATCTTGGGCTTGGTTGCCAGGGCGCGGGCGATGCCGACGCGCTGCTTCTGGCCGCCGGACAACTGCGCCGGGTACTTTTTGGCGTGGTCTGACAGGCCGACGCGGGCGAGCAATTCAGCCACGCGTTGGTCGATTTCCTTGCGCGACAATTCGCCAGCGAGGGTCAGCGGCAGCGCCACGTTGTCGGCAACGGTCTTGGAGGCCAGCAGGTTGAAGTGCTGGAAGATCATCCCGACTTGCTGGCGGAATCGGCGCAGGCCATTGGCGTCGAGCGCGGTGACTTCCTCGCCGTCGACAGTGATCTGGCCGCCACTCGGTTCTTCGAGGCGGTTGATCAGGCGCAGCAGGGTGCTTTTACCCGCACCCGAGTGGCCGATCAGGCCAAACACCTGGCCGTTTTCTACGCGCAGGCTTGTAGGGTGCAGGGCGGGAATATCCTTACCGGCGACGCGGTAGGTTTTATGGACGTTATGAAACTCGATCACGTAGCGAACCTTGTGGGGCGCATGGAAAAGGGATCAGCGGTTAGCCGGGTGCGCATTTTAGCCTGTCCGTATAGCGTTATTTAGCATTTATTTCGCGTTCCACCTTCGATTTGGCAATAACGCGATCAAAGGTCATAAAAAAGGAACGGCCCAAAACCTCATCAGTCACTACATAAGCAACTCAATTTCCCGGGTGCCGTGCCTGGGTGTTTGCTCAAACGAGCCAGGCACTGCTCTGGCCAATTTGAAAAAAGGAGTTTTGTCTGATGAGTACCAAGAAGCCAGCTACCCCGCCGAAAAGTGAACTTGCGGGCACCGACACCCTGGACCGTGGCAATACCAACGCCAAGCTGCAGGCCCTGGAGGAGTTTCGTTCAGACGCGACCGGCCAGGCGCTGCGCACCAACCAGGGTGTGAAAATTTCTGACAATCAGAACACCTTGAAGGTCGGCGCCCGTGGCCCGTCGCTACTCGAAGATTTCATCATGCGTGAAAAAATCACGCACTTTGACCATGAGCGCATTCCAGAACGCATCGTGCATGCACGTGGCACCGGTGCTCATGGCTATTTCCAGACCTATGAAAACCATTCCGCGCTGACTAAAGCCGGCTTCCTGCGCGACCCGGGCCACAAAACCCCGGTGTTTACGCGTTTTTCCACCGTGCAGGGCCCACGTGGCTCCGGCGATACGGTGCGTGACGTGCGCGGCTTTGCCGTGAAGTTCTTCACCGAAGAAGGCAACTTCGACCTGGTCGGCAACAACATGCCGGTATTTTTCATTCAGGACGCGATCAAGTTTCCTGACTTCGTGCACGCGGTAAAACCTGAGCCGCACAACGAAATTCCTACGGGCGGTTCGGCTCACGACACGTTCTGGGATTTCGTCTCGCTGCAGCCGGAATCGGCGCATATGGTCATTTGGGCCATGTCTGACCGCGCGATTCCAAAAAGCTTGCGCAGCATGCAAGGCTTTGGTGTGCACACCTTCCGCCTGATCAATGCCGAAGGTCAGTCCAACTTCGTCAAATTCCACTGGCGCCCTACTGCCGGTACTTGCTCGCTGGTGTGGGACGAAGCGCAAAAGCTTGCCGGTAAAGATACCGACTACCACCGTCGTGATCTGTGGGAAGCCATCGAGATGGGCGACTACCCAGAGTGGGAACTGGGTGTGCAGGTCATTCCTGAGGACAAGGAGCACGCATTCGACTTCGACATCCTTGACCCTACCAAGCTGATCCCAGAAGAACTGGTGCCGATCACGCCGCTGGGCAAGATGGTGCTTAACCGCAACCCGGACAACTTCTTTGCTGAAGTGGAACAGGTGGCGTTCTGCCCTGGCCACATCGTGCCGGGTATCGACTTCTCCAATGATCCGCTGCTGCAAGGTCGGCTGTTTTCCTACACCGATACGCAGATCAGCCGACTGGGCGGCCCGAACTTTCACCAGTTGCCGATCAACCAGCCGGTTGTGCCGTTCCATAACAACCAGCGCGATGCCATGCACCGCACCAGCATCGATAAAGGCCGCGCAGCTTACGAGCCGAACTCGATTGATGGTGGCTGGCCGAAAGAAACCCCGCCTGCTGCGCAGGACGGTGGTTTTGAGTCGTATCACGAGCGTATCGACGCCCAAAAGGTGCGTGAGCGCAGTGAGTCGTTCGGCGACCACTTCTCCCAGGCGCGTTTGTTCTTCCGCAGCATGAGCAAGCACGAGCAAGAGCACATCATTGCCGCGTACAGCTTTGAGCTGGGCAAGGTTGAGCGTGAGTATATTCGCGCGCGTCAGGTCAACGAGATTCTGGCCAACATCGACCTGGAGCTGGCCAAGCGCGTTGCGCAGAACCTCGGGCTGCCAGCGCCAACCAAAGGCACAGTGCCAGAACTCAAGACTCAACCTGAGCGTTCGCCTGCGCTGAGCCAGGCCAATTTGCTGCCGGGTGACATCAAGACTCGCAAGGTTGCGATCCTGGCGGCCAATGGCGTGGATGGCGCGGCAATTGATGCGTTGAAGAAGGCGCTTCAGGCCGAAGGTGCCCATGCCAAGCTGCTGGGGCCAACGTCGGCGCCAGTGACGACTGCCGATGGCAAGACCCTGCCCGTGGATGCGTCGATGGAAGGTATGCCGTCCATTGCGTTCGACGCGGTGTTTATCCCGGGCGGTGCCAAGTCGGTGCAGGCCTTGAGCGGTGATGGCGTGGCGTTGCATTACGTGCTGGAGGCTTACAAGCACCTGAAGGCGATTGCGGTTGCCCCGGATGTGGAGCCATTGCTGGACCTGCTGAAGCTTGAGGCGGATGCGGGGTTGATCGTGGGGGCGGATGCCAAGGCGTTCAAGGCATTCTTTGCTGCGATTGGCCAGCATCGGGTTTGGGATCGCGAGGCTAAGGCCAAGGCGATTCCGGCTTAAGTCAGTGGTTGTCTTTTAAGCCGTCTTCGCGAGCAAGCCCGCTCCCACATTTTGATTTGTGAATACATTCAAAATGTGGGAGCGGGCTTGCTCGCGAATGCCGTTACTCGGTTTTGCGCGGTATCAGCACGACTTGCGCCGGGATGTGTTTCAAAATTTGCCGGTGAATTTTCAAGTCATATCCCGAATCAATTCTTTTCACCCGTTTGGTCAGCAACGTGGCCAACCACGGGTAATCCTCGGTGCGCGGCGCCTGGATACTCACATCGCATTTGTAATTCACCACATCGGTGGCGATCGCATCCAGTTGATGGCGAAGTTCTTCAATATCGGTGAGGTTTAGCGCGACAGTGGTGCTTTCAGCCGCCGGGTCGATGACCTTGGCCGCAGGCCTGGCTTCGGCAGCCTTCAAGGCCGCTTCCGCTTGGTCCAGCTCGGCTTTACGGGCGTGGCTGATGGCGCTGTTTACGCCGCCGGTCAGCGCAGGCGCTTTGGGCATGAGTGCGCGGGCGCGGCTCAAGGCGGTGGCGGCGGCGTTGACGTCACCTTTTTGCAGCACGATCTGGCTGCGCTGCAGGTAGGCTTCGGCCAATTGGCGCTGGTAAGTCTCCAGCGCCGGGTCGTTTGGCGTCTGCGCTTGCAGGGTGGCCAATTCGTCTTCGGCGGTGGCCAGCTCACTGCTGGCCAGGTTTTGCTCCAGCTGCGCGATGGCCGCAGCACGAGCGTCCTGCACCACTGGGGCGGCGGGCGGTGTGCTTTGACAGGCGCCAAGCAGCAGGGAAAATGCGGCAAGGAGCAGATAACGGGAGGTGAACAGCTTCATTCCTGCGACTCTCTATTTGCGCAAAAAGCGAGCAAGTCTACACCCCTCGACGGGGCAGAACAAAACTCAGCAGAAACAGGGCGGCCGCCGTAACCACAATCGATGGCCCCGCTGGCGTGTCCTTGAACCAGGACAACGCCAGGCCCCCGCATACTGCGAGCATCCCCAAGAGGCTGGCGCCGATGGCCATTTGCTCCGGTGAACGGGCGTGGCGCTGGGCGGCGGCGGCGGGAATGATCAGCAGCGACGTGATCAACAATACGCCGACAATCTTCATCGCGACAGCAATCACCACGGCGATCAACAGCATCAGGGTCATGCGCAGCGCCGGCACGGGCATGCCTTCCACGGTGGCCAGCTCTTCATGCACGGTGATCGCCAGCAGCGGGCGCCACAGGGCCACGAGCAGCACCAGCACGGCGGCGCTGCCACCGAGGATCCACGCAAGGTCCGTCGGGCTGATCGCCAGCAGATCGCCAAACAGATAGGCCATCAGGTCGATGCGCACTTCGTGCATGAAGCTCAGCACCACCAGGCCCAACGATAAGGTGCTGGGCGCGAGAATGCCCAGCAAGGTGTCGGAGGCCAGCGGCTGGCGCTGTTGCAGGGTTACCAGCAGCACCGCCAGCAACAGGCAGCCCACGGTCACGGCGATGGTTGGGCTCACGTCGAGCAAAAAGCCCATGGCCACGCCCAATAGCGCAGCGTGCGACAACGTGTCGCCGAAGTAAGCCATGCGTCGCCACACCACAAACGAGCCCAACGGGCCCGCCACCAATGCCAAAGCCAAGCCTGCCAGCAGGGCGTAGAGCAGAAAATCAGCCATGCTTGCAGGTGTCTCCATGGACGTGGGAATGGGGTGCTGCGGGATCGTCAACGACGGCGCCATGCAGGTCATGGGCGTGGTCGTGATGGTGGTGGTAAATCGCCAGGCTTTGGGCGTTCTTGCCGAACAGCTCGACGAACGCCGGGTCGCCACTGACCTGTTCCGGGTGGCCGGAGCAGCACACGTGACGGTTCAGGCACACCACCTGGTCGGTGGTGCTCATTACCAGGTGCAGGTCGTGGGAGACCATCAGCACGCCGCAGCCATGGCGGTCGCGCAGGCGCGTGATCAGGCTGTACAGCTCGGCCTGGCCGGCGACGTCGACGCCTTGCACGGGTTCATCGAGCACCAGCAGTTCCGGCTCGCGCAACAGGGCGCGGGCCAGCAGCACGCGCTGCATTTCGCCGCCGGAGATGCTTTGCACCGGGCTGTCGATCACCTGTTCGGCGCCGACTTCCTTGAGCGCCGACTGGGCGCGGGCGCGGTCTACGCCGGGCACCAGGCGCAAAAAGCGCAAAACTGACAGCGGCAGCGTCGGGTCCACGTGCAGTTTTTGCGGCATGTAACCGACACGCAGCCTGGGTTTGCGCCACACGCTGCCGGTGTCCGGTTTGAGCAAGCCGAGTACGGCACGCACCAGCGTCGTTTTGCCAGCGCCGTTCGGGCCGATCAGCGTGACAATTTGCCCCGGCTCCACGCTTAGCGCGATGTTGTCCAGCACGTTTTGCCCCGCGAACGTGACCCCAACCTGTTCCAGGCGGATTAACGCATCTCTCATCAAGCCCCCTGGCAACCCGAGCACAGGCCGACCACTTCGACCGTTTGCCCTTCGACCTTGAAGCCGACTTCGGTCGAGCTTTTGATGATGGCGTCGCTGATGCTTTTTTGTTCAAGCTCGATGGCGGCGTGGCATTCGCGGCATATCAGGAACTGGCCCTGGTGCGCGTGCTCCGGGTGGTTGCAGCCGACGAAGGCGTTGAGCGATGCGATGCGATGTACAAAGCCGTTTTCCAGCAGGAAATCCAGCGCGCGGTACACGGTCGGCGGCGCGGCGCGGCGGCCGTCTTGCTCACTGAGTACGCCGAGAATGTCGTAGGCACCCAGTGGCTTGTGGCTCTGCCACACCAATTCCAGCACGCGCCGACGCAAAGCGGTCAGCCGCAGGCCTTGGCGCAAGCACAGCGCATCGGCCTCCGACAGCGCGGTGTGCACGCAGTGAGAGTGGTCATGGGGACGGCTGGCAAGCGGTGTTTTAGGCATGAGCGGCGACAGATATTTGATAGAGACGTTATTATGTTACCCGTTCCTACGCCATTGAGTGGTCATCGTGTCCCGACTTTTTCCCGTTTTTGTCATATTTGTCACCAGTTTGTTCATCGCGGGCGCCGCTCAGGCCGAGGTTAAAGTGCTGACCAGCATCAAGCCATTGCAGCTCATCGCCGCCGCTGTGCAGGACGGCGTGGCGGTTCCGGAGGTGCTGTTGCCACCGGGCGCGTCGCCGCATAACTATGCCTTGCGGCCATCCGACGTACGGCGCGTGCAGTCGGTAGACCTGCTGTATTGGATCGGCCCGGACATGGAAACCTTTCTGCCGCGTGTACTGAAGGGCCGCAGCCTGCCGACGGTAGCCGTGCAGGACCTGCCGGGGATGAAATTGCGCCGTTTCGCTGAAGACAGCCACTCGCATGCCGATGAGGCCGACGAACATGACCACGATCACCGCCCAGGCAGCCTGGATGCGCATTTGTGGCTGTCGACCGTGAACGCGCGGGTGATCGCAGCGCGTATGGCGGCTGACCTGAGTGCGGCAGACCCCACCAACGCTGCGCGTTATCAGAGCAACGTCAAGGCGTTCGATGAGCGGCTGGACGCGTTAGATGCGCGTTTGAAGGCGCGTCTGGCGGTGGTGGGCGACAAGCCTTACTTCGTGTTCCACGAAGCCTTTGATTATTTCGAAGACGCTTACGGGCTGAAACATACCGGCGTGTTCAGTGTTGCCGCCGAAGTGCAGCCCGGCGCCCAGCACGTGGCGGCGATGCGCACCCGACTGCAGGAAGTCGGCAAGACTTGTGTGTTCAGCGAGCCGCCGTTGCGTCCACGCTTGGCCGAGACCCTGGTGGCTGGCCTGCCGGTGAAACTGGCGGAGCTGGATGCGCTGGGCGGTTACACCCCGGCCACGGCGCAGGGTTATGAGCAGGTGCTGGAGAAGTTGGGGAATGACTTGGCCGGTTGCCTGGAATCATTGTAATCCCTGTGGGAGCTGGCTTGGCGGCGGTAGCGGGGTGTGCGGGGACCACGCAATAGCCGGCAAGCCACCGCCCACAATGAACGCGGAGGGGTGTGGGTTAGAGGGCCAACCGCCACTGAAAC
>NZ_JAUTYR010000170.1:0-535 GCF_041946035.1 Pseudomonas sp. AMR01
CCGATTGGTGCGGTACAACCCCCTTCAAGTACTCTTAGAAACTCACGCTCAATATGCACACATATCTGAGATGGTTCATGATTTAAAGCGGCAAGTGCTTTTCTGCAAAAGTCATCTTCTTCTTTTGCAACTACCAGCATCGCACCCTGTGCAGGCGCGGGAATCATCCATTTGAGATCTACATAAGAATCAGGTTTCAGGTTAATGCGCTCAAGTCCGGCAGCCGCAAAAATAGCTCCGTTCCAATCGCTGTCCTGTAGTTTTTGAAGCCGGGTATTGACATTTCCTCTTAGATCTACGATCTCATGATTGGGATATTTGTGCAACCATTGTGCCTGCCTTCGCAGACTACCTGTCGCTACGACTCCTTCTTCATTCAGAAAATTGGTGCCTTTATGGATCAAAATATCCTGGGTATGTGCCCTTTTTAGAACTGCTGCTTCAACAATACCTTTGGGAAGTGCGGTAGGAACGTCTTTCATGGAATGCACAGCGATGTCTATAGCATCTGTGAGCATGGCGACATCCAGCGTCT
>NZ_JAUTYR010000171.1:0-534 GCF_041946035.1 Pseudomonas sp. AMR01
GCCATGCGGTTAAGGTGCGCCATGTGTTGTTTCTGAAGTTCTGCCGCAGTAGCAGAATCCTGGCTCCTGTTTTTTCCGCTTTTTAGAAGAACAAGAAAATATTGTTGCATAAGGTGCTTTTCCCCTTCATCTTCATATACAAAAGTTTGATACCCCCGCTCCTTGAGATCTTCTGCCCTTTCCTCTATACTTGGAGGAACTGTATCGGGTTGCCGCACCTGCACTTCTTCAGGGGACTGAATTCCTCTTACGTCTGGTTCTCCTTTGCAGGATACTATGACTGCTAAAACTGATATCAGGAAGATCTTCTTCATTTTGAATAGTTTTGCCATTCTTTGAATGGAAATTTGCTTAGGTAAGAATTGTAATATTTTTGGTTTCCGGTGACTTCGAGCCCCACCCATTGGGGTTTCTCAAACATTTCATCTTCTTCGGAAAGTTCGACCTCAGCCAGTAAAAGACCCTGATTTTCACCAAGGAATTCATCGGCTTCAAAAATGTGTTTTCCTACTCTTATTTCGTACCTGATCTTTT
>NZ_JAUTYR010000172.1:0-533 GCF_041946035.1 Pseudomonas sp. AMR01
TTAAGTTAATAGTTTTTGGCTTTTGCGCCTGAACGTCATGCTCAGATCCTGCAAAAACTCTTAAATTACGGAAAAGATCTGCTCCAAGTTTGTTCTTTGGTAGCATTCCTTTTACTGCATTTTCCACAAGTCTCTCAGGACCTTTAGTGAATAATTCCGATGCAGTTAAACTCCTTTGACCCCCAGGATAGCCGGTGTGGCGAATGTACTCTTTAGAGTCCCATTTCTTTCCTGTTAAGTTGATCTTCTCGGCATTGATAACAACTACGTTATCACCGCAATCAACGTGTGGGGTAAAATTAGCTTTGTACTTTCCTCTTAGCAGCTTTGCTACTACAGAAGAAAGGCGGCCAAGGGCCTGTCCTTCGGCATCAACAACAACCCACTCCTTATTTACAGTGGCTTTGTTGGCAGAAACCGTTTTGTAGCTTAATGTGTCCACACTAATTAAATTTACTTAATAATTAAACATTCCAGTCCCTGCATAAAACAGGGGTGCAAATGTACAATTAAAAACTAATTATTCAAATGCC
>NZ_JAUTYR010000173.1:0-532 GCF_041946035.1 Pseudomonas sp. AMR01
CGGCTTGATTCCGGGGCCAGTGACATGGGAAACCGTCGGGAAAGAGGGTCAGCGCCCGCGGCTTGTCTTGCGCCGCGCCCCTCAATACGGGTTCTTCGCCCCACGATCCTCACTCAGCGACGCCTGACCGCGCTCGACAATCTTCACCGTCGCGTCCGCCAAATGCTGCCGCTGGATATGATTATCCCCCGCGGCCACCCGCAGCTTATGCGCTTCTAGCATCACCTCTGCATGGCTCGACCCACGCGGCGGGATGAAGGTATAGCAGGCCAGTTCGATCAACAGCCCCAGCGGATCTTTGAAATAGATCGAATGCATGAACCCCCGATCCTTCACGCCCGAATGTCCAATACCGCGCGCTTCCAGCCGTTCGATGATCTGATCGAACATCGCCCTGTCCACCTCAAACGCCAGATGATGCACGCAGCCGGGGTCCATCGGCGTGCGGTTATGCACGCGTTTGCGGGTCTCATTGGTAAAGATCGTGATCAAGCGACCATCGCCGGGATCAAAATACAGATGCCCCTCGTCG
>NZ_JAUTYR010000174.1:0-531 GCF_041946035.1 Pseudomonas sp. AMR01
CCCACGCCGAACGTGACGCCCGCGCCGAACATGAGCCCGCCCACACACCGGTAGATGTCCGATGCGATGGGAATGTGGACCTGACGCGTTGCGGGTGGGCCGGATGATTGGCCCGACGATGAGTCGAAGAACGAATCGACCGCGCGGCGGAATCGACCGCGTTTGTTGGGTGGCTGGTAATTGGAAAGTGACGTCGATGTGCCCTTCCACAATTCGGCCCACTTGTCGATGTCCTTGAATACCACGTCATACGGCGACGGGGGCCAATCAGAATTCGGTTCAGGCAGCATTATTCGACCTCCCTTGCATTATCCAGCGCCACCGTGAGCGCGACGTATACACGCCGTATCGTAGTGCGTCGCACCAGTGATCGGCTTCCTTCAACGGGGCGTCTTCGCCCTTCTTGGATTTGTCAGGATCCCATACGTATCCCTCGATTTCCTCGATCAACGATTCGCACGATTCG
This sequence comes from Pseudomonas sp. AMR01, assembly GCF_041946035.1. Taxonomy (NCBI): domain Bacteria; kingdom Pseudomonadati; phylum Pseudomonadota; class Gammaproteobacteria; order Pseudomonadales; family Pseudomonadaceae; genus Pseudomonas; species Pseudomonas sp. AMR01. The sequence goes on from NZ_JAUTYR010000174.1 coordinate 467, forward strand.
TGAACGATCAGCAGCCCGGCGTCGAACAGCGATGCGATCGTGCGCAACCCGTCGTTGACGTCGTT
>NZ_JAUTYR010000175.1:0-531 GCF_041946035.1 Pseudomonas sp. AMR01
GAGATCCAGCCCCCCGGGCGTGCCGCCACGATTCTCGAAGGCCCGCAACATGGTTTCCACCTGCAGACGCATGGAAGGCGGCAACACCCCGGCGCGTTGAGCAATATCGACCAGCCGCGCCCAGTTTTTCACCTTGAGGTTCAGCGCCCCTTCGGGTTGGCCCTGTGGATCAACCGTCAAGGTTCCGCTGGCCGCGAGGGCAAGATTACCCCACGCAATACGAGCCTCCGATAGCGCGATCTGCTGCACCTGCGGCGCTTGTCTGCGCATTGCTGTGTGGCGGTTCAGGGGGTGATCAAAGGTAACCTTCGCATTGGCCGAAAGGGTCGGTGCCGAAGTGGGCGGGCCGTCCTCGGAAAAAAGGCGGCGCAGCAGGGGGCCGGGGGTAATCGCATCAGGTAGAATCTGGAGGCTATAGGTCATCGGTTCAGCTGCCAAATGACGCATCTCTGCACGCGCTTGCGCAATTTCCAAGAGCGGACCATCCGGCCCTTCAAGTTCGAGCATACCGCTGTGGAGGGTCAGTTGTTC
>NZ_JAUTYR010000040.1:0-42932 GCF_041946035.1 Pseudomonas sp. AMR01
GCAAGCCCGCTCGCCACAGAGAGATTCGCCAGCCTCTAAAAGTTGTCTAGATACCTATGCTGCGATGAGGCCGGTCCAGGCGATGAAGCTCTACAGTTTGCGCCACACACTCGCCAACCAAGGCTGCTGCTCCAGCGGCAACCCGGCCGGCCGGTAGTAATGCTCCAACTCCACAAACCCTGCCTCGGTCAGCAGCGCCTGCCAAGTCGCAAGGTCGTGATACGACCCATACCGTGGCCCATTCCAACCCTCCTGGTTCTCACCCCGAGGATTCGAACTGAACAACACTCCACCCGGCTTCAGCGCCCCGTGCAACTGCTTCAGCACACGCGGTAATTCCTGTTTGGGAATATGAAACAGCACCGCATTGGCAAATACCCCATCAAAGCGCGCGGCGGGTAAATCCAGTTTCAGGAAGTCCTGCTGCAACACCTCACAACCGCTGTCCTCGCGCGCCATCTGCGCGAAACGCTCCGAGCCATCCAGCCCGACCGCGACGTGCCCCATGCGCGTAAACGTCTGCAAATCCCGCCCAGGCCCGCAGCCGAAATCCAGCACCGTAAACGGCGCCGGGCCGTGGATATGCCGTAGCAACGCGTCGATATTCTGGCTCACGTCGTGGTCGCGGGTGCCTTCGCGGAAGTCTTCGGCGACTGTGTTGTAGTGGCCGAGGGTGGCGGCGGTGATCTGGTTGAGGTCGTCGGGGGCGAGTTTCATGGCGCAGGCTTCGAGCGGTTTGAAAGGAGGTTGACTATACGCGATGACGTGTCGCGCGAGCGTGCGCAGAAAGGGCGGGGAATGCAGATGCGTACGCCAGACGATGAGCAGGAGGTCGAGTCATCGACAGATTTAATAGAAGTAGGAAAGTGGCAGCCTACGGTTAAGTAGAACTGCCACTTTCGTATGATTTACTGCGGTTATTAAACTGCCAGCAAACACATGACAGCGTGCTTTTCAGTTAGATACTTGCAATAAATTCCGTTCGCATGATCGTAGTAGGTTGACCAGTAGGGTTGGCAACCCCCCCCACCAGAGTAAGCCCATCGCCCCACTAGAGCATTTGTCCCATTGACATAGTTTCGAGCGATATCATAGATGGCCGCGTCAAATATGGGTATCCCTTGGATTGAGGCAGCCCAAGCCCACGCTGCTCCATAGTCCAACATATTGTCGTTAAACACGTAGCGATAAACGTTACTTACATACACTACGTAAGAGGTTTTAGTTCCGTTTCTGTCCGAGACGGTTATCGTCGCAGCGCCATTTGCGTTTCCGGTCACCTTACCGTTTGTATCTACTGATGCGACCGTTGGATTACTAGAGCTATAGGCATAGCCACCTCCTCCACCGGTGGCAACGCGAGTCTCCACATTACAATAGGATTCGACGCCCGTTCTGTGTGCGGGAAAACCTTTAATAGAGACCCCGTTCAGAATCATCGCCTGTGGTGGAACTTTCAGTTGCCCCTTGACGATATATCTAGTGAACCCCAACGCAATAGCATTTTCTATATTGGTACTGCTGTCCAGCGTGATCACAAGCTCTATTTTAAATTCGCTTTTCAAGTTTTCAATCCAGGTCCTCGATATTTGAATTTTTACCAGCCCCTTGTCCAGGTCGGCGGAGGTTACTTCATAGGCTGTCAGCACATTAAGTTGCGCTGCCCCGACACTTCTGCACGTAATCCAGACTTTTTGGCCTGCGAATATGAAAGGCCATTTGGCCAGCGTTAACGTGGCATTGCCGGCAAATGTCGCAAGGTCGTGTTCGCCGTTGTGCGGAACGCCATTGATCAGTGCCATCGGTAATTTGTCTGTGGGGATGGTGCTGACAATCAGTATTTGGGGTTCTGACCAGATATGCGTGGTAGCGGTTGTCACGGTAGCGGTTGTCATCTTGTATCGCAATGTGACGGTTTTATTCACCATTTTGGCAATGACTTGCGGGCTGATCGGCACGTCGACGCGTCCGACGGCTACCACTGTGTGCGGAGCAAAGTCGATGACAATCCCGTCCGGAAACAGCAATTGGCAGGTGATAATTTGCCCTTTGGCCATTCCAGTGTAAGTCACGCTTATGAAGGACCCTGCCTCGTAGGTCAACGGCGAAACAGAGAGCGTGGCCCCAGGTCTATTGGCGAAGGCTGGAGCAGGATGGCTCGCCGGCACCGTCTGCACTCGGTACTCATGCTTGCCAAGCGGCACGGCGGTCTCCAGTTGGTCGCGTTGCGCAAAACTTATGAAACACTCAGCGCTCAGAATCGAGTTCTCCTTGAGTGTTTTTAGCGTATCTGCCGCCATCGTGAACGCAATCCCGTTTTTCACTTCGTCATCAGTGACGTTGTCTGCGATATAGAGAGTTTCCAGCAGCTCAGTACCATCAGCTTGGGTACCCTTGAGGGTCAAAAACTTGCGTTGGTTTCTCTGAATCATGATCCACGGATCAACCGTGATCGTCACCTCGTCACCCAATGCCAGCAAGGGGAACAGTACGTCCTTGATACCGTTGATCCTCGGTGCGGGCAGTGCCGTCACGAGCTTCAGGCGGATGGCCAGAGGTTTTGACGTATAAGGCGTGTTCCCCCGATTGAAACGGTACTGCACGGTGATGTTGTTGCCGTCCTCCCGGATACCCAAGGCGATGATTTGAGGCGGGATACGCACATCAACGCTATTGGTCTTCGAGTTGCCCGCTACGTGAACCTCAATGATGCTGATACCAAATTCACCTACCCAACTGACAATAATGTCATCGGTGTCGCGCATTGGGGTGTAGTTAACCCGCACTGTGGCGCCGTTCAAGACGTCTTTGGGGTGAACTTCATCCTGCAAGAGCTTATCGGCTTCAACGACAATGGGTGTTTGCATCACTACTTTGGGGCCGACGGAGAGGTTGAGCTTTGCAGAGCGCGCATAGACTTTAGGCTTGTTGGCCGTGCCGGGCCTCTGCACGCTGTAGCTGAACGAGATGTCGCCATCGATATTCCCGAGCAGTACTTGAGGGATTAACTCAACCAACAGCTCTGGTAAAAGGTGACCTTCGGTCGATGAATCGATGAGAATGGTGCCTCTGTCGGAGATATCGTAGTTTTCCCCGACTGCATTCCACTCCAATGTGCAGCCAGGTGTCGCGCCGATGAAGGGAAAGGAAATAATCAAAATGGAGCGTTTCACATTCTTAGGATCGATGTTGCCGTCTTCGGCATATTTAACCACCGGCGCAGCTAGTTCGACTGTACGAACCCCCAGCTCAGCCTGCCGCTTTTCTGAATGGCGGATGGAAGATGGAAGATTCCTCCCGTTGTTGGCGATGTAGTGAACGTGGAAAGGACCTTTGTCTTGAAATATCTTCAGATTTGCCTTGAGCACGTCACGTATGCCGCCCTGCTCTCCCGCTAGCCGGGTGTCGGTATAGATCAAGCCGCCGTCACCGGGATCTCCCTGTGAGAACACCACCGTTTCCCTTCCCGTTTTATAGAAGGGGTAATACTCGGGAATCTTGACGATAGCATCCGTGTCGAGTGGCAAGAGCGTACCTTCGATCGGGCTGATTTCAAGCGCTGGCATCTGTGTTGCTGTGCCCACAACGCTGATTGGGGTGACTGCCGATGTCTTCGTCCCGGCGGCGTTGGAGACTGTGTAGTACGACAGTAAATGGCGTCCCGCTGCTTTTGCAACGTGCTCATAGGGAATATTGATCGTTTCTAGCCCACCGTTCGTATCAGGCTTTGCGCCCACTTCAATGGTCTCAATTAATACATAGTCTTCACTGAAAATTTTAAGGTAGGCCGTTACCTTGTTGAGTGGAACAGGTTTTTTTCCGGCCCGGGGTGGGAAGGTCCTCATCTGAAACAGCGGCTTTTCCTCTTGATCAAGATCGGCTACAGACTCATCCACGTCATTCACTCTAAAACTTGGAGGGGGGAGCAGTTTGGAGTCCAAATTCGAGTACAACGGAAAGCCTTTGGAAAATTCATACTTGCCCCCAGACGTGTTCCCCACTACATCCACGACCTTGAATTTGACTTGGAACAGCCCACTCTGCGGACCTAATTTGAGTACATGTTTGATCGTTGGGTCGGGTTTGCCGTCTTCGTCTGTGCCATTGGGGACCATGATTGAGATCGGTTCAGTCCCGCTCGCTTCTTCAGAGCTTATTGTGTAGTCGAAGGTTATGCCGCCCCAATCTATGGTGATGACATCGTTCCGGCGACGGTTTTCATAGTATTCGATCGAGCAATAAGTAGGGCTATTAAGAGCACCTGCCTCAATGGTCGAGTACGGCTCCAAGCCTTCCATCGACAGTTTCAACTCGCTGTGCCACATTTCCCATGTTTTTCTGTCCTCACCGCCCGGCCGTGTGGTTTTGACCAATACCCACTGTATTTCAGAGCGACTCTCATTCCCGCTGCCGGCACGCACGACCCGCCAAAACATCGGAGAGAGGCCCTCCGGCAGTTTCTTTCCGTCGATAAACAGGTGGTAGCGGGGTAGAAGCTCTTTGACGTAGTCCGAGGCTATAGGACTTGTTAGATCACGCCAGCGACAGCCGTAGTAGTCGCCGATTTTAAGGTCAGTCCAAGCCTCTATCGCTATCGCCACATTGGCTATTCTGTCGATGCCCAGGCCCCACGTGGCACGAGGACTGTCGGGATTGTCGTCAATAGTTTCAAGGTACTCGACGTAATTCAAGTCGACCGCGGGATATGCCGAACGGGGTTGATCCTGTAGTTCATCGTAGAGAATAGTAGACATGGCCATCACCTTGCTGGGTTAGGGGCGCGCTCACATTACGCGTCGGGCAAGGTAAATAAGGCTCCTGGAACAACAGGCATTTCTACTGTGAGAATTGACAGTCCCGATGAGCGGTAGTCACTCATACCTGCCGCTACGAAGCGCCTCAACGCTTGTTCAAACCCCGCGCCAACCGATCCCCGCCCAACTGAATCACCGCCACCAGCACCACCAGCAGCACAATCACCGTGAGCATGATCTGCGTATCAAACCGCTGGTAGCCATAGCGGTACGCGATATCCCCCAGCCCACCTGCGCCTATCGCGCCGGCCATGGCCGATGAGTTGATCATGGTCACCAGGGTGATGGTGAACCCGCCGACAATCCCCGGCAGCGCTTCTGGCAACAACACATGCCAGATAATGTGCCAGCGGCGGCAGCCCATGGCCTGGGCGGCTTCGATCAAACCGTGATCGACTTCGCGCAAGCTCACTTCGGCGATGCGCGCAAAGAACGGCGTGGCGGCGATGGTCAGCGGTACAATGGCGGCCCACACGCCATAGGTGGTGCCGACGATCAGCCGCGTGAACGGAATCAACGCGACCATCAGAATCAAAAACGGAATCGAGCGAAACAGGTTTACGAACGCTCCCAGCGCGCGGTTCAGCACCGGTGCCTGGTAGATGCCGCCCTTGTCGCTGGTGACCAAAAAAACGGCCAGCGGAATGCCCACCAGCAAGGCGATCAATGAGGACACGCCGACCATCAACAAGGTGTCGATGGCGCCCTGCAATAAACGATCAAACCACATAGCCCAGCACCTGTGCCTGTTGTGCCCAATTTCCAGCGCGGTTGCGCAGTTCTTCGGCGCTGTGGGGCGAGCCATTCACGGCCAGCAGTAACTGCCCCAGCGCATGCCCCTGGATGCGTTCCACGCCGCCTTGCAGCAAACGCACGCGCCCGCCGAGGGCGCTGAACAGCGCGGCCAGGTCCGGCTCGTCGGTGTCGCTGCCGGTGAATTGCAAACGCAGCACCACTGCCGTTTCTGTCGAGGCCGGGCGGGCCAGCAAACGGCTTTGCAATTCTTCCGGCAAGCCGTGTTGCAACGGCGCCAGCAGGGTTTTGCTGACTTCATGCTGCGGGTTGCCGAACACTTGCCACACCGGGCCTTGCTCGACGGTGCGCCCGTGTTCCAACACCACCACGCGGTCGCAGATGTCGCGAATCACCGCCATCTCATGGGTGATCAACACAATGGTCAGGCCCAGTCGCCTGTTGATCTCGCGCAGCAGGCCGAGGATCGATTGCGTGGTTTCCGGGTCGAGGGCCGAGGTGGCCTCGTCGCACAGCAAAATCTCGGGGTCGTGCACCAGCGAACGAGCAATGCCCACCCGTTGTTTCTGCCCGCCGGAAAGCTGCGCCGGGTAGGCTTTGTGCTTGTCCTTGAGGCCGACCAGCTCCAGCAGCTCGCGCACCTTTTGCTCGCGTTGCGGCTTGGGCACGCCGGCGACTTTCAGCGGCAATTCGACGTTCTGCCACACGGTCTTGGCCGACATCAAATTGAAGTGCTGGAAGATCATGCCGATGCGCCGACGCAGCGCCACCAGACGGTCTTCGTCGAAGTCGCCGATGTCCACCTGATCAATCAGCACGCGCCCGCTGCTCGGTTGCTCCAGGCGGTTGATGGTGCGGATCAACGAAGATTTACCGGCGCCGCTGCGCCCGATGATGCCGAACACTTCACCGCGCTGGATCGCCAGGTCAATGCCTTGCAAGGCGTGCACGTTGCCGTCGTAGGTCTTGCCCACGTTGATAAAACGCACGTGGGCGCGGTTCAAGTCAGGGTGCAGTTGGGTCTGCTCGGCGTCCCTGGGCGGCAGGCCCAGGTCGCGCAGTTGGGCATTGGCGGCGGTCATTTTTTATCTTCCCAGCCGACTTGGTAGAGCGTGCCCAGGGATTTATCCAGGGCCGCGCGCACCTGCGGCGAGTGCTGGTAGATGTCGACGAACTTGATCACGCGCGGGTCGGTTTTGCTCTTCGGTTGAACCACAAACTGGATCACGTATTCCGGGTGGTCGAGGCCGTCAAACAACAGCGCAGATTCTGCATCGAAGGTCTTGGACAGGCGGATATAGGCCGGGTAGCCCTGCACCAGGTCGGCGTCGTCATAGGCGCGAACCAGTTGCACGGCTTCAACCTGAAGGATCTTGAGCTTCTTCGGGTTGCTAACGATGTCTTCTTCGGTGGCCTTGTAGCCCACGCCCGGCTTGAGGGTGATCAAACCCGCCTTGGCCAGCAATTGCAGGCCGCGACCGCTGTTGATCGGGTCGTTGGCAATTGCCACGCTGGCGCCTTGGGGCAGGTCGTTGAGGCTTTTGTATTTCTTGGAATACAGGCCGACGTTATTGATGATGCCCGGCGCGTAAGGCACCAAGTCAAAACCGGCGGCGGCCTTGGCGTTTTCCAGGAACGGGATGTGCTGGAAGTAGTTCACATCAATGTCGCCGGCGGCCAGGCTGACGTTGGGCGCGATCCAGTCGGTGAACTCCACCAGCTCAACCTTGAGGCCTTGCTTGCCGGCTTCGGCGACGGCGGCTTCCAGGGGAATGGCAAAGGCGGCGGTGGTGCCGACTTTCAGCGGCGCCTCGGCGGCAAATACTGCTGAGCTGAATAAACCAAACGCCAGGGCCAGTGCTTTGACTGGGTGGGTGAGCAGGGTCTTTTTCATCGGTGGTTTCCAGTCATAAGGTGGTGGTGCAAACAATGGAGATCCAATGTGGGAGCGGGCTTGCTCGCGAATGCGGTGTATCAGCAAACGAATCCGGTGACTGATACACCGCATTCGCGAGCAAGCCCGCTCCCACATTTTTGATTAGTGTCGGTAGGTCGATCCGGTGTGTTGTTCGGGTAGGCGAGCGCTGCCGTGGAAGACTTTTTCGCGCAGTGTTCCCTGCTCATAAGCCGTCTTGTACGACCCGCGCTTCTGCAACTCCGGCACTACCAAATCGATAAAGTCCACATAGCTTTCCGGCGTAACAATGCGCGTCAAATTGAAGCCATCCAGCCCCGTCTCGCTGATCCACGACTCCAGCTCGTCCGCCACTTGCTCGGGCGAGCCGACCAAGGTGATATAGCGCCCGCCCAACGCGTGCTGTTCGAGCAACTTGCGTCGAGTCCAGTCGTTGTTTTGCAGGTTCTTGGTGGCCGACTGAATCGCGTTGCTCTTCACGTACTGGATCGGTTCATCCAGCGCGTACTGTGAAAAATCAATCGCGGTGGAGGCCGAGAAGTGCGCCACACCGGCTTCCGCGCTGGCGTAGCTCAAATACTCGGCATGCTTGGCCCAGGCCAGCGCTTCAGTGGCGCCCACGATCACGTTGAGGCCCATAAACACCTTGATGTCATCCGGGTTGCGCCCGGCGGCCACGGCGCTGGCGCGCACCTTGTCCACCTGCACTTTGGTCGCCGCCTTGTTCTGCCCGCTGATAAACACGCACTCGGCGTGGCGCCCGGCGAACAGCAAGCCCCGGTCCGAACTGCCGGCCTGGAACAGCACCGGCGTGCGCTGCGGCGACGGCTCGCAGAGGTGATAACCCTCCACCTGATAAAACTCGCCGCGGTGTTCAACCTTGTGCACCTTGCCCGGCTGCGCATAAATCCGCGCTTGCGGATCGTTAAGTACCGAGCCATCTTCCCAGCTGCCTTCCCAGAGTTTGTACAGCACCTCCAGGTACTCATCGGCCTGGTCGTAGCGCCGGTCATGCTCGACCTGTTCAGTCAGGCCCATGGCCTTGGCGGCGCTGTCGAGGTAGCCAGTGACAATGTTCCAGCCCACGCGGCCACGGCTCAGGTGGTCGAGGGTGGACATGCGCCGGGCGAACAGATACGGCGGCTCGTAGGTGAGGTTGGCGGTGAGGCCGAAGCCCAGGTTTTTGGTCACGGCCGCCATCGCCGACACCAGCAACAGCGGGTCGTTGACCGGCAACTGGATCGACTCTTTGAGCGGTACGTCGATGGCGTTCTGGTAGACGTCGTACACGCCGACGATGTCGGCGATGAACAGCCCGTCGAACAGCCCGCGCTCGAGGGTTTGCGCCAGCTCGGTCCAGTATTCGATGGTTTTGTACTGGGTCGAGGTGTCGCGTGGGTGCGTCCACAGGCCGTGGTTGATGTGCCCGATGCAGTTCATGTTGAAGGCATTGAGCAGGATTTTTTTCCTGGCCATCAGATGGTCCCCCGCAGCGGCGGGTTTTCATCGTTGAGGTAGTAATTGCCCACGGCGTGGTACTTCCAGCGCACGGGGTCGTGCAACGTGTGTACGCGGGCGTTGCGCCAGTGGCGGTCCAGGCCGTGCTCGGCGAGCGTCGCCTGGCTGCCAGCGAGTTCAAACAGTGTGCTGCCGGCCGCCAGCGATATTTCGGTGCTCAAGGCGCGTACTTCGGCGACTGCGATTGACGCGGCAGCGACGGCTTCAGCAGTGCTGTCGGCCTGGGCGCGGTCGACGAAAACGCCTGCGCGTTCCAGCAACGCTTCGGCGGCGTGCAGGCGGGTGCTCAGGTGGCCGAAGCTTTTCAGGGTCAGCGGGTCTTCAGTGGCTTTGTCGTTGCCGGAGTCGATCCACGGGCGAGTCTTGGTGCGCACAAAGTGCAGCGCGTCTTCAAAGGCGGCGCGGGCGATGCCGGTGTCGATGGCGGCATGAAGGATCTGCGCCAGCGGGCCAACCGTGGTCGGGCGCTCGAAGGCGCTCTGGAACGGGACCACGTCTTGCGCCGCAACCCACACGTTGTCGAACACCACCGAGCCGCTGCCGGTGGTGCGCTGGCCGAAGCCGCTCCAGTCGTCAATGACCGTCAGGCCTTCGCTGTCGCGCGGGACGAAGGCGAGTTGCTGCACGCCGTGTTCATCCACCACCGAGGTGGGGATGCGCTGGGCGTAAATCGCACCGGTTGAATAAAACTTGCGTCCGTTGATGCGCAAACCATCGCCGTCGCGGGTGATGGAGGCCACGCGGTGGTGGGCGGTTTTGGTGCCCAGTTCCGCCAGCGCATTGCCGAAGCGCTGCCCGGCGAGGGCTTCGGCGTAGAGGCGTTTTTGCTGAGCCGGGCTGCCATTTACGCGCAGCACTTCCAGGGCATAGAAATGGTTTTGCGGGATCTGGCCCAGCGAAGCATCTGCCTGGGCGATCAAGGCGATCACCTTGGCCAGGGTGACGTTGGATACGCCGGCGCCGCCGTATTCTTTCGGCACGCTGATGCCCCACAGGCCGGAACGCGAGAACACGTCGAGTTCGGGCAAGGGCAGGCGGCGTTCGCGGTCGCGCTGGGCGCTGTCGCGGCGAAAGTCTTCGGCGAGGTCGCTGGCGACAATGAGGGCTTGTTCGTCGCTGGTGATAACCGCGACGTGGTGAGAAAGAGGCATGCGTATTTCTCCAGAGGTCTGGTCGGTTAAATCCAGGAGTGACGAGCCGGCAACGTGCCGTTCAGTCGATAGGCCCCGATGGCGTGATATTTCCAGCGCACCGGGTCGTGCAGCGTGTGCACCCGGGCGTTGCGCCAGTGACGGTCGAGGTTGAACTCGGCGAGGGTGGCGCGGCTGCCAGCCAGCTCGAAGAGTTTTTCGCTGACCAGCAACGACACTTCAGTGGTCAGCACTTTCGCCTCGGCCACCGCAATCGATGCACGGGCTGCAGATTGCGCGGTAATCGGCGCGGCGTTGACCTGATCCAGTACCTGGCCAGCCTTGCGCAACAAGGCTTCGGCGGCGTGCAGTTCGATCTTCAATTTGCCAATGTCGGCGATCACGTACAGGTCATCGCTGGCGCGCTCAACCTTGGCGTCGATCCACGGGCGCGAGCGTTCGCGGACGAAGGCGATGGTGTCGTCCAAAGCGCCGCGCGCGATACCCGCGTCGATGGCGGCCTGGATCAACTGCGAGACAGCGCCCTGGATATTCGGGGCTTCACCCATGCGCCAGTTTTCAACCACCAGTTCTGCGTCCACCGGCACCTGATTGAGCAGCACAGTGCCGCTGGCGGTGGTGCGTTGGCCGAAGCCCGACCAGTCGTCAACGATGCGCAGCCCTTCGGTGCCACGGCGCACAAACGCCAGGACCTGTTTGCCGTCATCGTTCAGGGCTTTTATGGCGACCCAATGCGCAAACAGCGCGCCGGTGGAGTAGAACTTTTGGCCGCTGATCGCGTACCCGTCGCCTTCAGCGGTGATGCGCGCCTTGAGTTCCAGGGTATTTTTGGTGCCGCGTTCCGGGCCACCATTGCCGATGCGCCAGCCGTCGAGGACGCTCTGGAACAGCTGCTTTTTCTGGCGCTCGGTGGCGGCAAGCTGCAACAGGTGCAGGATGCCAAAGTGGTTTTGCGGGATTTGGCCCAGGGCCGGGTCCGCTGCGCTGATGATCGCGAACACCTCGGCCAGGGTCACAAACGAGACCTCTGGGCCGCCGAATTCGCGGGGAATGGAAATACTGCCCAGCCCGCTGCGGGTGAACTGTTCGATCTGCGCCCACGGCAACTTGCGTTGCTGATCGCGCCTGGCGGCTTGCGGGCGCGCAGCCCTGGCAAGCTCATGGGCCGCGCTCAACGCCTCGGCGTCGTCGCGCAGCACCACGGCCGGCAACAACAGAGGGGCTATATCCAGATCACTCTGGGGGGGTGTTAGAGCCAAATTAGACATCAGCGCCGCTCCTTGGCTGCACGTAATGCCCTGGCGTTATGCACCGGGGTAATCCTGACCATACCGACCTCGCATTCAATGAAATAAAAACAAAAAAATCAGAGATGTCCGGTGGTCCGGTGCATATACCCTAAGCGTGTTAAATATTTAAATAAACTAACTTATGGGAATAAGCATAGAAGGGCTGTCACCCGGGTTCGCAGGGCGAGCCGAGGTGGCGGGGTTGATACGCCGATGCGGCCGTGGCCGGGCGGGCTGGCGACGGTGGCGAGCAGGTGGCGATGTTCAAGGTGCGGACCGGTGCCCAGCGTGAATTATTGCCGACGCGATCCAGAATGCAGTACGTCACGTCCAGCCGACTGTCTTCGCCGGCTTCAATAATCACCGCCGAGGGAACCCATACCTGCACCGCCAGCCCGACGCATTTGGCCTGGATTTTCGGCAGGTCCAGACGCACATCCCCCCAGCGCAGGGTAATTGCATCGCCCGTGGCCATGTTCAGGTAGGGCTCGATGCACAGCGGAATCCCGCGTCGCACCTGGCAGCTGTTGACGCCGTAGCGGCGGATGGTTTCAGGCAAGCCCACGGGGGCGAGGTTCTGGTTTTCGTCGCTGCACAGGTTCAAAGGCTGGCCGCCGGGAAAGTTGGTCTTCACGCTTACCGTGGTGACCGCCGAGCGTGCCGGGCCGTGGCCGATTTGCATGACCTGGTAGTGAACCCTTGCCAGGCCGTCCTGCACGAAACTCTCGGGGATTCGCAGATGGGTGGGCGTGCCGACCTTGCAGGCCGTCACCCGGCGCGAGGCAGCAAAGCAGTTGTTCCAGAACAGCTCGATCAGGTCGCCCTCATCCATGCCGGTATAGGGTTCGATGTCGACCTGCAGGTGTTCGGCGGCCAAGGCATTGATGCCGTTTCGAACGGCTTGGGGCAAAGTCGGGGCGGTGAGCATGCGCGTCATAAGTAATCTCCTTGATGCAGCCAGCAGGAATCGTTCCGGTCCTTTGGCGCGGGTGCGCAAGGGGGCCGAAATGAACGATTCAGTGAGTAGCCGGGATAGGATCCAATCCTCTGGGCGCTAGATAAGAGGGTTGGGCAACAGGCGTCAATGGAGGCAAAGGGCTAAACGGCGGGTTGGAGCAGATTCAGAAGGGTCTGACTGGCGGGGGTATTTTTAGAGGGGCGTGAGGGGACGTTTTACCGATTAGCGTGAGGAAATCGTGTAAGAGCGGTTTTCTGTGGCGACGGAGCTTGCTCCCGCTGGGTTGCGCAGCGGCCCCAGCTTTTTGGGAGCGCTTCGCACTCCAGCGCGAGCAAGCTCCCTCGCCACAAGAGCCCGCTCCCACACATAGCTCAATGGGCGAGGAATTTGCTCAGAAACTGCTTGGTGCGTTCTTCCCTGGGGTTGGCGAACAGGGCTTTGGCTTCGCCCTGTTCCACGATCACGCCCTTGTCGAAGAAGATCACCCGGTTGGCCACATCCCGCGCAAAACTCATCTCGTGGGTGACGATGACCATGGTGCGGTTTTCTTCGGCGAGGCTGCGGATGGTCGCCAGCACTTCGCCGACCAGTTCCGGGTCCAGCGCCGAAGTGGGCTCGTCGAACAGGATCACTTCCGGCTCCATGGCCAACGCGCGGGCAATCGCCACGCGCTGCTGTTGACCACCGGACAAGCGCCGTGGATACGACGCTTCCTTGCCCGCCAAGCCCACACGGGCCAACAGCTTGAGGCCCAGTGCAGTGGCCGCTTCGCGTGGCATGTTCTTGACCACGATCGGGCCTTCGATGACGTTTTCCAGCGCGGTGCGGTGGGGGAACAGGTTGAAGTTCTGGAACACAAAACCCACGTGCTGACGCAAGCGCCGCACCAGGCTTTGCTGCTGGTTAAGCGGCTTGCTGCCGTCGATCTCGATGTCACCGACCTTGATGCGGCCACTGGTGGGTTCTTCGAGGAAATTCAGGCAACGCAGAAAGGTGGTCTTGCCCGAACCGCTGGGGCCAATGATGGCGACGACTTCGCCTGCCTTGACCTCAAGGTCGATGCCGTTAAGCACCACCTGACCGTTGAATTGTTTGGTCAGTTTTTCAACCACAATCATGCTTCAAGACTCCAGGTCATGCCGGTTGACCCGGTCTTCCAGGCGATTTTGGAAATGCGCCAGGATGCTCGCCAAAATCCAGTAGATCAGGGCGGCGGAGAGATACATGGTGAAGATTTCGAAGGTTCGCGCAGACACCAGTTGGGCCTGACGGAACAGCTCGGGCACCTGAATGGTGGCGGCCAGTGCTGTGTCTTTTACCAGCGAAATAAAGCTGTTGCCCAACGGTGGCAATGCCGTGCGCATGGCCTGCGGCAGGATGGCCCGGCGCAGTGTCTGCGCGCGGGTCATGCCGATACTGGCAGCCGCTTCCCACTGGCCGCGCTCGATAGAGCTGATCGCGGCGCGCAGGATTTCACAGGCGTAGGCGGCCATGTTCAGCGAAAAGCCGATCAAGGCCGCCGGGATCGGATCCAGCTCGATGCCCACTTGCGGTAAGCCGTAGTAGATCAAAAACAGCTGCACCAGCAAGGGCGTGCCGCGAAAAAACGACACGTAGACCCTGGCGGTCCAGCTTGCCAGCTTGAAGCGCGAGAGGCGCATCAAGGCCAGGCCGAAGCCCAGCAGCAAGCCGAAAAACATCCCGCCGAGGCTAAGAATCACCGTGTAGTACGCGCCCTTGAGCAGAAAGGGCGCGGAGTCCAGCGCGAGTTGGAAACCTGCTTCCATTATTGAGTGACGTCAGCGTTGAAGTATTTCTCGGACAGCTTCTTCAAGGTGCCGTCTGCACGCAGTTTGTCGAGGGCCTTGTTCACAGCAGCCAGCAACTCAGGCTCGCCTTTGCGCAGGGCAATACCGGATTCCTGACGGGAGAAGGCATCACCGGCAGCAGCGGTATCCGGGGCTTTCTTGGCATATTCCAGAGCGGCCAGGCGGTCGATCAGGATGGCGTCGATACGGCCGATGCGCAGGTCCTGGAACTTGGTTGGGTCATCGTTGTAGGTTTTGATGATGGCTTTGGGCTGATTGTCTTTGAGCCATTGCTCGTAGTTGGTGCCCAGGCCTACGCCGACTTTCTTGCCGGCCAGGTCGTCGGCCGTCTTGATGCTGTCGACGTTCTTCTTCAGCACCAGCGCCTGAATCCCGGAAACGGTGTAAGGCGTGGAGAAGTCATACTTCTTTTTGCGTTCTTCCGAGATGGTTACCTGGTTGACCACAGCGTCCAGACGCTTGGACTCCAGGGCCGCGAGGATGCCGTCCCAAGGAGTGGCTTGCAGCTTGACCTTGACGCCCAGTTCTTTAGCCAGCGCTTCGGACAACTCTACTTCGAAGCCGCTGAGCTTGCCGCTTTCATCAACAAAGCTGAACGGCGGGTAAGTGCCTTCCAGGCCGATTTTGATCTCGCCGGCTTTTTTGATGTTGTCCAATTGTTCGCCGGCAATTGCCTGGCCCATCAGGCTGGCGCCGAGCGCCAGGCCCAAAGTGCCAACCAACAACGTGCGACGGAATACAGAAATAGTCATGAAGAGCCCCTGTGTTTTTATGTTGAGCGAAGCAGGTGACGCAGTAGGCGTATCCTGCCTTAAAGCGCTTAGCGCGTCTTCGCCTACGGCGCGACTATAAAGCGAGTTTTTAAGACTTGAAAATAATATAAATCTAATTTTATATATCTATTTTGAATAAATAGCGCATTCCAATGTGGGAGCGGGCTTGCTCGCGAAGGCGGTCTGTCAGTTAATAATTGGGTGACTGGCACACCGTATTCGCGAGCAAGCCCGCTCCCACATTTTTAGTCCGTGTTCACTCAGGTGAATGCAGCGCCGTAAGCAAACAACGCCGGGGCGCCGCCGGTGTGCAGGAAAATAATCGGCCCGTCCTCAAATCGCTGACGCCCAATGCCGTCCAGCAAGCCGGCCATGGCCTTGCCAGTGTAGACCGGGTCCAGCAGCAACCCTTCCTGGCTCGCCAACAACTTGACCGCGGCGAGGGTGCCGGCGTTCGGTTCGCCGTAGCGCGGGCCGAAATATTCGTCCCACAGGATGACCTTGAAGGCTTCAGGAATATCCACACCGAGCAACTCGGCCGTGCGTTCGGCCAAGCCTTGCACTTTCGGGCGCTGGGCTTCTTCGGTGCGCGACACGGTTATGCCTATCACTGGCAAGTCCGGCAGCACTTCACTCAGGGCCAGCGCCAGGCCGCTGTGCGTACCCGCGCTGCCGGAAGCCAACACCACGGCGGCAAACTCGATACCGCTGTCTTCGATCTGCCCGGCCAGTTCCATCCCGGCACGCACATAACCCAGCGCGCCAAGCGCGTTCGAGCCGCCGATCGGAACCAGATACGGCTTCTTGCCGTTGCTGCGCAGCCGGTCGGCAACCGCGTTGAGCTGGTCATCAACGTTGTCGAGGTTCTCGACCAATTCCACTTTGGCGTCGAACAGCTCCAGCAGCAGGCGGTTACCGTTGCCAAGGTAGTCGGGGTCTTCGGTACCGGTGGGGTTTTCGAGCAGGGCGACGCAACCCAGGCCGAGCCTGGCGGCCAGCGCTGCAGTCTGGCGCACGTGGTTGGACTGGATGGCACCGGCGGTCACCAGCGTGTCGGCGCCCTGGGCGATGGCATCCGCCGCCAGGTATTCGAGTTTGCGCAACTTGTTGCCGCCCATGGCCAGCGGCGTGGTGTCGTCGCGCTTGACGTAGATGTCACGGCCCAGCCAGGCCGATAGCCGCTCGAGTTTTTCCAGGGCTGTGGCGCCACCCAGCAGGTCCAGGCGGTTGAAACGGTCGAGCTGTCTTTTGATCATGGCAACGCACAGTGGCTGAGTGATGGGGCGACTATAGGCAGGCACTTTTCATCGGGCAACCCGCAATCGCTTATGTCGGAAAGTTCTTGGTATCACACCATTGGTTCTTAAGGGCGGTCAGGGTGCATACCGTAAAGTGATGGCCATTACGTCAGGAGTGAATACCGTGAGTGAGCGTTCCAGCCATTGGCAATTGCAGACCATCGTAGGCCAACTGCGCAGCGCCCGAGACCAGTGGCGCACGCGCAATGGCCGCTTGAGCGGAGAGCATGGCGGGCGCGAGTTGCCGTCCCGTGAAGCGGTGGCGCAGATTCTTGAGTCGCTGTGTGGCGCGCTGTTCCCGATGCGCCTGGGGCCGGTGGACCTGCGTGAAGAAAGTGAAGATTTCTACGTCGGCCACACCCTTGATGTCGCCTTGAATGCCTTGCTCGGCCAGGCGCGCCTGGAGCTGCGTTATGCCGCACGGCAAGGCGCCAGGGACGACAGCGAGGTTGACGCGCAGGCTATCCGCCTGATTCAGGATTTCGCCCTGGCGTTGCCGGCACTGCGAGGTTTGCTCGACACCGACGTGTTGGCGGCCTACCACGGCGACCCGGCAGCGCGCAGCGTGGATGAGGTGTTGCTGTGCTATCCAGGGATTCTGGCGGTGATCCACCACCGGCTGGCGCACCACTTGTATCGCGCCGGTTTGCCGCTGTTGGCGCGGATCAGCGCGGAGATCGCGCACTCGGCCACCGGCATTGATATTCATCCGGGCGCGCAGATCGGGCCGAGCTTTTTTATCGACCAAGGCACGGGTGTGGTGATAGGCGAAACCGCGATCATCGGTGAACGGGTGCGCATCTACCAGGCCGTGACGTTGGGCGCCAAGCGCTTTCCGGCGGATGAGGATGGGCAGTTGCAGAAGGGCCACCCACGGCACCCGATCGTTGAGGATGATGTGGTGATCTACGCCGGGGCCACGATCCTGGGGCGCATTACCATCGGCAAGGGTTCGACCATTGGCGGCAACGTGTGGCTGACCCGTAGCGTGCCGGCGGGGGTGAATATTACGCAGGCGAATTTGCAGCATGAGGATGGTGCGCAAAAGTAAGCCACGCCCTTGTCCATGTGGGAGCTGGCTTGCCTGCGATGACGGTATACCAGCCAACAGAAGTGTTGCTGAACCACCGCCATCGCAGGCAAGCCAGCTCCCACATTTATCCGCATTTGAACGTCAAGTCGCTGAACGATTTGCTATCCCCGCCCGTCATACCGTTCCTTGAGCTAGTGTTGAGATGACCTACCACTCAGCCCTGCGATTAGTCCAAAACCGCCTATCCATGTTTAAATTGAATGCTCGTTCAAGTTAAATCCGGTGGTTCGCTGCCCGCTCACAACAGGAGGCTTACCTTTGCTGAGTCCGTTATTTACAGCCACATCCCACACCCCAGGGGTGCATCGTTCATGAGTGCATCGTCCACCCCGGCCAGCGGCCAAGTGCGCATGAATGCGCCGGTTTTTTACTTCGCCGCGACCTTCATCTTGCTGTTTGGCATCACTGTCATCGTTATCCCGGAGCAGGCGGGTGCCTGGCTGCTGGCCGCGCAAAACTGGGCGGCCAACACGGTCGGCTGGTACTACATGCTGGCGATGACCCTGTATCTGGTCTTCGTGGTGGTCACCGCGCTATCGGGCTACGGCAAGATAAAACTCGGTGCCGACCACGACGAGCCCGAATTCAGTTACCTGTCCTGGGCCGGCATGCTGTTCGCCGCCGGAATCAGCATCACGCTGTTTTTCTTCTGTGTTTCCGAGCCGCTGACGCACCTCGTGCAACCGCCGCAAGGCGCGCCGATGAACGCCGATGCTGCGCGCCAGGCCATGCAGATTCTGTTTCTGCACTGGGGCCTGCATGGCTGGGGCGTGTTCGCCTTTGTCGGTATGGCCCTGGCGTACTTCGCCTATCGGCATAACCTGCCGCTGGCGTTGCGTTCGGCGCTGTACCCGCTGATTGGCAAACGTATCAACGGCCCTATCGGTTACGCAGTGGATGGCTTCGGCATTATCGCCACAGTATTCGGCCTCGGTGCCGACATGGGCTTTGGCGTATTGCACCTCAACTCCGGGTTGGACTACCTGTTCGGCGTGGCCCACACCCAGTGGATCCAGGTCGGCCTGATCACCTTGATGATGGGCGCCGCGATCCTGGTCGCCGTGGCCGGCGTGGACAAAGGCGTGCGGGTGATGTCCGACATCAACATGCTGCTCGCCTGCGCGCTGCTGTTGTTCGTGTTGTTCGCCGGGCCTACTCAGCATTTGCTCAACACCCTGATCCAGAACATCGGTGACTACCTGGGCGCCTTGCCGACCAAGAGTTTCGATGTGTACGCCTACGACAAACCGAGCGACTGGCTCGGCGGTTGGACGGTGTTCTACTGGGCCTGGTGGATTGCATGGTCGCCGTTCGTGGGGCTGTTTATCGCGCGTATTTCCCGTGGCCGCACCATCCGCGAATTCGTGTTTGGCGTGCTGCTGATCCCGCTGGGTTTCACCCTGGCGTGGATGTCGATTTTCGGCAACAGCGCCATCGACCAAGTGCTTAACCACGGCATGACCGCACTCGGCCAGTCGGCCATTGACGACCCGTCAATGAGCCTCTACCTGCTGCTGGAAACCTACCCGTGGAGCAAAACCGTGATCGCGGTCACGGTGTTTATCAGCTTCGTGTTTTTCGTGACGTCGGCCGACTCCGGCACCGTGGTGCTCTCGACCTTGTCGTCCAAAGGCGGCAATGCCGACGAAGACGGGCCGAAATGGCTGCGGGTGTTCTGGGGCGCAATGACCGCGCTGGTCACCAGTGCGTTGCTGTTTGCCGGCAGCATCGACTCGCTGAAATCAGCCGTGGTGCTGACCTCGTTGCCGTTCTCGCTGATCCTGCTGTTGATGATGTGGGGGCTGCACAAGGCGTTCCATCTTGAGTCGCAAAAGCAGATCGCCCAACTGCATTCGTTGGCACCGGTTTCGGCGGCGCGCAAGGGCAGGGGCGGCTGGCGTCAGCGCTTGACCCAGGCAGTGCACTTCCCGTCACGCGATGAGGTGTATCGCTTCCTCGAAGCGACGGTGCGCCCGGCGATCGAAGAAGTGACGGCAGTGTTCGTCGAGAAAGGCCTGAATGTAGTCACTCAGCCCGACCCGGCCAACGACAGCGTCAGCCTGGAAATCGGCCACGGCGAGGAGCATCCGTTTGTCTACCAGGTGCAGATGCGCGGCTATTTCACGCCGTCTTTTGCGCGTGGCGGCATGGGTTCCAAGGAGCTTAACAACCGTCGCTACTACCGGGCCGAGGTGCACTTGAGCGAGGGCAGTCAGGACTACGATTTGGTCGGTTACACCAAAGAGCAAATCATCAACGACATCCTCGACCAGTACGAACGCCACCTGCAGTTCCTGCATCTGGTGCGTTAAGGCTCAGCCGGCCAGACACCTCCCGTGACCATTCCCACGCTGCGCGTGGGAATGGTCGCTGACCTGTCGCAATCTTCGAAAAATGCCCGCTAACCCGCGTCCTTGACGGTTTGCTTAAATTTAATTTCATCCGTGAACTCACCGTTTTGACTCCGAACTGTCATCTGGCCACTGCGTAATTGTGTGAAGCGTTTGACGCTTTCATTTCAGAACAGTGACGGAGACCGGTACCAATGAAGACGTTATTAAGCCCTATGGTGGGTGCCGCCATGGCGAGCTTTATGCTGTCCGCCCACGCCGATTTTATCGATGACAGCCACGCCGATGTGACCCTGCTCAATCGCTACCTCAACCAGCAGGGGCGTGATGTGGTCAACAGCAACGCCAAGGCTCACAGCGTGCGTGATTGGGGCCAGGGTTTCGAGTTCAACTTCAAGTCTGGCTACACCGAAGGGCCGGTGGGTTTCGGCCTGGATTTGCAGGCGTTCTACGGCTTGAAACTGGATTCCGGTGGCGACCTCAACGACAAGGATCACCAGGGCCGCTACCCCGGCAGCATGTTCCCGCTGGACGACGGCAAGTCCGCCGACCAGTTTGGCGTGCTGAGCCCAACCTTCAAGATGCGCTTTGCCAAAGATGAACTGCGCGTCGGCACGCTCTTTGGCAATAACCCGATACTAGCCAACACCGACGGCCGTCTGTACCAACAGACCAATACCGGCGTGCAACTGGTGTCCAAGGACCTCACCGACTTCACCTTCACCGGCGGCGATATCTTCAAGACCAAGATTCGTAACGAAACCGGCGACCAGGGCATGATCACGGCCGGCGGCACCAAAGAGAGCAATCGCTTCCTGTTTGGTGGTGCGGATTACACCGGCATTCAGAACACCACGGTCAGCCTGTGGTACTCCAACCTTGAGGATTACTACCAGCAGTTCTTCCTCGGCGCCAAGCGCCATGACGCCCTGTCGGTGGGTGCAATCGACACCGATGTACGTGTATTCCGCAGCCTGGGTGTCGGCGCCAACGCCGATGGCGACACGGATTTTGCGGGCGCCGGTCTCTACGGTGACGGCACCGGCAAGGGCCGCATCAACCAAACCACCGCCAGCTTGCTGGAGAGCTACAGCCTGGACGGCCACACCGTCGGCCTGGGCATCCAGAAAAACAGCGGCGACAGCGATTTCCCCTACCTCGACTCCGGCCTGAACAGCGGCGACAACCGCCAGGGCCCGGGTTCAGGTGCCGACACTCCGGCGCTGACCAACCTGCAGTTGAATAAATTTCAACACGCCGGTGAGCGCACTTGGCTTGCGCAGTACAAGTATGACTTCGGTAAGCTCGGCCTGACCGGTGTGACGTTCTCCGCCGCCTATGCCCACGGTGATGACATCCGCACCGCACAGGGCACCACCAGCGAATGGGAACGTGACATTGCGGTGGCCTATCAGGTACCGACCGGCACCCTCAAGGGCCTGGGCGTGACCTGGAAAAATGCGCACGCCAGCCCGGACATCACCGGTGCCACCGTGCAGGATGAAAACCGCTTTTATGTGAGTTATGTCGTTCCACTCTGGTAGGCAATTGCTGTAGAACGGAACGGCAGACTTAAGCGATTAAGCTGGTTAACAGGCCCGGGAATAAGCTTATTCCCGGGCCTTGTTTGCCTACGTCCAAGAGAGGATTCGATGACTTACATTGCTGCCGGAAACCGCTATGAATCTATTCCGTATCGCCGCGTAGGCCGCAGTGGATTGGTGCTGCCTGCACTGTCGCTGGGGCTGTGGCACAACTTTGGCGACAGCACCCCCATCGACACCCAGCGCGCCCTGCTGCGCACCGCGTTCGACCTGGGGATCAACCACTTCGACCTGGCCAACAACTACGGCCCGCCTTACGGCAGCGCCGAGATCAACTTTGGCCGTTTGCTGCGCGAAGATTTCAAGCACTACCGCGACGAACTGATCATCTCCAGCAAGGCTGGCTGGGACATGTGGCCCGGCCCTTATGGCCAGGGCGGCGGTTCGCGCAAATACATCCTGGCGAGCCTGGACCAGAGCCTTCAGCGCATGGGCGTCGACTACGTGGATATTTTCTACTCACACCGTTTTGACGCCGACACCCCGCTGGAAGAAACCGCCAGCGCGCTGGCCACTGCCGTGCAGCAAGGCAAGGCGTTGTACATCGGTATCTCGTCTTATTCGGGCGTGAAAACCCGTGAGATGGCGGCGTTGCTCAACGAGTGGAAAGTGCCGCTGTTGATCCACCAACCGGCTTACAACCTGCTTAACCGCTGGGTGGAAAAAGACCTGCTGGACACCACCGAAGAACTCGGTGCCGGGGTGATTGCGTTCACGCCGCTGGCTCAGGGTTTGCTGACTGACAAATACCTCAATGGCGTGCCGGCCGACGCACGGGTAAACCGTCCGGGCGGTGGCTCGTTGCAGGCCAAGCACTTGTCCGAGGCGAACATCGCCCACGTGCGTGCGCTGAATGAAATTGCTCAGCGTCGCGGCCAGAGCCTCGCGCAATTGGCATTGGCCTGGACCCTGCGTGATCCTCGCGTGACCAGTGCGCTGATCGGCGCCAGCCGCCCGGAGCAGATCATCGAAAACGTCGGCGCACTGAAGAACCTGAGCTTCAGCGCTGAGGAGTTGGCTGAGATTGATCGGTTTGCGCAGGAAGGCGGGATTAACCTGTGGGAAAAACCTTCTACCGCTGAATAAGCAGACATCATTCGGTCAAAATGTGGGAGCGGGCTTGCTCGCGAAGGCGGTGTATCAGTCAAACATGTACCGACTGACACTCCGCTTTCGCGAGCAAGCCCGCTCCCACATTGGCTCTCCAGCGTTGCGAATAAAGCTGTCGCGACCCGATCAGTGTGGGAGCCGGGCTTGCCCGCGATGGCGGCGGGTCAGTCGATCAATGTGTTGGCTGTTCTACCGCCATCGCAGGCAAGCCAGCTCCCACACAAGCCAGCTCCCACCTTTGGTTTGCGTCAGGCCGTTAGAAGGGGACATCACCCAGAATCGTCGCCCGGTGCATCACTCGGCGCTGTGGGCGGTAGTCATCCACCGCGTAGTGCTGGGTCACGCGGTTGTCCCAGAACGCCACGTCGTTTTCCTGCCAGCGCCAGCGAATGGTGAATTCCGGGCGGGTGGCGTGGGCGAACAGCAGCTTGAGAATGGCCTCGCTTTCGGCCGGTTCGAGCTCGTTGATTTTTGTCGTAAACCCATCACTGACAAACAGCGATTTACGCCCGCTCACCGGATGCGTGCGCACCACTGGGTGCGACAGCGGTGGGTTCTTCCTGCGGGTTTCTTCCCAGCGCGCCAGGTCTTCGGCGGTGTTGCCAAAGCGTTCCAGCGGGAAGGACTTGGTGAAGTCATGAGTCGCGGTGAGGCCGTCGAGCAATACCTTCAGCGGCTCGGACAACGCCTCATACGCCGCAATGCCGCTGGCCCACAAGGTATCACCGCCAAACGCCGGCAACAGCTTGGCGCTGAGCACTGCGCCCAACGCCGGCGTGGGCAGGAAGGTCACGTCGGTGTGCCACACGGCGTTGTCACGCACGTCGGTCACGGCGGTGTCGAGGATCAGCACTTCTGGTTGTTCCGGCACGTTGGGGTAGATCGGATGAATGTGCAGGTCACCGAAATTCGCCGCGAAGCGTGCTTGTTGCTGCGGGTTGATCGGCTGATCGCGGAAGAACAGCACTGAGTGCCTGAGCAACGCCTGTTCAATGGCGTCGCGCGCTATGTTGTTCAACGGCTGGGTGATATCCACGCCGCTGATCAGGGCGCCGAGGGCGGTGCTTATGGGGGTAACGATCAAGCTGCTCATGCGGTTCTCACTCAGTGTGCCTGGCCATGCCACGGCACCAGTTTTCGCTGCAGGGCACGCAGGCCCATTTCCATGGCGAAGGCGATCAGGGCGATCACCAGAATCCCCAGCACCACCACGTCGGTGACCAGAAATTGCGCCGCTGACTGCACCATAAAGCCCAGGCCGCTGGTGGCAGCGATCAATTCGGCGGCCACCAAGGTGGACCAGCCCACACCCAAACCGATGCGTACACCGGTGAGAATATCGGGCAGCGCGCTCGGCACGATCACATGGCGAATCAGCTGGGCGCGGGTTGCTCCCAGCGACTGCGCCGCACGCAATTTGGCCGGGTCGACGGTGCGCACGCCGGTGGCGGTAGCAATCGCAATCGGCGCGAAGATCGCCAGGTAGATCAGCAGCACCTTGGACAGCTCACCGATGCCGCACCAGATCACGATCAATGGCAAATAAGCCAACGGCGGAATCGGCCGGTAGAACTCGATCAGCGGGTCGAGAATGCCGCGCGCGATGCGGTTGGAACCGATGGCAATCCCCACCGGCACGGCGGTCAGCACGGCAAAGCCCAAGCCCAGGCCGATACGGCTGAGGCTCGCGCCCAAGTGTTGCCAGAGCGTGGAGTCCATGTAGCCCGTGGTCGCCAGCAGCCAGCCTTTTTGCAGCACTGCGGACGGCGGCGGCAGGAACAGCGGCTCGATCAAACCGGTGGCAGTCACGGCCCACCAGATGGCCAGCAGCGTCACCAGCGTCAGCACACTGATCCAGCGTGTGCTCAGGCTGCGGCGCACCGGGATCACCGCGTGTGCCGCCTGCGTGGCGGCGGTGGCGGGGAGTTCGTAGCTGCTCATGCGGACACCTGCCGTTGCGAGAACACTTTGCCCAGCACGTGTTCGCGGGTTTCGATAAAACGCGGGTCGGACTTGATCGCCCGCGCCGATTCACCGGCGGCGTAGCGCTGGCCGAAGTCCAGGCTCAAACGCTCGACGATCTGGCCGGGGTTGGGTGCCAGCAGAATCAAATCGGTGGCGAGGAACACCGCTTCTTCGATGTCGTGGGTAATCAGGAATACCGGCTTGGCCGTGCGCCGCCACACTTGCAGCAGCAGCTCCTGCATCTGTTGGCGAGTGAAGGCATCGAGGGCGCCGAAGGGTTCATCCATCAGCAACACACGCGGGTCGGCCGCCAAAGCGCGCGCCAGGCCGACACGCTGTTTCTGGCCACCCGAGAGTTGCCAGATACGGCGGCTGTCGAAACCGGCGAGGTCCACCAGTGCAAGCATTTCCCGGGCGCGCACTTCACGTTGCGCCTTCGCAACACCGGCCAGTTCAAGGCCGAAGCCAACGTTGGCCAGCACGTCCTGCCAGGGCAGCAGGGCGTCGTCCTGGAACACCACGCCGCGTTCGGCGCTGGGGCCTTTGACCGGCACGCCATCGAGGGTGATGCGCCCGGCGCAAGGTTCGACAAAACCGGCAATCAGGTTCAACAGCGACGTCTTGCCACTGCCGGACGGGCCGAGGGCTACCAGCAATTGCTGAGGCCCAAGGCCCAGTGAAATGTCAGACAGTACCGGTGTTGTGGCGCCTGGGTACTGTGCGCTGATGCGCTCCAGCTGTAGCAAGGCCATCGCAATGAACTCCCGAATCAGTGGGTGATGAACTTGGCGGTCACAAACGGGGCGTAGTCCGGCAGCACGGCGTCAACCTTGCCTTGCTCCTTCAGGAACGCGGCGGTGTCGGTGACAGCCTTGGTGGTCGGTGCGCCCAGCAGGGTCACTTGCTCAGCCGCCAGTGGGTAGACGTTGCCTTGCAGCAGCAGCGGGATGTCACTGGCCTTGGCGCCGGAGAGTTTCACCAGCTTGTCGATGTTGGTGTTGTCGGCGATCCAGGCTTGTGGGTCCTTGCGGTAAGCAGCGTAGGCATCCAGGGTCACTTTGGCGAAAGCAGTGACGATTTCCGGGTGCTTCTCGGCGAAATCCTTACGCACGATCCATGCGTCGAACGTTGGCGCGCCGACTTTGGCCAGTTCGCCGGAGGTGATCAGCACCTTGCCGTTTTCCTTGGCAACGCCCAGCGCCGGGTCCCATACGTAGGTGGCGTCGATATCACCGCGCTTCCAGGCAGCGATGATTGCCGGTGGCGCGAGGTTGAGGATGGTCACTTTCGACGGGTCGATGTTCCAGTGCTTCAGCGCGGCCAGCAGGCTGTAGTGGCCGGTGGACACGAAGGGCACGGCGACTTTCTTGCCGATCAAGTCTTGCGGGCTGTTGATCCCCGAACCGTTACGCGCCACCAAGGCTTCGGCACCGCCGATCTGAGTGGCGACGAGAAAGGTTTCCACCGGCACTTTGCGGGTGATGGCGGCGGTCAGCGGGCTCGAACCGAGGTAGCCGATCTGCACATCGCCCGACGCGATGGCGGCGATGATGTCGGCGCCGTTGTCGAATTTGCGCCAGTCGATGCTGGCGTGGGTGGCTTTTTCATACGCGCCGTCGGCCTGGGCGACTTTGGCCGGGTCCACGGTGGTCTGGTAAGCGATGGTTACATCCGCCGCCTGGGCAAACAGGCTGGCACCAGCCAGGGACAATGCGGCCAGCAGGCGCAGAGGGGTAAGCAGTTTCAAGGGGAAAGCTCCTCAATCAGGCGGCCGAGGGTCGGCGTGTGAGGAGACTAAATGATCTAAGAATACGAAAATAAATAACTTTTTCGCATTAGCTTATGAGGAGAGCGGTGGAAGTAGATCTTCAATTAAATGAGGGCAAATGTGGGAGGGGGCTTGCTCCCGATGGCGGCCTTTCAGTCAATGCATGAGTGACTGATTTTCCGCTATCGGGAGCAAGCCCCCTCCCACATTGAACCGCGTTCGGCTTTTAGTTACTAATCGCCAAAATGCTCGCCTGGTACGACCCGACAAACACATCAAAGTCGCCCACTTCGTTCTGCTCCAGCTCCGACTGTTGCGCCAGCGATTTACGCGCCAGTTCCTCAAAACGTGCCTGTTCCTCGGCAGCCAGCGGCTCACGACGGAAATACTCGGCGTGCACTTCACTCTGATGCAGCGAGAACTGCGCAAAACTTTCTTTGCGCTCGGCCATTGCCGCCAACACCTGCGCGGACGGGGTCAGGGACGAATCCTTGATCTTCGCCAACTGAGCGTCCAGCGCCTGGCTGTGCTCGCTGATGCCGTGGCTTTCATCAAGCATGGCGGCCAATGGTGCGATCTGCTCCAGCAACTCGGTCGCCCATTCCTTCATGTCCACCGCCTGCCCCTGACGCTGCAATTGCAGGCCCGGACGGCGACCTTCCTTGACCACGCTGAGGAAGTTGGAAGTGGCGTTGCCGCACTCGTTGGCGGCAAACAGCGGGCTGTCGTTCAGCGCGCAATACAGCAGGAAGGCGTCGAGGAAGCGCGACTCCGGCAGGTCGATGCCCATCGGCAGGAACGGGTTGATGTCCAGGCAGCGCACTTCGATGTACTGGATGCCACGGGCCATCAGCGCCTGGATCGGCCGCTCGCCGGTGTAGGTCACCCGCTTGGGGCGGATGTTGGAGTAGTACTCGTTTTCGATCTGCAGGATGTTGGTGTTGAGCTGAACCCACTCACCGTCCTTGTGGGTGCCGACTTCGACGTACGGCGCGTAAGGCGTTGCCACTGCTTCGCGCAGGCTGTCGGTGTAGCTGTCCAGATCGTTGTAGCAGGGCGTAAGGCCGGCCTGGGCGTTACTTTGGTAACCCAGGTCACTCATGCGCAGGCTGGTGGCGTAGGGCAAGTACAGGGTGTCGGCGTCCAGCGATTCCAGCTGGTGCGAGCGACCCCGCAGAAAGCCCGCGTCCAGGGCCGGCGAGGCACCAAACAGGTACATCAGCAGCCAGCTGTAACGGCGGAAGTTGCGGATCAGCGCGATGTAGGCGGTGGACTGGTAGTCGCGGTCAGTGCCGACAAACCCGTCAGTCTCCTTAAGCAACGGCCACAGCGCTTCCGGCAACGAGAAGTTGTAGTGAATGCCGGCGATGCACTGCATGGTCTTGCCGTACCGCAGGGCCAAGCCCTTGCGATACACGTACTTGAGCTGTCCGATATTGGAGGTGCCGTAGTAGGCAATCGGAATATCTTCCTCGGCCGGCAACGGGCACGGCATCGAAGGGCTCCACAGGTATTCGCTGCCGAGCTTGGTGTAGGCAAAACGGTGGATCTTGTCCAAGCTGCTCAGGGTGTCTGCCGGGTTGGGCAGGGCAGGCGTGATGAACTCCAGCAGCGACTCCGAGTAGTCGGTGGTGATCAATTCGTTGGTCAGCGCGGCGCCCAGGGCTTCCGGGTGCGGCGTTTGCGCCAGGCGACCTTCACCGGTAACGCGTAGGCATTCACGCTCGATGCCGTGCAAGCATTGCTCTAGCAGGGAGAGGTGTTCGCGCTTGCCGAGCAGGGCCAGGCGGCGGTTGAGAAGTTCGCTCAAGTTGGATTCCTTCACGCGTCAGTCGCCCCAATATGGGGGTGGGCAGGACGGTCTACAAGGGTGAAGTTAAAACTGGCGTGATCGCCTGGTTTTGAGTCAATTTGACTCGCTTTGGAAAAAGCCGACTTCACTCCTTGAATATGGCTATGGCGCGGCGAGAAAATTCCGACGCTGTTGTGTCAGCGCCGAAATTAACTCAAATCGAGGGCGGGGAGCTAGAGGACAGCGAAGGTGCCTTGTGCTTTTGCGACCAGTTTTTCGTCCTGATACACGTCGGCTTCGACCACCAATGTGCGTCTTCCGGCGTGAATCACGCGGCTGGTGCACAGCACGTCACCGTCTTCCACGGCGCGGATGTAATTGATTTTGCACTCGATGGTCGCGCTCTGATGGTCGAAACCATGGGCGCTGGAACAGGCCAGCCCCATCGTAATGTCCACCAGGCTGAAAATCGCCCCGCCATGGAGCTTGCCCGCGCGGTTGCGCAGGTGCGGCTCCAGGGTCAGGGCCACCTCGGCAACGCCTTCTTCAAGGCGCTGGAGGCGGCAGCCGATCAGTTCGCTGAACGCGCTTTGGGTCAAGCCGGCCGGAATTTCCATCAGCGTTTCTTCAACTGCTTTGCGTTGGCGAACAGCGATGCCATGGCGTTGTTGCTCGGCGCGGCGGTTGCAGTCTCTTTGCGCGGCGCGTTGTTCTGCGATTGGCGCGGTGCCGAACCTGGGCGGGCGCCACGGGCACCGTCGATTTTCTCGCCCGGGGTGTCGCTCATGCGCATCGACAGGCCCACGCGTTTACGCGGAATGTCGATTTCCATGACCTTGACCTTGACCACGTCACCGGCTTTCACCGCTTCGCGCGGGTCTTTGATGAACTTCTCCGAAAGCGCAGAGATATGCACCAAACCGTCCTGATGCACGCCGATGTCCACAAACGCGCCGAAGTTGGTCACGTTGGTCACCACGCCTTCGAGGATCATGCCCAGTTGCAGGTCCTTGAGCTCTTCGACGCCTTCCTGGAACTCGGCGGTCTTGAATTCGGGACGCGGGTCGCGGCCAGGTTTTTCCAGCTCTTGCAGAATGTCGGTGATGGTTGGTACGCCGAAGGTTTCGTCGGTGTACTTCTTCGGGTCCAGGCGCTTGAGGAACGCGGCGTCGCCGATCAGCGAACGGATGTCGCGGTCGGTTTCGGCGGCAATTCGCTGCACCAGCGGATAGGCTTCCGGGTGGACGGCGGACGAATCCAGCGGGTTATCGCCGTTCATGACGCGCAGGAAACCGGCGGCCTGCTCAAAGGTTTTTTCGCCCAGGCGTGCGACTTTTTTCAGCGCGGCGCGGGTTTTGAACGCGCCGTTCTCGTCACGGTGGGTGACGATGTTCTGCGCCAGGGTGGTGTTGAGGCCGGAAATACGCGCCAGCAGCGCCACGGAAGCGGTGTTCACGTCCACGCCCACGGCGTTTACGCAGTCTTCCACCACCGCATCCAGGCCGCGCGCCAGTTTCAGCTGCGACACGTCGTGCTGGTACTGGCCGACGCCGATGGATTTAGGGTCGATTTTCACCAACTCGGCCAGCGGGTCCTGCAAGCGGCGGGCGATGGACACCGCGCCACGGATCGACACGTCGAGGTCCGGGAATTCCTTGGAGGCCAGCTCCGACGCCGAGTACACCGACGCGCCCGCTTCAGACACCATGACTTTGGTCATCTTCATGGCAGGGTATTTTTTGATCAGCTCGGCGGCCAGCTTGTCGGTTTCACGGCTGGCGGTGCCGTTGCCGATGGCGATCAGGTCTACCGCGTGCTTGGCGCACAGGGCGGCCAGGATGGCGAGGGTCTGGTCCCATTTGTTGTGCGGCACGTGCGGGTACACGGTGGCGTGGTCCAGCAGCTTGCCGGTGGCGTCAACCACGGCAACCTTGCAGCCAGTGCGCAGGCCGGGGTCGAGGCCCAGCGTGGCGCGCGGGCCGGCCGGGGCCGACAGCAGCAGGTCGTGCAGGTTGTGGGCGAACACGTTGATCGCCTCGGTTTCGGCGCCGTCACGCAACTCGCCGAGCAGGTCGGTTTCCAGGTGCGTGTAGAGCTTGACCTTCCAGGTCCAGCGCACGACCTCACCGAGCCATTTGTCCGCAGGACGGTTCTGATTCTGGATGCCGAATTGTTGCCCGATCATGCCTTCGCACGGGTGCATGGTGCCCGGCAGCTCGTCGCCGACCTTCAGCGCGGAGCTGAGAATGCCTTCATTACGGCCACGGAAAATGGCGAGTGCACGGTGGGACGGCATGCTTTTGAGCGGTTCGTCGTGTTCGAAATAGTCGCGGAACTTGGCGCCTTCTTCCTCTTTGCCGGCGATCACGCGGGCACTGAGGATGGCTTCCTGCTTCAGATAAGTACGCAGTTTTTCCAGCAGGCTGGCGTTCTCGGCGAAACGCTCCATGAGGATGTACTTGGCGCCTTCGAGGGCGGCCTTGACGTCGGCGACGCCTTTTTCAGCGTTGATGAAACGTGCGGCTTCGGTGTCCGGGGTCAGCGACGGGTCGTTGAACAGACCGTCTGCCAGCTCGCCCAGGCCGGCTTCCAGGGCGATCTGGCCCTTGGTGCGGCGCTTCTGTTTGTACGGCAGGTAAAGGTCTTCGAGACGGGTCTTGGTGTCGGCGAGCTTGATGTCGCGTTCCAGTTGCGGGGTCAGCTTGCCCTGTTCCTCGATGCTGGCGAGGATGCTGATGCGCCGTTCGTCGAGTTCTCGCAGGTAACGCAGGCGCTCTTCCAGGTGACGTAACTGAATGTCGTCGAGGCTGCCGGTGACTTCTTTTCGGTAACGGGCGATGAAGGGCACTGTGGAGCCTTCATCCAGTAGAGCGACGGCCGCTTCGACCTGTTGCGGGCGTACACCGAGTTCCTCGGCGATGCGGCTGTTGATGCTGTCCATAAAACCACCTGAAATTCTGAAAGCAGCTCGCAGGCCCGGAAAACAAGGCCTTGCGAGGCTGGTTGAGCGGCCCGACTGGCGCCGCTGCCTGGGTCAAGAGGCAGCCTGTTGACCCTCGAAATCGTAAAAATCACAGAGAACGGAATAAAAAAAGCTACGCAGTGAACGGAATTATCCGATGTCGTCCCCCACAAAGGCGCCGCATTATAACCAGCGTTCTGCCCTTCGGGGGACCTCGCCGATGGTTGTAGGGCGCGGGTTGACTGGCACTGGAGGAAAAATCTGCTAACAATGCACACGGTGCGTATAACGGCAGCTACGCCATAATGCGCGCCGAGATAAGAGGAGCATCTAATGAGCAGCACTGCACAAACTGCTGAAGGCGAAAAAATTCTCATCGTTGACGACGATCCGGGGCTGAGCAGCCTGCTGGAGCGTTTCTTCAACTCCAAGGGCTATCGTGCCCGCGCGGTGCCAAACACCGAGCAGATGGACCGCCTGTTGGGGCGCGAAGTGTTCAACCTGGTCGTACTCGACCTGATGTTGCCCGGCGAAGACGGCCTCACGGCCTGTAAACGCCTGCGCGGCGCGAACAACCAGATTCCAATCATCATGCTGACCGCCAAGGGCGATGAGCTGAGCCGCATCAAGGGCCTCGAACTGGGCGCTGATGACTACCTGGCAAAACCGTTCAACCCTGACGAGTTGATGGCCCGGGTCAAAGCCGTATTGCGTCGCCAGGCTGCACCGGTACCGGGCGCGCCAGGCAGCGAAGATGAAAGTGTCACCTTTGGCGACTACGAACTGTCGCTGGCCACCCGTGAGCTTAAGCGCGGCGAAGAAGTGCACATGCTGACCACTGGCGAATTTGCCGTGCTCAAGGCGCTGGTGATGAATGCCCGCCAGCCGCTGACCCGCGACAAGCTGATGAACCTGGCCCGTGGCCGGGAGTGGGACGCACTGGAGCGCTCTATCGACGTGCAGATCTCCCGTCTGCGCCGCATGATCGAGCCAGACCCGTCCAAGCCGCGTTATATCCAGACGGTATGGGGCGTGGGTTATGTGTTTGTGCCGGATGGCACTGCAACCAAGTGACCGATGATTTGCGGCGGCGGGCATCCTGGCGTTTGACTCGGTGAGAGTCGACGGGCTGCCCGGCGTCTGCAATTCTGCGAGCGCCGCTCGTTTCTGCAAGGTGTCCAGCTGTCTCCTATGAAAACCCCGCTGTGGTTCCCCCAGAGTTTTTTCTCTCGCACCCTTTGGCTGGTGCTGATCGTCGTTCTGTTTTCCAAGGCACTGACACTGGTTTATCTGTTGATGAACGAAGACGTGCTGGTGGATCGACAATACAGCCACGGTGTCGCCCTGACACTGCGCGCCTACTGGGCTGCCGACCCCGAGAACCGCGAGAAAATCGCCAAGGCCGCTACCCTGGTGCGTGTGGCGGGCTCGGGCGTGCCGGAGGGCGAGCAGCATTGGCCCTACAGTGAAATTTACCAGCGCCAGATGCAGGCCGAACTGGGCGAAGACACCGAGGTGCGGCTGCGCATGCATGTGTCACCAGCGTTGTGGGTGCGTGCGCCGAGCCTGGGCCAGGATTGGTTGAAAGTGCCGCTGTACCCGCACCCGCTGCGGGGGCAGAAAATCTGGAACGTGCTCGGCTGGTTCCTGGCCATCGGTTTGCTTTCAACCGCCTCCGCTTGGATTTTCGTCCGCCAACTCAACCAGCCGCTTAAACGCCTGGTGTTTGCGGCCCGTCAGTTGGGGCAGGGGCGCAGTGTGCGCCTGCCCGTCAGCGATACGCCCAGCGAGATGACCGAGGTGTATGGCGCGTTCAACCAGATGGCAGAGGACGTCGAACAGGCCGGCCGCGAGCGGGAGCTGATGCTGGCCGGTGTGTCCCATGACTTACGCACACCGCTGACGCGTTTGCGGCTGTCCCTGGAGCTGATGGGCAACCATTCCGACCTGACGGACGACATGGTGCGCGACATTGAGGACATGGACGCCATCCTCGACCAATTCCTGGCGTTTATCCGCGATGGCCGCGACGAAGTGGTAGAGGTCGTCGATCTGACGGATTTGGTACGTGAGGTCGTCGCACCCTACAACCAGAATGGCGAGCAGGTGCGCATGCGCCTGGAGCCGATCCAGCCGTTTGCGTTGCGTCGGGTATCGATGAAGCGTCTGTTGAACAACCTCATTGGCAATGCATTGCACCATGCCGGTTCGGATGTGGAAGTGGCGGCCTACGTTTCCGGCGACAGCGCTGCGCCTTATGTGGTGCTGAGCGTGATGGACCGGGGGACGGGTATCGATCCGGCTGAACTGGAAGGTATCTTCAATCCGTTCACCCGCGGTGATCGTGCGCGGGGCGGCAAGGGTACTGGGCTGGGGCTGGCGATCGTGCGGCGAATCGCGTCGATGCACGGCGGCAATGTTGAGTTGCGCAACCGGGAAGAGGGTGGCCTGGAAGCGCGAGTGCGGTTGCCGCTTGGGTTGATGCTACCGAGAGATGCCGTCTAATCATCTGTAGAAATCCAAATGTGGGGGCTGGCTTGTGTGGGAGCTGGCTTGCCTGCGATGCAGACACCTCGGTGTATCAGTGATACTGAGGTGATGCTATCGCAGGCAAGCCAGCTCCCACACAAGCCAGCCCCCACATTTTTTTGTGTTGCGCCAAAGCCGGCTGTATATCAGCCCTTGCCCTTGGTCCGAGTCATATTCGGCCCACCACTTTTCTCCAGATGCTGAATGATGATCCCCGCCACATCCTTGCCGGTAGTGGTCTCGATCCCTTCCAGCCCAGGTGAGGAATTCACCTCCATCACCAGCGGCCCGTGATTGGAGCGCAAAATATCCACACCCGCCACGGCCAACCCCATCACCTTGGCTGCCCGCAGCGCGGTCATACGTTCTTCCGGAGTGATCTTGATCAGGCTGGCGCTGCCGCCACGGTGCAGGTTGGAGCGGAACTCGCCCGGCTTGGCCTGGCGTTTCATCGCCGCAATCACCTTGTCACCCACCACGAAGCAGCGAATATCGGCACCGCCGGCTTCCTTGATGTATTCCTGAACCATGATGTTCTGCTTAAGGCCCATGAAGGCCTCAATCACCGACTCGGCTGCAGTCGCGGTTTCACACAACACCACACCGATGCCTTGGGTGCCTTCCAGCACCTTGATCACCAGTGGCGCGCCGTTGACCATGTCGATCAGGTCGGGAATGTCATCCGGGGAGTGAGCAAAACCGGTGACCGGCAGGCCGATGCCACGGCGTGACAGCAGTTGCAGCGAGCGCAGCTTGTCCCGTGAGCGCGCGATGGCCACGGACTCATTGAGCGGAAACACGCCCATCATTTCAAACTGACGCAACACCGCGCAGCCATAAAACGTCACCGAAGCGCCGATGCGCGGGATAACCGCATCGAAGCCTTCCAGCGGCTTGCCCCGGTAGTGAATCTGCGGCTTGTGACTGGCGATGTTCATATAGGCACGCAACGTGTCGATCACCACCATTTCGTGGCCACGTTCGGTGCCGGCCTCGACCAGGCGGCGGGTGGAATACAGACGCGGGTTTCGCGACAGCACAGCGATCTTCATGCAGCACCTGGGGCAGAAATAGTGGAGACCGGGAACACCGGCTTGTCTTGAACGTACTTGACGCCGGGACTGACCACCAGATGGCCGTCAATCAACGCCTTGGAACCCAGCAACAGGCGGTAACGCATAGCCTTGCGGCAGGCCAGGGTGAACTCCACCCGCCACACCCGATCGCCCAGCGCCAGTGTGGTGCTGATCACGTAGCGCACCTGCGCGTGGCCATTGGAGCTCTTGATGGTTTTCATCGTCACCAGAGGCGCTTCGCAGCGGCGGTGACGCAGCTGCACCACGCTGCCCAGGTGCGCGGTAAAGCGCACCCAATTCTCCCCGTCGCGCTCAAACGGCTCGATATCGGTGGCATGCAGGCTGGAGGTGCTGGCACCGGTGTCGATCTTTGCGCGCAGGCCAGCAACTCCCAAGTCGGGAAGTGCCACCCACTCACGCAGACCCACAACGGTCAAATGGTCAAATGTCTTCAATATGGGTAACCGGTTAATTCGCCCAAGCCTGAGGTGTAACCTCGGCAAGGGCTTTGAATGCGGGCTTGGCGAACCAGTAGCCCTGCATCAGAAATATTCCGCAGTCGGACAGGAAGTCGCGCTCCCCGGCACTTTCAATGCCTTCGGCGATGACAGTAACCCCCAACTGCTCACAGATTGTGACAATCCCCTGGACGATTACCTGGCGGACACGGTCCTGATCGACATCGCGAATCAACGCCATGTCGAGCTTGATCAAGTCAGGTTGGAAATCGGCCAGCAGATTCAGCCCTGAATAGCCCGCGCCGAAATCATCGATCGCGGTCTTGAAACCGAATTCGCGGTATTCACGCAGAATATTCATCAAATGGCGATGGTTATCTACATGCTCACTTTCGATGGTCTCGAAAATCAGCCGATCCAGCGGAAAATTATGCGCGCGGGCTGCCTCCAGCGTACTGCGGATGCAGAGTTCTGGCCGGTACACCGCATTGGGCATGAAGTTGATCGAAAGGTGGGACTGCATCCCCAATGCGGCGGCCCCGGCAATTGCCTGCGTGCGGCAGCGCTGATCGAAACGGTAGCGATTGCTTTCATTCACCTGGCTCAGCACCGACAGCGCACCTTCGCCGTGAGTACCCCGTACCAACGCTTCATGGGCAAAAATCGACTGATCGCGCAGGTCTACGATAGGTTGATAGGCGAAGGCAAAATCGAAACCCAGGGGCTCGCTTTGCTGGCAGCCCACGCAACGCTGGCCCGGCTCGGTGGGTGAAGTGGGAAAGTCGGTCACAGCGTATCCTCGCGAAATCAGGGTTCTACCTGGCGTATCTTAGGTGAGCTCAAGGGTTTATGCGTCGAAGGGTTTCAACGTTAAAGTTGCGACATTTTTCAGAGCGAGGAATTCAAGTGGCTCAAAAGCACGAAGAGGAAGAAAAGGTCCGTTTGGACAAGTGGTTGTGGGCGGCGCGTTTCTATAAAACCCGTGCCCTGGCCAAGGCTGCCATTGAGAGCGGCAAGGTGCACCATCGCGGCGAGCGCTGCAAGCCAGGCAAGGAACCGCGCGTCGGCGATGAGTTTCAGATTCACATCGGTTTTGATGAAAAAACCATCGTGGTGCAGGCGCTGTCCATCGTGCGCCGTGGCGCGCCTGAAGCCCAGGCGTTGTACGCCGAGACCGAAGCCAGCATCGCCAAGCGCGAAAATGCGGCGGCGATGCGCAAGGCGGGTGCCACCGGCATGACCACCGATGGCAAGCCGAGCAAGAAGCAGCGCCGCGATTTGTTCAAGTTTCGCGGCAGTGGCAATGACGACTGACTTGAGTGAGCACAAACCTTCCACCCATAGCGGACCAAATGTGGGAGCTGGCTTGCCTGCGATAGCGGTGGGTCAGTGACCAAGTTGCCGGCTGACCTGACGCCATCGCAGGCAAGCCAGCTCCCACATGAGCCAGCTGTGTCAGGCGGCTGCGCGCATGAAGCTCAATCGCCCCAACACGGGCAATCTACCGAGCAACTCAAACACCGGCGCCGTCACCCGCAACAAAGCTCCCGCCACCATCGCCGCAAACGGCGTGTAATACCCCCATCCCAACGCCAACAGCGCCAGCAATACCCCGCCGATGTAGTCGTCCTGGCCCCAATGCGCACCGGCCACCAACCTCGGCATCATGAACAACAGCGCCAGCCCCCAGATCACCAGCACCTGCCCGATGCGCTTGGCAAACACCGTCATAAACATCCCCCAAATCAACAACACCGACGCATGGTCCCCCGGGAAACTCTGGCTCGAACGGTCCTTCAACTCCCAGGTTTTTTCCAGGCCTGGGAAATACTCACTCATATGGACCGCACCGCTAATCACCATCGACGGGCTGCTGTGCTGCCAGCCCATCAGCACCGCGAGCTTGGAAAACAGCATGCGGATAAACAGTAGCAACAACAAAATGCCGAAGAACCCGAAAAACGCCTCCCGCACCTGCACGGCCTTGAACACCCAGCCACCGCGCATCAACAGCGTCAGCAAAATCACCCCGACCACTGCATCAAATGGCCGCAAACTGGCCACAGCCCACACATGCAGCCAGGCAGTACTGCTCGCCAGCGGGTCATTGAGCAGATGAAACAGCCACTCGTCGAAAACCACACACAGCCTCTGACCCGTGGGCCACAGCCAAAAACACAGCAGCGCGATTGCGAGTAGATTGCAAAAGGCCCACCGCCCGAGGTTCCACCTGGCTTGGAACAAACCCGGATTGTTCATAAACTGTCCCCCATCACTTTAGAAAGCTGCACCAAAATGGTGCTAAAGCGTTTAATTCTATAAAGCTTGTCATCAACTTGTCATCAATTCAGATACCCAGACCTATGACTGATCTACCGGATACCGACTTCACCCAACGCTTTATCTTCGACGAGAACGACGCCCGCGGCGAACTGGTCTCGCTGGAGCGCAGCTATGCCGAAGTCCTCGCCAAGCACCCCTATCCGGAGCCGGTCGCGCAATTGCTCGGCGAGCTGATGGCGGCAGCGGCGCTGCTGGTGGGCACCATGAAGTTCGACGGTTTGCTGATATTGCAGGCCCGTTCCGACGGCCCGATTCCGATGCTGATGATCGAGTGCTCCAGCGAGCGCGAAATCCGTGGCCTGGCGCGTTACGATGCCGACCTGATCGCGCCGGACGCGACCTTGTCCGACTTGATGTCCAACGGCGTGCTGGCGATTACCGTGGACCCGACGGAAGGCCAGCGTTACCAAGGCATCGTCGACCTCGACGGCGAAACACTGTCGGACTGCTTCACCAATTATTTCGTGATGTCCCAGCAAGTCGGCACCAAGTTCTGGCTCAACGCCGACGGCAAGCGCGCCCGTGGCCTGCTGTTGCAGCAATTGCCGGCGGACCGCATCAAGGACGACGACGAGCGCATCGACAGCTGGCGCAAACTCACCGCACTGGCCGGCACCCTGACCGCTGAAGAGCTGTTGGGCCTGGACAACGAAACCATCCTGCACCGCCTCTACCACGAAGAAGCCGTGCGCCTGTTCGACGAACAGGGCCTGCGCTTCCGTTGCAGCTGCTCGCGTGAGCGTTCCGCCAATGCCTTGGTCAGCCTGGGCCTGGAAGATGCGCAGAATTTGGTAGTGGAGCACGGCGGCAATATCGAAATCGACTGCCAGTTTTGCAACCAGCGCTACCTGTTCGATGCTGCTGATGTAGCCCAATTGTTCGCCGGAGCAGGCATCGACACCCCTTCCGACACCCGCCACTAAAACGTTTAAGCACAGGTAAATCACCTGACGAACGCCGGATTAGCGCAGTTCTGACGGGAGGGCCCTACTCTTTTTGGGCTTTTCTGGCATAATCCGGCCCACTTTTTTCGCGGTAGTAGTGCGCAACTTTCTACTACAAAACGTTTGGAGCACTCGGCCATAGGCCGACGGGGAACCTCATGACGCAAGCCAACAACGCCGTATACACCGATCTGAGTGTTGACGATCTGGTTAAAGAAGCCCTGCAGCGCGGTGAAGGCGTGCTTGCCGATACTGGCGCGCTGGTCGTCGAGACCGGTCACCGCACTGGCCGTTCGCCGGTTGACCGCTTCATTGTTGAAGAGCCATCCACCCAGGATGCAATCGCCTGGGGCCCGATCAACCGCAAGTTCCCGGCCGACAAGTTTGACGCCCTGTGGAACCGCGTAGAAGCATTCAACAACGCGCAAGAGCACTTCGTTTCCCACGTTCACGTAGGGGCTGCCGAAGACCACTACCTGGCCGTCAAAATGACTACCCAGACGGCCTGGCAGAACCTGTTCGGCCGCTGCCTGTTCATCAACCCGGCCCAATACAACCCGGCCGGTCGTGATGAGTGGCAAGTGCTCAACGTGGCCAACTTCGAGTGCGTGCCAGAGCGTGACGGCACCAACTCCGACGGTTGCGTGATCCTCAACTTCGCACAGAAAAAAGTGCTGATCGCTGGCATGCGTTACGCCGGTGAGATGAAAAAAGCCATGTTCTCGGTGCAGAACTTTCTGCTGCCGGCAGCCGACGTGCTGCCAATGCACTGCGCTGCCAACATTGGCGAAGCGGGCGACGTGACCTTGTTCTTCGGTCTGTCGGGCACCGGTAAAACCACCCTGTCGGCCGACGAAAGCCGTTACCTGATCGGTGACGACGAACACGGCTGGGGCGAAGGCGTAGTGTTCAACATCGAAGGCGGTTGCTATGCCAAGTGCATCGACCTGTCCGAGAAGAACGAGCCGGTCATCTGGAAAGCCATCAAGCACGGCACCGTGCTCGAAAACGTGGTGATCGACGATGCCAAGCACGCCGACTACACCAACGTCAGCCTGACCCAGAACAGCCGCGCGGCCTACCCGCTGGAGCACGTTGCCAAGCGCTCCGAGCACAACCTCGGTGGCGAGCCAAACGCTGTGATCTTCCTGACCTGCGACCTGACCGGCGTACTGCCGCCCGTCTCGATCCTCAGCGAAGAACAAGCGGCCTACCACTTCCTGTCCGGCTACACCGCTTTGGTGGGCTCGACTGAAATGGGTTCGGGCAGCGGCATCAAGTCGACCTTCTCCACCTGCTTCGGCGCGCCATTCTTCCCACGCCCGGCCGGTGAATACGCTGAACTGCTGATCAAGCGCGTGCGCGGCTTCGGCTCCAAGGTCTACCTGGTCAACACCGGCTGGACCGGCGGCGGCTACGGCGTCGGCAAACGCTTCAACATTCCGACCACTCGCGGCGTCATCGCAGCGATCCAGAGCGGCGCGTTGATCGGTGCTGAAACCGAACACCTCGACACCATCAACCTCGACGTGCCATTGGCCGTTCCGGGCGTTGATACCGGCCTGTTGAACCCACGTAATACCTGGGCTGACAAGGCTGCTTACGATGAAGCAGCGAAGGCGCTGGCCGGTTTGTTCGTTGAGAACTTCAAGAAGTTTGAAGTGAGCGACGCGATCAAGGCTGCCGGTCCTAAGTTGTAAGATTCGGTTGTTGTGAAGAAGCCGCCCTCAGGGGCGGCTTTTTTGTGCGCGAAGGGTTAGTGGGCGATGTGCAAAACCACGGCGCCGACCAGCACCAACACCACGCCCAGCACTTGCACGGCGGATAACCGCTCCTTGAAAAACACAAAGCCTAGAATCGCCGCAATCCCGCCCGACAATCTACTGATCACCGTCACCACCGATACAGACCCTGCCATCGCCCCCCACGAAAATGCCGAGAAGCCGCCCAGGTTCATCACGCTCGCGCCGGTCAACGTTGCGCAATTTTTCAGCGGCGGTATTTTCAAACCGTCCCTTATCTTCAGCACCATCACCACCAACACGCACAGGCCCACCAGATAACCCAGCCACAGCATGGTGATCGGCCCTAACGCCGGCAATGTGTAGCGGCCTTGCAGCCAGAAGCTGGTGCCGTACAGCAACGCGGCGAGCAAGGCGTAGGCGATGGACAGGCGCGGGTTGTTGTGGGGAGCGCCGTTGTCCTTGTGGAGGCTGGAGAGGGTTACGCCGATGACGCACACGCCGATGCAGCCGAGTTGAAGCAAGCTGATGTGTTCACCGCTGGCCCACGACAGCAAGGTGGTGACCACGCCGTAGGACGTCACCAGCGGCGCGACGATGGCAGCTTTGCCCAACGCGAACGCCTTCGACAGCGCGAGGGCGCCGGAGACGGTGAGCAGGGCGGCGGCGATGCCCAGGAGCCACACGCTCAACGGGGCATTGAGGGATTTGAGCAGGAAGGTCGGGAAGATGACCAGCAGCAAGGTCATGATCAAAAAACCGAGTGCTTGGCCGAAATACACCGCGCGTTTCACGCCGACGGCGCGGGCGTTGAGGCCCACGAGAAAGTCCGTGCCGCCCCAGAGCAGGGCGGCCAGCAGGCCCATTGTTACGTCCATGTAAAGTCCCTGTTGTTTTATGCGCAGCTCGCCAGGTTAACGCGAATTCAATGTGGGAGCCGGGCTTGCCCGTGATGCAGGCGCCCCGGTGAATCAGTCCTGGCAGGGTGATGCTATCGCAGGCAAGCCAGCTCCCACATTTGGATCTTCGGTGCTCTTGGGTTAGCTGAGGTTTTCCAGAGTCTGCGTATCCCAGCTGTGGGTTTTGATCGCCAGATACAGCATGCCAATAGTCAACGGCACTTTATCGCCACGGCCCCTGGCGCGCCGCTTCAGGAACACATCGAACACCGGCGGCTTAAAGTAACGGTAAGCATCGTAATCGCCCAGGTCGATCACAAATTCCTGTTCCAGCGCATCCA
Source organism: Pseudomonas sp. AMR01 (assembly GCF_041946035.1). NCBI lineage: Bacteria > Pseudomonadati > Pseudomonadota > Gammaproteobacteria > Pseudomonadales > Pseudomonadaceae > Pseudomonas > Pseudomonas sp. AMR01. The sequence continues at coordinate 41,276 of NZ_JAUTYR010000040.1, forward strand.
TGAACTGTTTGGCCTCGGCACCGTCGCAGCCCAGGTTGAAGTTGAGCGAAGTGTCGAGACGAATGGTTTTGTGTTTCGGCAGGCCGATTTCTTCGTGCAGCAATTGCAGAAGCTGCTGCATCACGGGGTCATCAGGGAAATCAGGGGCCAGGTTCATGGTCGGGGCACGCAGGAGTGGGTGAGGGTTGCGTTGTCGGCGGTATTTGTTGCGGGTGATCAAGAGTGCCAAGCCTATCAAGAATACGAAGACAGGCAAGAAAGGCATTTTTAGGAATGCTGCCACGTTGGGCAGTAGCCAATTCATCGTGAGCCCTGCCACGAGACAGGCAATTGCGATGCGCTGTCTGACCAGGGGGGCTTTGATTTGATAATGCAGCATCAAATACATCAGGAGAAAAAAGGCGGGTTGAAGGTACAGGGCCATATGACTAAGTCTCGTCCGTGTAGACATGCATTGAGAGAACACTAGTTTCAGTCAGGCGAAGGTAAAATATGTAGGGGGTAGAGCAGGTGTTTTAAGCAGTTTGGGAAGGGTATGACGCTGCTTTGGACGGTTTCCTACAGGGGCTTCTCGCAATTTAAGGTCGACCGGGATTTGTTGGAGAAAACCGGACAAATGTGGGAGCGGGCTTGCCCGCGATGGCAGTCGTTCAGGTAAAGAAATACAGCCTATGAGGACGCCATCGCAGGCAAGCCAGCTCCCACAGTTTTAGCTATGTGGCTGGTTTGGATTTAACGGGTTATCGACTGCCGGTTGCAGCTGCACGTGCTGCGCAGCTTCCAGCAAATCGCAGCCGTCCTGCATGAGTAGGTACAGGGCATTGATGATGTGAGAGATGTCTTTGAGGTCGGCGTGTTCGTAGGTCAGGCAGGTGAAGGTTTCCAGTAGGTCGGTGGCGGCGCGGATGCGCTGGTGTGCGGCGCACTGGATGTCTTCTGCTGTGGCTTTGGTGTCGATGACGAGCGGGTGGGTGTCGGTGAAGTTGGTGCGCAGTTGGCGATAGCGATTGCCAGGAACATTAAGCTTTGTCATTGCGGGTATTCCGATACAGATTCAAAGAAATACGCCAAGCGAATTGGCACGTTTATCTCTGCTGTTTTTCGGGTGACCAAGCCCGGTCGCTGAGTTGGCAGCGACGGGGCAAACCTTAGAAGTGAGCGTAATTTGGAGCAATAGACAGATGGTTTATCGAGTGGCGGCTCATCAAGGGCTTGCCGGTTTCTCAAATCGTTCCCACACAGAGCGTGAGGAACGATCAGTCACTTTCAGTGAGAGGTGTCACGGGGGACTGGTACTTGGCGAGAACGGCTTCGCGGGTCGGCAGGGGTTGATCGACGTCGGCGGGGTGGGTATCGAACCCTTCCAGGCGTAGGCTGGCGAGGTAATTGGATCGGCGGATCTTATGGTAGTGATCCTGTTTTTGCTCAAACGTCGGTTCGCTCATTACCGCGTACTCCTGGGTGGCAATGCTCGACTTTAGCGCAATGCTTAGCTCGCACACTGGATATAAATTGAACGCAGAACTCATAGTTTAGCAGTGACCCAGAACTAAAAAATGTGGGAGCTGGCTTGCCTGCGATAGGCATAGTTATCTACACAATTCGAGCCAGACGCTTAAACACCAGTCGGTAGGGCTTTCGTGGCGAGCGGGCTTGT
>NZ_JAUTYR010000176.1:0-530 GCF_041946035.1 Pseudomonas sp. AMR01
CACTTCCGTCATCCAATGGCGCATCCATGCTGTTCCCTCATCCGCAGTCAGCCCATGTTGGGTTTTCAAGTGGCTGACGACTTTGAGGTTGTTGATCGGATGAATGTCCGTCGCGATGACCTGTGCGGCGGCCAGCACCTGCGCCCGCTGAAACGCAGGCTCAGGCAGAAGGCCGGGGTCGGGGGCGATCTCGTCCAGGTAGGACATGATCGCCAGCGATTGGGTTAACGCCCTGCCGTCCTCCAGAAACAGGGTCGGCACCCCTTTGATCGGGTTCTTGGCAACATAGTCCGGGGCGCGTTGCTCCCCGGCGACGAGATCCACCGGGACCACCCGGTAGGGCAGTCCCTTGAGGTTTAGCGCCACCCGCACGCGGTAGGCTGTGGTCGAGCGCCAGTAGGAATAAAGCGTCAGCATCGCGGTTATTTCTTACCGGGCGTGCCGTCGAACTTCTTTTCCATATCCGCCCAGCAGTCGATGTAGTCGTCCTGAAGCGGTGCCTCTTTCCCGGCGAATTGGGTGAGTTGCTG
>NZ_JAUTYR010000177.1:0-529 GCF_041946035.1 Pseudomonas sp. AMR01
AGACCTATGCGTTGCAATACCATCCCAACGGCCTGATCCAGCAAGAGGTTGGCTTTGACGGCCAGCGCACCGCCTACGTCTACGACCTCAATGGCAACCTACAGGAAAAGACCGAATACGGCGACGACGGCAGTCAGCTAGTCACCCGTTACGAGCGAGACCACGCCGGGCGCCTCGTACGAAAAACCCTCCCCGATGGCAAAAGCGTCGATTACACCTACGACCGCCAAGGCAACCTCCTCGGCGTCAATGACGGCCACTGGGCGCTCGCTTACGAATACGACCAGCAAAACCGCCTCACCGCCGAACACCAGGGCTGGGGCACCCTGCGCTACGGCTACGACGCCTGCGGTCAGCTCAAAAACCTGCGACTGCCGGACAACAACCGGCTGGTTTTCAACCACAAAAAGGGCGGCGACCTCCAAACGGTTGAACTGAACGGCAGCGTACTGACCACCCATACATTCGAAGCCGGCCGAGAACACCAGCGCGGCCAGGGAAAACTTCTCAGCAGCTATCAATACGACAA
>NZ_JAUTYR010000178.1:0-524 GCF_041946035.1 Pseudomonas sp. AMR01
AGGAGCATGATATGGCGGGAAATAAGTACATTTCCATGGTCGCCGGATTGTTCACCGAGGTTGCGGCCGTCGATTCGTCGGCGGGTGCGGGTGACGCGGGCAAGATCATCGCATTGGACTCGGGCGGTAAACTCCCCGCGTCCATGACCCCGGCCGGACTCGGCGCGGACACGGCGGTAATCGTCGCGTCCGAAGCGTTGGCGGCGGGCGACCTCGTGAACATTCACATTTCGTCCGGTGCCAAAGTCCGCAAGGCCGACGCGTCGACCACGGGCAAGGAAGCACACGGGTACGTGTTGACGGCGGTATCGTCGTCCGGAAATGCCACCGTGTATTTCGAGGGGTTGGACAACACTCAAACGGGCCTGACCGCTGGGGCCGTCCAATTCCTGTCCGCGACCACGCCCGGCAAGGCCACGGCGACGGCACCGACCGGCACAGGCCAAGTCGTACAACGGGTCGGCTTCTCGTACTCCACAACGGAATTCAACTTCCAATGTGGTGACCCGGTACTGCTCGCATGA
>NZ_JAUTYR010000179.1:0-523 GCF_041946035.1 Pseudomonas sp. AMR01
TGGGGATCATCGACACAGCCAGATCGCCGGGGTTCGCGGCAACATAATCGGCAAGTTTCGAGATGTCTGAGACGACAGGGTCCGGTCCGCCGCTTATCACGTTTACCGTTTGGGTAAGCAAGATTACTGGCTCGAAGGCGTCATAGGAATAGTCAACCATGCCAGCGAGATTTGACAATGCAACGGAGTCATGACTACCGAGAATGGTATATCCGTCCGGTGCCGCATCCTTGACTTCGCGCGAACCTCGCGTGGCCCCTGCGCCGGCCATATTGACCGGCACGATTGTTTGTCCCAGATGCTTTTCTGCCTCGGCAGAAATGAGGCGGAACAATACATCTGTCGCGCCACCCGGTCCGAAGGGGATGACAAGTTTGACTTCCTTTTCCGGGTACTCAGCTGCGGCCAGCGCAGGGGCTGCAATTGCCATGGCGACAGAAGCGACAACAGATTTGATCGAGTTCAGTTTGATCACAGGATTCTCCTATTGGGTTAATCAGCGAGAAGCTTGCATGCCTCTTTC
>NZ_JAUTYR010000180.1:0-523 GCF_041946035.1 Pseudomonas sp. AMR01
GGCCACCACGGTTTATAACAGGCCAAGCTTCTGAAAATTTCCGCCAGCGGCGCGGACGACAGCTACACAGCTGCTGACAACGGGATACCAGTTTTATGAAGATAATCAACCACCGAGCAGGGCAGGTGGGGGGCAGCCTGGCCGCCGAGCTGGCCAGTGAGGCCAACGACATTACCGTCATTGATACTGACGCCGTACGACTGCGCGAGCTGGGTGATCGGCTGGATATTCGCACCGTATTCGGCCGCGGCTCGTTTCCCACGGTGCTGCGTCAGGCCGGTGCCGATGATGCCGATATGCTGATCGCGGTTACCAGCAGCGACGAGACCAACATGATCGCCTGCCAGGTCGCATATACACTGTTTCGCACGCCGACCAAGATCGCCCGCATCCGCGAGTCCGCCTATCTCACCCGGGGCGGGCTGTTTCATAACGAAGCCGTGCCGATCGACGTGCTGATCAGCCCCGAGCAGGCTGTGACTACGTACGTCAAACGCCTGATTGAAACACCTGGCGCGCTGCA